>JAFMEI010000160.1 GCA_017856815.1 Ilumatobacteraceae bacterium
ATCACTTCGACACACCAACACCTTTCCGCCATCAATTGCAGCAGTTGGAAAAGCTTCGACGAGTCCTTCAGCATTCGTGACTTCAGCTACTAGGTCAGCACGTCGCCCGAGTGCCTCCTCGGTGGTTTTGCCCACCACTGCAACCTTGCAACTATTTGGAATGTGGTCTGCAACCGTACGAGCACCGTTAGGTGATGTGGCCACAACCCAATCAAAAACAGTTCGCGCGAGTTCAACCTCAAGTGCATCAGTATTAAAACGAATCTCGAGCACAGGAATGATTACTGGCTCAATTCCGTGTTCGCTTAATGCGGCTGCAAGCGACTCGTTCTGTCCTGCGGCACGAGTAAGCAGAACTCTAGGCAACAGCTGTCCTTGCTTCGCGGGCCGCGGCGCGTACGAGTTGCTCCTCATCGGCAACACCCGTCAGATCAAATACCTTTTGGAAGTAGCGCTCGTTGCCATTTTCTGAAGCCATAAACACATGCAGATCATTTTCGATCACGTGTGCACCTATTGGCATTGAACAACCCGCACCAAGTTCATCAAGGAAGATGCGTTCGAGTGATACATCGCGACGCGTCTGGGCGTGATCCACAGCGGCCATCAACTCCATGAGCTGCGAATTGTGTGCCGAACATTCAACTGCAACACAGCCTTGGCCAACCATCGGCACCATGGCACTGATGTCAAGAACTTCGGCCACGGCGTTGGTCTCTCCGAGTATCTCGAGAGCCGCCAAGGCCATAACAATTGAGCCGCCGGCAGGGACTTTTCCAAGGCGCGAACGAATGTTGCCTCGGAGCTCAACAAACTGAAGATCAGGACGCAATCTGCGCAGTTGTGCTTTGCGCCGAATCGACCCTGTTGCCACCGTGGCACCTTGTTCGAGCGCGTTTAGTGCGACACCGATAAGTGCATCACGCGGATCACGTCGACGCACAAAAGCACAGATTGCGAGTTCGGGATGCGTTGCAGCGGGAAGGTCCTTGGCTGAATGCACAGCAAGATCAGCGCGGCCATCCAACACGGCGTTTTGGACTTCTTTGACGAATACGCCTTGTCCACCGATCTGGTGCAGCGGCACATCTTGTTTCTGGTCACCGGTCGTACTGACAATCACATATTCAATGGCGAGATCGGACCAAGCCGAGCGAAGTGCGTCGCCAACTGCTTCGGCTTGCGTGCGCGCTTGATCGCTGCCGCGGGTGGCAATGCGAATTGTGTTCATTGGACCTAGTGCAGGTCAAAGAGATCGCGCACAGCCGCAGCATTGCGCTCACCCTGTGGGGTGCCAGCATCATCTTTCAAATGCATCGATATCGGATGGAGGAACTTGGCGATTATGCCTTTTGTAAGCGCATCAACAGCATCGGTTTGCTCCGGAGTAAGCCCGGACAACTTTGAGGAATAACGGTCAAGTTCACTGAGGCGCATCTGGTCAGCACGCTCGTACAACTCAGAAACCAAAGGTGCGGCTTGGCGCGCGGTCAATTCAGATGAGAATCGATCAACCTCGTCGTTGATTATGACTCGCACCATTTGTGCTTCGGCTTCGCGCATCGCAATTCCGCGTGCGGCCCAATCACGGAGGTGATCAAGGTTGCGGAGCATCACACCACGAACCGACTCCACTGTTGAATCAACGTCACGTGGTACGGCGATATCAACAATCAGTAGCGGAGCGCCACTCCGCACTTCCTGCACGCTCTCGACGGTTTCACGCTCGATGACCAGAGTGCCTGAGCCAGTACAAGTAAGCACCACATCGGCATCGATCATTGCTTTGTCAAGATCTTTAAATGCACGAACTGACGCACCGATGCGTTCGGCAATTTCGACTGCGCGCGCGGGGGTTCGATTGACGACGGTGATATCTCCAGCACCTGCGTGTTGAAGTGCGTTAGCCACACCTTCGCCCATTTCACCGGCACCGACCACAAGCACACGCTGTCCCGTAAGTGTGCCCAGCAATTCACCAGCCATCTCCACCGCTGCATGAGAAACAGACGCCGTGTGCCTACTAATGCTGGTCTCGGTACGAGCGCGCTTGCCAACTTCGAGTGCATGACGGAAAAGAATGTTCAGGGTTGTGCGCACACCACCCTCAACTCGCGCAAGATCCCAGGCCTGTTTCACTTGCCCAAGAATCTCGGTCTCGCCTAGTACTGCTGAATCGAGACCCGCAGCCACTTCGAATAGATGACTGATAGCAGCAGCATCGTGCTGGTTGTAGATGTATTGCTGGAGTTCATCGGTGCTGAGGCCGCTCAACTCACTGAAGAACTGCTGGATGTCGCCATATGCGCCATGAAATTTCTCTGCAACGGCGTACACCTCGGTGCGGTTACAAGTTGAAAGAATCACCGCTTCATTGACATTCGACCGGGCCACAAGACTGTGAACTGCCTTCACCTGTTCGTCTTGGGACAGCGTCATGCGCTCAAGAACCGACAACGGGCTAGTGCGATGGTTCACACCGATGACCACAATCGACACTTACATCCCCCCGTTTACGACCTTCAGGCTGACCAACACGTTATGCGCTCGCCGTGCGTGCTGGGTCAGCACTTGGGTTCGCGCTCTGACGGCGGTCCTCGTAGTAGCTCAGAATCTGCAATTCCGATGCAAGATCCACCTTGCGCACCCGAACTGCCCGCGGTGTCGCAATAACCACGGGGGCAAAATTGAGAATCGAGGTAATACCTGCACGCACCATGAGATCTGCTGCTTCTTGAGCTGCGGCACCCGGTGTTGCTAGAACACCGATTGACACGTTCATTGATTGCACCACTGCGGGCAGGTCATCAATGG
>JAFMEI010000161.1 GCA_017856815.1 Ilumatobacteraceae bacterium
ACTGAGTAACTATAAGACTTGCCGCGGGTTCGAATCCCGTCGTCCGCTCCATTTTCTCTAGTTCATTCCGGGGATTTTCCCGTGAGGCCAGCCGTGACGGCTTGCATTGCACTAGCCGACACATCACGAGCCGCAATGGGATCAGGTGAGTTAGCGATGTACAGAGCGGCCTCGTCTACCGCCGCCAAAAGGATGTGTGCAAGCGCTGTAACCGGCTGCGGCGGAATTACCCCTTGTTCAATTGCATCTTTGAGTAGTTCTTGAATGACGCCAAGACCATATTTTGCCTCCAATGCACGCCACTCCTGCCATCCGAGAACAGCTGGACCGTCTATTAAAAGAACGCGCTGGACTTCCGGGGTGAGCGATGCGTCCAAGAAGCCCAGCATTGCTTCCTGTAATCGGGTGAACGAGTCGGTGTTGGTTGTGAGTTGCGCGGAAGATCCAATTAGCTCTTCTTCGATTGCTTCAAAGACAGCGAGAAACAGTGCCTTCTTGTCAGAAAAGTGGTGGTAGAGCGCGCCTCGCGTAACGCCCGCTGCGCGCACAATCTCTTCGGTACCAGTTTGAAAATATCCATTTTCGACAAACAGTTCGCGTGCAGCATCAATTAGCGCCTGCTTGGTGTCGGCAGATCGCGACGCCAATTGGTTCGCCTCGGTTGGGCTGAAGTTCGGTTGCTCTTGACCCATGCAAAACCTCACTGTATCGTCTACATACAGGTTGTATGTATTGACCTATTTAGGGGGCAAAGTGTCAGAAACGTTGGCGATTGTTCAGAAATTCTGCGATCGCATGGCCGATCGCAATGCGGAGGCCCTGCGTCCCTTCCTTGCCCCGAATGCTGTCTATCAGAATTGCGGAATGCCAGCTTCTGAAGGTGTGGAAGCAATTCTGGAAAACCTTGCCGGGCAGTTTGCGATGTTTCCAGACTCCTATGAATACGTAATGAAGAACATCGCAGTAAATGGCGATGTAGTTCTCACGGAACGTCTCGACCTCATTAAGGGGCCAGACGGCACGATCCACGGGGTGCCAGTCATGGGCGCGTTTGTTTTGAATCAGGGGCAGATCACGCGCTGGACTGACTATTGGGATACCGGACTCCCAGCAAAGATGATGACTGGTCAAGATGTGTCGAGTCTCGTTCCATCAAATTACGGCGGTAAATAGATGTCGGCAGAAGGCGGCAACGACAAAGTTCGTATATTCGTCGATCACGGCTCGTGTAGCGGTACAGCACATTGTCAACAATCAATGCCCAATGTGTTTGTTGTAGCGAATCGCAAAGCTCAAATTCGTGACGACGTGGATTGGGATTCCATAGACGTGGCGCAACTCATGGCAGTTGCCGATTCGTGTCCTTGGTATGCGATCACAATTTCAAGTTAAGGAGAAAAGACATGCCTGAATACAACCCAGTATCTGAGACTGTTGACCCGCCGTGGCCAGCCATTGCCGCAGATCGCCAGAAGTGTCCGGTGGCGCACATTGTGCAACCAGATGAGGAGTATTTCCAGATCACGCGATATGACCTCATTACAGAGGTACTTCGTGATCATCAGACATTCTCCAACGTCCATGGCGTGACAGTTGCCAAGGAGGACTACTCCGAGGAAGAGCAAGTGCTCGCATTTGCGGATCCGCCCCGCCATACCAAGCAGCGCCGTCTTCTCGTGTCTGCCTTTTCGCCGGCACGAATTGATGCGACCGCGCCGCGAATTCAAGAAGTTGCGGACGATTACATTGATCAACTTCCGAAAGAGGGCGGCACTTTCGAACTGATTTCAGTTATTGGTGCTGCATTGCCAGTGCAAATCATCTGCGAGATGCTGGGCGTGCCGATGCAAGACCGTGATCAGTTTCGGCGTTGGAGCGAACTAATGGAGCAGGCAGCATCGTTGCCTGACCGAAGCGTGATCCAGGCTGATATGGACGCTTTCAACGCTTACCTGGCATCGCTTGTGAACGAACGACAGGCGCTTCTTGCTGCGGGTGGCGAGCAACCAACTGATCTCATTTCAGCAATCGTTGCTGCAGAAGTGGACGGCGACCGATTCACTCAGACCGAATGTGTGGCGATGATTCGTTTGCTGCTCTCGGCTGGCAACACGACGACCACAACTCTCATCGGCAACCTTGTAAAGGCGATTGAAGACAGCCCCACTGAGAAGGCAAAGTTACTTAGCGACCTCAAGGGTCTTTCCATGAACGCTGTGGATGAGGGAATGCGCTTTGACGGCCCAATTCATGGTTTGTTCCGGACGGCCCTACGGGATACCGAAGTTGGGGGAGTCCAGATTCCGAAAGGTTGTCGCGTGCTCAATCTTTACGGTGCGGGAAGTCACGATCCCGCGGTGTTTGAAAACCCGGATGAGTTCATTGTGGACCGTAATTTTGTTGGACTTCCAAGTCACCTCGGATTTGGTCTTGGTATTCATCATTGCTTGGGTTCAAACCTTGCTCGTATGGAAGCGCAGGTGGCAATTGAAACGCTGTATCGCCGCCTTCCTAATCTGCGACTCGCTGAAGGCTTTGTGCCACAGCAATTCCCGGGTGCAATCTTCCGTACATATGGTTTCTTGCAGATGCAATACGACGGTCCAGTTCGTCCTCGCGAGAGTAACTGACGGAGTAAGTCTTTACTTTTACGTTCCGCAGTATTGGAACCACGAGCTTGGCCCAGCACCGGCGAACATGAAGACAGGTCCAACGCTGACGATTGAAACAATCGCCGTGATTAGTGCAATGCGACCCTCGATCCAGCCGTCGCGGAGTATGAGT
>JAFMEI010000162.1 GCA_017856815.1 Ilumatobacteraceae bacterium
CTTCTCGGCTGCTTTCAACGGATATCCGCAACTTCTCATCACCTGCAAGCACTAACGACCGGTCAAAGAGCATGTGAGGAGAAACCGGAGTCATCAAAACAGCACGTTGTCGGGGCGAAATGATGGGTCCACGCGCCGAAAATGCATAAGCGGTAGAACCAGTCGGCGTGGCCACAATTACACCGTCGGCAACAAATGATGTGAAAACTTCATCATCAATGTCGACCCGAACACGCACTGTATGCCCCGATTCGCGCTTTTCAACAACTGCTTCGTTGAGTGCGAATCGATGCGTTGTAACCCCTCGAAGATTGCATTCCACTCGAAGCAGCATGCGATCATCTTCGACAAATGAAGCACCTTGTAGCCAGCGTTCCAAAGTTGCCATCAACTTATTCGGTGCGAGTTCCGTCAGATAGCCAAGGTTTCCTGCGTTGACTGCGATGATCGGGGTTTCTGAATCGCCAACTAGCTGCAGGGCTCGCAACACAGTCCCATCTCCGCCGAGCGTAACCACTAGATCCAATTCTCCAACGCCGAACTCCGCTCCACCTTTAGCCGAGAGATCTGCGACGCTCCAACGAATTACTTGTGCTCCGTGGCGCTCCAGAAATTCCGCCGCCGAACTCAGGAGCTCCTGCGCATCGGTGCGGGTTGGATGTGGGACCAGGAGTACTCGTTTCACGATCCGCTTCTTTCCCCAGCGCGTAGCCATAACAAAAACTCAACATTCCCATTTGCGCCAGGAACAGGACAATCGATCACGCCTTCCATCGTAAAGCCCTTAGCCACAAAGCACTCGGTCACTTCTGTCAAAGTTCTTTGGCGAATCTCCTCGTCACGGATTATCCCTTGCCCTTTACTTACTTCGGTCCTCCCGGCCTCAAACTGCGGCTTTACCAGCAACACCAAATCAGCGCGGTTCGCAGCGAGCTCAACTAAATGGTCCGCCACCGATTTGAGCGATATGAAAGAAAGGTCAACCACAATCAAGGAAAACGGACCACCCAAATCCCCAGAGCTTGCATCTTTGATGTGGAGTCCTTCGTGTGATTTCACACGTGGATCATTGCGGAGGCGCTCGTGCAATTGGTTGTGCCCCACATCAATGGCCACCACTGAACTAGCACCATGCTGCAACAGACAATCCGTAAATCCGCCAGTTGAGGAACCAACATCAAGGGCGTCTCGGCCGGCGACCACAATCGCGAAGCGACCAAGAGCAGCATCGAGCTTCTCCCCACCGCGACCCACAAAGCGGGCACGTTCGGTGATCACAATGGCGTCAGCCGTCGAAACTTGGCGGGAAGCTTTATCAGCCACTGCTCCATTCACCAGCACGACACCTGCCTCGATGGCGGTATGCGCGGCGGATCTACTTTGGAAGACTCCGCGCCGCACCAACTCTTGATCCAGCCTTGATCTACGCATTGCCAGCTCCAAGCAATTGCGAGACGACGGTTTCTAAATCAGCGAACGATCTAACTCCGCTTGAAGGCTGAGTCTTGACACCTGTTTTTACGTGGCAAAAACTAACTCCATTGCGTCGCGCAAACTCCCCATCGGAATCATCACGATCACCAACTACAAATATTTCGTTTGTATTAATCGCACGAGCAACTAAACGTTCAGCTAAGGACATCGCGGATGCAAACATCGGACGCATAGGCTTGCCCGCAAAAATGGCCTCGGTTTCACTGGCATATGCCACTGCTGCAACCAATGCTCCCCCACCAGGAATTTCGCCGTCAGGAGTTGGATAGGTTGGGTCGTGATTTGTGCCTATGAGTCGTGCGCCAGCACGCACCGCTTCACTCGCAATCTTGAGTTTCTGATAATCAAATGTCCGGTCAAAACCCACGATGACCGCATCCACATTGGCAACGTTTTGGTCTGGAACCACTGCAGTCGCTCCACGGCTCGTTACAGCTTCAACGATGCCTGGCCCACCGCACACGAGCACAACTTCGCCGGCCGCAACCAAGTTCCCTGCCGCCGTGGCTGAAGAGACCACCCGATTTGAAGCATCGACCCCGATTGCCGATAGAAAACGTTCCTGTTCTGCGATTGTGTTGAAGGAATTGTTAGTGCAAAAAACAACCTCGTGCCCCGCTCCACGCCACGATTCCAAAGCTTCCACGCTGCCAGGCAGCGGCTGATGAGCAAGCCAAACCACGCCGTCTAAGTCGCACAAAAGGAGCACCTATCTACCCTAGGTATTTGTATTGCCACGCTTCATCTGTCACCGTATATGGGTGACGAAATTCTTGCCATTTAGAGCCCTTCGATACTCGGCTGGACAAGATCTCACGACCGTTATATCTCCGCCATATGACGTGTTGAGCCCTGAGGATCGCGCCCACTACGCCTCGAAGTCGCCCAACAATGTTGTTGTGGTTGATTGCCCGCTGGAAAGTGACGGGGACGCTAGGTACACACAAGCCGCAGCGACCATCTCGAGCTGGCAATCTTCTGGAGTAATCGTGCGAGATCCCGCTCCAACTTTCACGATCTACCGCATGAAGTTCACCGACGCGCAGGGTCGCGCGCGTGAGACCGCAGGTGTCCTTGGAGCAATCGAGGTGTGCGACGAGGGTGCGGGGCCCGTTCTTCCCCACGAGCGCACCACCCCGAAGGCCAAATCAGACCGTCTCGATCTAACTCGCGCCACCCAGATGAACCTGTCCCCCATTTGGGGCCTTTCGCTCGCTAGCGGCCTCACATCGCTTCTCACTGAACCAGGAACCGAAGTT
>JAFMEI010000163.1 GCA_017856815.1 Ilumatobacteraceae bacterium
GCCATGATGCTGAATCCACACGCAGTGACCATCCCCGGACTAAAGACTGTGAACTCGGACAACTACGAGGGCAGCGCCATATTCCCTGACGCGAACGACAAAGTCGCCTTTAGCGTCTATCGGCCACAGCGCTTGGTCAGCGGTGCAGAAGTCGGAGGCGGTGCAGGAAACAAGTTCATGGATCTCGGCGGAATGCAATATGGACTCAGCCTTTCCATCGAGGGGCGCAACAGTTTCAGTTGCCCAGCATCGTCCTACACGGAACTGGGTGGTGTCACCCGCCAAACCGGTCTACCTGTAGGCGTTGGCTGGCCACTTCTTGACCAAACCACAACCGACTCAGCAAGCAATGCGTCCAATTCGACAGTCGATTTCACCTTGAATGTCCGCGCATGTGTACAGGCAGCAGATGAGGAGTGGGGCAGCAATTACTGGGGATCGTCACCCACGTTCAATTTCGAGTTGGCGGCAGCAGGTACCCAACTCACAGGCGGGGCAAACAACAGCGCATTACAACTGACCATCGTTACTGCCCCTAATTGAGGATTCAGTGGTGGAGACGATGGGAATCGAACCCACAACCCCCTGCTTGCAAAGCAGGTGCTCTGCCAATTGAGCTACGTCCCCGCACGGGGCTTCACCACGATAGCGGTGAATGGCAAGTGAATACCAAGTAGATCGCTAATACTTGCCGATTCACAAAAGGCACTAGGGGTAACCTCGTTTTATGGCTGGCGAACTCATTTATGCATTCCGTGTGATGCGCTTGCCATTGCTTGACGCCGGCGGGGCCCCGATCGGGCGGCTTGAGGACATCGTTGTGGTCCCTGGCCGTACTGCTAGTGCCCCACGTGTGGTCGGTTTCGTTGCCACAAGCCAGCGGCGGCGCATTTTCGTCAATGCCAATCGAGTTGCATCACTTGGAAGCGATGGTGCGCGTTTGCGTTCCTGGGACGTTGACCTCAACCCGTTCAAAGCTCGGCCCGGTGAGCGGCTGGTGGGATCTGAGATCATCGATCGCCGTGTTGCAGATGAGACCGTGAGCGATGTGGCTCTGCGCCAGGTGCCGGACCCGAAAGTGGTTCGTTGGGAAATCGCAAAGGTACGGCTGGCGAAAAAGAGCACTCTGTTCGCCCGCCGCCCAAGTTTCAGACTCGTTGACTGGAACGAAGTAAGCACGCTTTTTGCTGCTGATACCGAGATGCAGGCTGAAGCAGCCCGTTTGCACGACATGCACCCATCCGACGTGGCCGCGGTGGTGCGTGCTCTTCCGTTGCAACAGCGCAAACAGTTAGCCGAGGTCATGGATGACGATCGTCTGGCTGACCTTCTTGAGGAATTGCCCGAAGCTGAACAGTTGCGCCTCATCGAAGGACTCGATCTCGATCGTCTCGTAAACGTGCTTGATGAAATGGAATATGACGACCTTGCCGACCTCCTCGCCGAGATGCCCGGCGAGCAGAGAACCCGTGTGCTTGATGCAATGGATGATGACGACGCGGAAGTAATGCGTCAGTTGCTGTCTTATGCCGAGGGCACCGCGGGATCACTCATGACTCCAGAAATCATCGTGTTGCCGCCCACCTCCACCGTTGCCGAAGCGCTGGCAATGATTCGTGACCCCGAATGGTTGGTCTCGGTGGCGGCCCAAGTTTTCGTCACCCAGATGCCATTACGCCCCCCGACTGGTCGATATCTCGGTGTGGTTCACTTCCAACGTTTGCTTCGCGAACCGCCGAGCACTGAACTTGGGCGCTGCCTCGAGGAAGAGCCAACGATTTCAGCAACCACACCAGAACGTGAAGTTGCTGAGCGTCTTGCGTCTTACAACATGATGGCTATCGGAGTAACCGATGAAGTTGGTCGTTTGCTCGGCGCAATCACGGTTGACGATGTTCTTGACCGTGCACTTCCGGCTGACTGGCGTCAACGACGCAGAGGTGGTGCCGTATGAGCCGCCGCGAAGACCTGAGCACTCCGCGCCAGCGCCGGCGTTTTGGTGTGCATTACGACCGTGAAGCCTTCGGTGCTTTCTCTGAACTCATTGCCCGAGCCCTTGGCACTGCGAGATACCTAATTTTCCAGAGCTTCGTATGTCTTTTCTGGCTGGCCTGGAACATCGGTATGCCTGAAGAATGGCGGTTTGACCCAAACCCGTTTGGTGTTCTCACGCTCGCACTATCGCTGCAAGCTGCTTACGCTGCTCCACTCATCCTTCTTGCGCAGAATCGTCAAGAGGATCGCGATCGTCAACAGTCAGAAGAAGATCGCGCGATGGCTGCGCGCACCCAGGCCGAAACTGAATACCTCACTCGTGAGTTGGCCGGTGTGCGCATGGCGTTAGCTGATGTTGTCACCATGGATGATCTCCGAGAGCATCTTGATCGACTCACTGTGGCTATTGAAAAGGTTGCCGAAAAACTCGATCACTGACAGTTTGAGCAACGCCCAACAAGATCCACGCGGTGATGAGTGATCTTGTATCCACTCTTTTGAGCAAGCGTGGTGAGAGTGGTGTCGAGTTGGTGTTCCAGTGACTCCGGCATATCAATATCCAGCACTTCACCACACGACTCACACATGATGTGGTGGTGGTGACGACCAGTGATTGCATCGTCTAACTCAAAACGCGCCCATTCATCGGTTCCTTGCACACGCGCCACAACCCCAGCGTTCGTGAGATCAGTGAGGTTGCGATAAATCGAAGACTGTGACGCAGTTGGCATGGCTCGCATCAGATCAGGAATGCTCA
>JAFMEI010000053.1 GCA_017856815.1 Ilumatobacteraceae bacterium
GAGGAGATCATCGGCCAGGGTGGTTCATCGCCGTCGGGTCACATTCCCTTCACGCCGCGCGCGAAGAAAGTTCTTGAGCTCAGCCTTCGTGAAGCATTGCAACTTGGCCACAACTACATCGGTACCGAGCACATCTTGCTCGGGCTCATTCGCGAAGGCGAAGGTGTTGCTGCACAGGTGCTCGTGAAGCTCGGAGCAGATTTAAGCCGTGTACGCCAGCAGGTCATTCAATTGCTCTCTGGTTACCAGGGCCCTGGTGGACAAAAGGGTGACGCACCAAGTTCCAGCGGTGGTGCTCCAACTGGTGCAGGTGCTCGTGAAGAAGCTGGTGAAAAAGGTGGCAGCCAGATTCTTGATCAATTTGGTCGCAACCTCACACAGGCTGCGCGTGACAAGAAACTTGATCCTGTCATCGGTCGTCAGCGTGAACTCGAACGCGTTATGCAAATTCTCTCGCGTCGCACAAAGAACAACCCCGTTCTCATCGGTGAACCTGGTGTTGGTAAGACCGCAGTAGTTGAGGGCCTTGCACAACGCATCGTGAGCAACGATGTGCCTGACACTCTCAAGAACAAGCAGCTCTACACACTTGATCTTGGATCACTTGTGGCTGGTAGCCGTTATCGCGGTGATTTTGAAGAACGCTTGAAGAAGGTGCTGAAGGAAATCAAGAGCCGTGGCGACATCATTCTCTTCATTGATGAAATTCACACTCTCGTAGGTGCAGGTGCTGCCGAAGGTGCAATCGATGCTGCATCGATCTTGAAGCCGATGCTTGCACGTGGTGAACTCCAGACCATCGGTGCCACCACGCTCGATGAATACCGCAAGCACCTCGAAAAAGATGCTGCACTTGAGCGTCGATTCCAGCCCGTGAAGGTTGATGAGCCAACCCTTGCGCACACGATCGAAATTCTGAAGGGCATCCGCGACAAGTACGAAGCGCACCACCGCGTAACCATTACTGATCAGGCGTTAGTTGCCGCAGCGAACCTTGCAGATCGTTACATCTCAGATCGCTTCTTGCCGGACAAGGCGATTGACCTCATCGACGAGGCGGGCTCACGTCTGCGCATCAAGCGCATGCAAACTCCGCCGGATCTGAAGGAAATCGAAACCAAGATCAATGACGTACAAGAGGCGAAGAAGAAGGCCGTTGAAGATCAGCGCTTCGAAGAGGCTGGTCGCTTGCGCGATCAAGAGCGTCAGTTGCTCGAAGAAAAGGCTGCCAAAGAAGCTGAAGTCAAAGCACAGGGAATTGACCTGTTTGATGAAGTTGACGAAGAAGCAGTAGCCGAGGTGTTGTCAATCTGGACTGGTATTCCGGTTTACAAACTGACCGAAGAGGAAACTCAGAAGTTGCTCAATATGGAGGCCGAACTCCACAAGCGCATCATCGGTCAGCACAACGCCATCAAGGCAGTGAGCCAGAGCATCCGTCGTACGCGTGCGGGATTGAAAGATCCAAAGCGTCCCAGCGGGTCGTTCATCTTCCTCGGGCCAACCGGTGTTGGTAAAACAGAGCTCGCGAAGACCCTTGCTGAGTTCTTGTTTGGTGATGAAAGCTCGTTGATCACACTTGACATGTCTGAATACATGGAAAAGCACACAGTGAGTCGCCTTGTTGGTTCGCCCCCTGGATACGTGGGATACGACGAAGGTGGCCAGCTCACTGAGGCTGTGCGTCGCAAGCCATTCAGCGTGGTGTTGTTTGACGAAATCGAAAAAGCGCACCCCGATGTATTCAACACTCTGTTGCAGATTCTGGAAGAGGGTCGTCTGACCGATAGTCAGGGACGCAGCGTTGACTTCCGCAACACAGTTGTGATTATGACCTCAAACCTCGGCACACAAGATCTGCGCAAGGCAAATGTTGGCTTCACTAAGGGTGACGAAGCAGTGTCTTATGAGCGCATGAAGGACAAGGTCAACGATGCGCTGAAGAACCACTTCCGCCCAGAGTTCTTGAACCGTATTGATGAGACGATCGTGTTCCATGAACTTTCACGTGACGAAGTGGTGCAGATGGTGGATCTCATGACCAAGCGTCTCGCTACCCAGCTTGAAAGCCAGGGTCTTGGCATTGAACTCACTCAATCCGCCAAGGAGCTTCTGGCCGAACGCGGGTATGACCCCACTCTCGGTGCGCGTCCATTGCGTCGTGCGATTCAGCGCCTTGTGGAAGACGAGTTGTCAGAGAAGATTCTCTACAAACAGTTCCATGCGGGCGAGATCATCGTTATTGACACTGAGGATGACCCAGAGAACCCGGGTAAGCAACGCCTGTCGTTCCGTGCGGTTGAGGGATTTGTTCCGCCATCAGGTGTCGAGCTTGCCGGTGACGGCGGCTCACCAACCGAGTGACACTCTGCTATCAATAGAGCGTGCCGCGTAAGTCTCCCCTGCTCAGATTTGGGCTAGTTGCTCTTGCGCTTGGGGTACTACTTGGCGCTTGCAAAGTTGAAGCCGACATCACAGTGAGTGTCAAAAATGACGGCTCGGGCTCGATCAACATCGTTGCAACTGCTGATGCAGACATCATCAAAGAAGTGCCTGATCTTGCTGAAGATCTCAACTTCGATGATCTCGATGCTGGATGGGTTATTAGTGGCCCCGAAAAGACCAGCGACGGTGGTTTGACTGTTTCATTGACACATGAGTTTGCGAACCCAGCCGAAGCAAACAAGTTGTTGGCTTTGTTGAACGGACCCAAAGGGCCATTCAAGGATCTAAAGCTGACACGAACCGGTAAGGCGAACAAATCAACATTTGGCCTCAGTGGCACAGTTGAAGTCAACGGAGGTCTTTCTGCATTCGCGGATGCAAAGGTGATGGAAATCATCGGTGACCCACCGTTCTCGGCATCGCTTGAGTTCGCCGGTGTTGATGTCGGTGATGCGCTAGATATCAACCTGATCGCATCGTTGCCCGGTGAGCTTGAAAACTCAACTGGTGTTGCAACTGAAGACGGTCTGCAGTCTTGGCATGTGACATTTGATGGCAATGCAACAAAATTGCAGTACACGTCGGTGAACAACGATGTGGCCGCCACAACTTCGGGGATCGTGCGTACGGTACTGATCGTGCTTGCTGGCTTGTGGTTGATTGGGGCTGGCGTTCTTGCAGTCCTAGTGCAGCGTGCTCAGCGCAGGCGTACAAGCCGTCAGACACCCAACAGTTAGCCTGACCGCATGGCCAAGCTCAAGTTGATTCACCGTTGCACCGATTGTGGCTCGGCGCATCCCAAATGGTCTGGCCGCTGTGTCACATGCGGGGCTTGGAATTCTCTCGTTGAAGATGTTGAAGGGCCAGATGAAAAGGTTTCGCTCGCGGCTGGCCTTGCCCTAGTGCCACCAGGTGAAGCAAAGCCCATTAACGACATCAGCACACATTTAGGTGGGCCGGTAAGCACCCACATTGCAGAGCTTGATCGCGTTCTTGGCGGTGGTTTAGTGCCAGGTTCAGTCACCTTGCTTGGTGGTGAGCCTGGTATCGGCAAGAGCACACTTCTTCTACAACTGCTCGCATCATCAAATCGAAAGTGTCTTTACGTAACCGCCGAGGAAAGTGCCCAGCAAGTGAAGTTGCGTGCTGATCGGCTTGGTGTGAACTCCCCTGATCTCTGGTTGCTATCTGAGATGTCGCTCACGAACATTTTGCGGAGCGTTGATGAGCTGAAGCCAGATGTGCTCGTTGTGGATTCAATCCAAACAGTTGTCGACCCTGAGCTTGGGTCTACCCCGGGATCGGTCGTACAAGTGCGTGGTTGTGCGCACCGGCTGGTGCAAGAAGCTAAACATCGCGACCTCACAGTTGTGATCGTTGGCCATGTAACCAAAGAGGGTGGCCTCGCCGGGCCACGTGTACTCGAGCACGTGGTGGACACCGTGCTGTCCTTTGAAGGTGAACGACACCACGCGCTGCGTTTATTGCGCGCTGCTAAGCATCGCTTTGGGCCCACCAATGAACTCGGACTTTTTGAGATGACCGAAGAGGGCTTGATCGGAGTGCCGGATGCAAGCCAGTTGTTCCTTAACGACCGCCGCACTGGGGTGCCAGGATCGGTGGTCGTACCCACGATTGAAGGGCATCGTCCATTACTCGTGGAAGTGCAAGCGCTCACGAACAAAACTTCGGGAGGCGTGCCCGCGCGCCGATCGGCTCAAGGCCTTGATCCTGGTCGCCTGGCATTGTTGCTCGCAGTCATTGAGCGCCGCGCGCGCGTGGAAGTGCACACACACGAGGTGTACGCGAGCGTTGTCGGCGGAGTGAAGCTCACCGAGCCCGGCACTGATCTTGGTTTGTGTTTGGCGATCGTGTCTGCAATTTCAAATAAGCCACTGCCATCAGATCTTGTTGTGATTGGAGAGGTTGGTCTTGCTGGCGAAGTGCGCCAGGTGTCGCAGATTCAGCGCCGTCTCACAGAAGCAGCTCGCCTGGGTTTTGCACGCGCAATTGTCCCAGCATCTGCACCAGCAAAAACCGAAGGTCTATCGGTGATGCGTGTAGGAACTTTAAGTGAAGCACTTGCGCACGCTGGTTTGAACTAGCTGGACAGTAAAGATTGGTGAAGATCAACTAACACTGGATTCGGCTTGCCGCTTGACCACGAGTCGGCTTGGACAGCTCGCAAATACGAACGCCATTCTGATTCAACACCAGCCTTGCTGTGATTTACCGCATGGGCTCGCATGCGCAAGGCAACCAGGCCCTCATGGCCCTGAACTACGCGCAGACCCTGCCCAGTTGCCCAAAATACATCGGAGATTTCTCTCGCCTCTAGGGCATTTTCGGCAAGTAGTTCTGCAGCTTCCAGAATCATGATCACGATGTTTGAAGTGATGCCTTCGGTATCGGGCCAAAGATAATTGGTCCCAGCAAATGGTAAACCTCGAACTAGCGAAAGCGCTTGTCGCAATCCCAGAAGATTGTCACTCGTAGGTGATGACCTACACACATTGAGTGCCTCACGAAGAAGCTCCGAGTCACTCTGCACATTGTCGTTTAGCTCAAGATGATCATCGTGGGACCGCGAAATCCAATGCGATTCCTCCTGGGATGCTGCATTGAGGCCGCGCCGCACTTCCGACACCACATTGTGAAACGTGGCATCCTGAACACCGGCATCCCACATTGCTGATCTTGCAAGTGAACGACGCGGTGCCGAGCGATGCTGCGTTATCCATGCCAGCAACTCAACGGACTTTGCTCGGTTGAACACCACAACATTCCCCGCCAGATCGACTACTTCAACAGGCCCCATCAAACGGACAAGGAACGTGGGATCGCATTGAACCTTTGTCTCCGGCACTGCAGGATTTACTTTCACGAGTCGCATCACTTCAAGTTGTTCAGCTTTCCCGATAAGGCTCTCATTGAGTTCGCAAGTTGTGATCTCGCCAATTGTGGATAACTGCCCTGCCCGACGTAGTTGAGATTCAATGAAGACATCTTCTGGCCTCGGCTGCACGGACTGACCAATGAGATGCTCAGTACGCAGAATGTGTCTTCGGCGTGAATCAATCACTTCTATGGCAGCGCGAACCGCAGCCACCGAAAATGTGGCCGTCATCAAATTGGAAAACTCTGGTTGATGGGGCTTCGTATTAACACTTCCTTGGGTGCCACTAGACGAGGCAATCGCATGGTTGGTGGTGGCTTGATGAACCACGAGAGGAGAAGCGATCCAAAGGACTGCACGCACAATTCGCCCAGCACGATCCACTGAGATCAGAGACATAGAAACAAACACCTGTAACAGAGTTGCTAATAACCACCATGTCATGGTGAAGAGCACTACCGCCACAAGACCTATACGAACAGATTCAGTGACTGCATAGGGAAGGCCAATGGAGATGTCACTGTTTCTAAAGTTGAGCGCAACCCATGTGGCCAGCACCGACGCACAAGCCACGAATACCAAGCGCGTAACCGACTTGATCATTGTCCATCCGTCGGGCTTGCCGTCTGTGTCGCAGTAATTTTCTTTGTACGAATTCCAAGTGATGCGAGGATGGTCATTTGGACTCTTGATTCGACTGTGACAGTGACTGATTGACCATCACATTTCACGACACCAGTCACGCCATATCTGTTGAGATAACGCTTAGCGGCGGCCATTGCTCGGCTTGGGTGAAGTTCGCTAGTACCACTGCGGATGCTTAGGAATTCCTGTGCCCCGAGACGCGCTGCATTTCCAGCATGGTCAATTGCTTGTGACTTCGCACCCACCATACGCGCACCGTCCACAACGAGGCCGGCGCAAAATACAAAAATCATTGCAATGACCACCACGAAGGCCACGACACTTCCACGTTCATTCCGCACGGTAAACATCAAACACCTCGGTTGACTCAGCGACGACAGTTCTTTGTTTTATGGATAAGCCCAGGTAATCGTGGCTGGACACTTCGCAACGAACCTTGACTCTGATTGTGCGAGTACGTCCGAGTGTCTCAATTTGCGATTGCACGTCAATGTGTGAACAGTCCGGTGCCGCTGCTGCTAGATCACGTAATGCAACCCGCCTTGCCTCGGCAGGTGCACGACTCAAACTGACCATTGAACCTGCACGTGCCCCAGAGTCTGCGGCGTGTTTGACATTGGAGGCCAGATGAGAACCCTGTGCCGCGAAAATCAAAAAGAGAAGTAGGCCGACCAAGACCGGTGTGATTAAGACCAGCTCTACAGTTGAACTGCCAGAATCATCTGAAGCCACTGAGTCGCTCCAATTCCGAGATAAAGCGTTCCTTTGGGATTTCAACTTCGCGGGTTACCGACCCACCAAGGCCGGGGAATATCTGTGGCGTACTTACGTTCACTTTCACTATCACCTGTCCATCACGTTGCTCTACCACCACAGTGCCTTCTAGTTGCGCATCGAGTTGTTTGACCACTGAATGCGCTACCTGACCAGCGCGCTCAGATGTAGCACCTACTGCTGCAACAGCGCGCGCTGCCTGTATAGCCGAGGTGTTGGCGACGTTTCCCGCGTGATAGTTAACGGTTACTTGTAGCGCCAACAACAAAATTGCCAACAATACGGGCACGGCTAATACGGTCTGGGTTACCGTCTCACCATTTTCAGACAGGTTGCGTTTCATCCAAGATTTATCGTGTTGGCCTTATTTCGCACACGGGTCGTAATCACTGCCCCGACCGCAATGGCGAGTGCGATAAGCGCCGCTGCCATCACCACAGTTGTAGCGCTGACCTCACCGCGTTCACGATCTCGTTCGCGTGCAGCTGTAAAGCGAATCCAGTAATACTCAAGATGATTTTTCATAACTCCCCTTTTGATTGTTCGAATGCCTACCAAGTTCCAACCACTGCACTCAGAGCTGGATAGCCAAGCAGGACGATGAAGCCAACAAAAAGAAGTACCGTAGGCACTCCCATTTGCTCAGTGGCCGATTGTGCGCTGGCCTCGGCCAGCGCGAGTTGCCTCATCTGAATTGTTGAGGCTTTAGTCGCAAGAGATGCCCGAATTCGGGACCCTTGCTCGCCTGCGAGTTGAAGACTCGCAGAAACTTCAATTGCTTCGGGAACATCGAGGCGTATGCCTAACTCACTCAGCAACACCCATGGTGATTGTCGAGTATTCCGAGCAGTGGCCAGCACGTGTTCCAGTTCATGGAATACCCAGTCATCCCCTGCGCGGCTTGCTGCCACTAACGCGGTTTCAATTCCGGCACCACCAGCCAACATCACATTTACTAATCCAAGGAAGGCGGAGAAGGAGATTCCAAACTCCATTCGTCGCGTTATAGCCCGTGTGCGAACAAGACGCAACGGAACGGAAATGCCAAAGCCAACTCCTGTTGCCAGCACAATGAAACTACCGAGACCCCCCAACGGGATTCCGACTGAGTAGAGACTCAGTATGAGAAAGATCGATGATAGAAACGTTCCGCTGACCCACAGCACTTGTTGCTTGGCGAGTTGCTGTTGGGCAAGACCACAAATCTCGAGATCTGCTTTGCTTGAGCGCAGCGAGGCAATCATGCGCTTGCCCCCATGTTTGAAGATACAAATCGGTGCTCATGATCCGAATCGGCAAGTCGCTGCAACTGAATAAATGCAAAAGCAAAAATGCATACAACTCCACCAAGCACGACTTGGCCTTCACCTGTGCTGTAAGGCTTTAAGTATTGATAATTCAACACCAGTAAGCCAATTACAAAGATGACTACAGAGGACACAATGATTCGCACTGAGCTCCTAGTACGTGCTCGCCCAACCCAAACCCGCACTGATGCTCGATGTTGCTCATGTGCAGATTCAGCAAGTTGAGTTAATAGCCCACTCAGATCTCTTGCCTGATGGCGAATTGCCATGGTGAGTGCACTAACGAGGAAATCACCAAGAGATGTGTCCAGCTCGTCTGCGAACCGCCTCAGAGACATCACTGGATCTTGATATGCGAGTCGCGCACTTAAACGCCGCAGTTCTGGGGCTATCGCTTCGGGCCCAACTGCTGACGTTGCCACTAATGCCTGCTCAAGACCGGACGAGACCGCAACTGTGTCACGGAGCTGCTCCAACCAAGTTGCTAATGCAAGAGTCTTGGTTTCCACTGTTCTGCGATTTCTCTGTCGGACCAATGTGGAGGGCAGAAATCGAATTCCAAGACAGCAAGCCACCGCCACTGCTATCCAACCAGTAACTACAAAGCCAAGGATTCCCAAACTCACGCCGAAAAGCCAGAGTGTTTTGTTACTCGATGTATTAGTGACACGACGAATTGGGCTGACTATTGAAGGTGTTGGTAGTCGACGCAAATTCGATACAACAAACAAGAGACCAACCCCAACCGATAACCCACATGTAATCAGCGCGATAGGTCTCATGTCATACCTTCTGTGCGCCTACATGCCGTGGGTCAAAGCCAAAGCGGATCAACAATTCCA
The DNA here is from genome assembly GCA_017856815.1 of Ilumatobacteraceae bacterium. Lineage (GTDB taxonomy): Bacteria > Actinomycetota > Acidimicrobiia > Acidimicrobiales > Ilumatobacteraceae > CAIYHK01. The sequence continues at coordinate 8,910 of JAFMEI010000053.1, forward strand.
GTGTTTCGTGGCGCATCGGATAATCCACTACCAGATTTCCAGCATCGTCAAGCTTGAAGAGTGAATTGGTTACTACGTACGAATCGGCAACATCCACAATTTCATGAATAGATGAAAGACGTCGACCCCATTCAGTGTTTTCAACATGCACAACCAGGTGCAAGCTGCTTGAAATCAGCATATTTATTGTCGCTGCGGGTAGTCCCGTGTCGGCAAGTGCGATATAGGCAGCGAGTTTGGGCACAACACTTCGTGCGCTGTCAGCGTGAATCGTGCACATGCTGCCGTTGTTACCTTGACTCATTGCAAGCAACATTGGAAATGCTTCTGCACCTCGAACTTCGCCCACAATCACACGATCGGGGTCCATTCGAAGTGCCATGCGAGTCAGCCGCACAAGATCAATTTCGCCAACACCCTCAGTATTGGGGGGCCGCGACTGAAGGGCGTCGTAGTCCGGGTGCAGATCTTCAAAACGATCGATGCCGAGTTCATAGGCATCCTCGATGGTCACGAGTCGTTCATTCGCGGGAATCTCATTCAGTAATGCACGTAACAAGGTGGTTTTCCCAGAGCCCGTACCACCAGCAACGACGATGTTGCGTCTTGCCAATACTGCAGCCGACAGAAATGCAGCTACAGATGTTGACATGAAATTCAATTGGAGGAGTTGATCCAGAGTGGAGATATCAAATCCATGACGCCGGATCACCAAACTTGGTCGTTGTGCAACTTCCATTGTGGCGAAAAGACGTGAACCATCATTCAACTGCAGATTCAATTCTGGATTGGCGCTGTCAAATCTGCGTTCATACGGCGTGTGTCTCGTGGCGATGTGTCTAATGAGTTCAACCAATTCCTGATCGCTATCAACAATTGGATCAAGCATTTCCCGCGTTCCATCGCGTCTTTTCACCCAAACAGGTGCACATCCACGAACATGAATGTCCGAGATCGTTTCGTCATTGAGGTAAGGCTGTAGGCGCCCGAGCCCAAAAACTTGCTCTAGAGCGAAATCCATCAACTCGGCATCCGAAAGTAATGAGCCTGATCCACCGATAGCTGCGTCCGCACGCAAGCGAAGCAGCTCTGCACTCAATATTGAGACGGCTACGTCGTGATCATTGACTTTTGTCAGGGTCGCACCAAGCGACTTCATTCTTTCCTGTGTCAAAGCAGTTGTCACCCGCAGTGCGAGTTCGGCAATCAATTCACGATCTCGTGGCTGGAGCGTGGTCCTCACTCCGGCTCCCCTTGGATCGCGGTACCAACTAGTGCGAGGCGTATTTCCAAAGCCCCAGACGTTGCGAGGAATAGATCGCGATCCCCACGAAGAGTTGCAATTGTCAACGAAGGATCATCTATTGAGCTTTCCAAAGCCCAAATGGTCACAGGTTTTCCAAACACGTACGGTGTTGCACCGTTCGTAGTGGTCGGATCGGGTACAACAACCACAAGCACGGTGGCACCCGGAGATAGCTCGGGTGGATATGCGCCAATTCGAACTGGAACTGCGGTGAGCATCTCACCCATTCCGAGTGGTTTACCTACGAGGTTATTGGCACGCAGCATTGGCTTCCCGGACTCAATGGCAGTCGGGGCACGCATACCAACAAGGGACTCTGCCTCTTGAACTGAGTAGAACATTGAGGCAATCTGATCGGGTACACGCATTGTGGCCAGATCGGAATTGCCGAGAATGTGTCCCTGTTCAATGTTGTTACTTGCGACTACTACTTCAGTACCCGAAGCAGTGCTGCCACCAAGCCACACCACTCCAAGCAAGCCACATGCAACAAGGGCGAGACCTATCACCAATTCGGGCAATTTTCTTTTGCCAATTGCTGACCTCAAGCGGTCAGCCAGGTCATTGCCATCGCGATCGACACGACCCGGCTGACCAACTGAGGAAGCTACAGAGAACCGTTCCGCCACGGTTGTGTCCTTCCATCCCCAATCAATTCCGCCGACAGGGTTTTGTTGCTAACAATCGCAGTAAAACAAATTTTGGAGTATTTGACAACCCCCAAATTTGAGAATTGGAAACTACTCGCGTGGAATTACAAACGTGTTAGTTAGTAAATCGTTACCAGTGGCGGAAGGCGTGGGATTTGAACCCACGGAGACAGCAAGTGCCTCAACGGTTTTCGAGACCGTCCCATTCGTCCGCTCTGGCAGCCTTCCGTTGACAAGGCTAGCCAAGACAAGCGCTGAACCGAAAAGGCTTATTGATTAGCGGTGTTTGGTGAAGAAATCAGTTAGCAACTGCGCGCATTCAGTTGCAAGCACGCCGTGCGTAACAGTGAAGTTGTGATTCAAGCGAGGATCTTCACTCACGTTATAGAGGGAGCCAGTTGCTCCCCCTTTGGGATCAGATGCGCCGAACACAAGGTGGCCAATTCGTGAGTTCACCAGCGCGCCGGCGCACATCACACATGGTTCAAGTGTGACCACAAGAGTGCAATCGTCTAGTCGCCATCGGCCGAGATGCTCAGCCGCATCACGCAGTGCAAGCACTTCAGCATGTGCTGTTGGGTCTTTGTAGTTCTCGCGCTCATTGTGTCGAGCAGCGATCACCTTGCCCTCGTGAAGTACAACTGCACCTATTGGCACATCGTCGTGATTCAGCGCATCACGTGCTTGCTCTAGGGCGGCACGCATGGCGTCCACGAATTCAGCGGGCTCTTTACGAGCGGGATTAGATCCCATGGCGGAGGAGGTGGGATTCGAACCCACGGAAGCTTTCACTTCACACGCTTTCCAAGCGTGCCGATTCGGCCGCTCTCGCACTC
>JAFMEI010000164.1 GCA_017856815.1 Ilumatobacteraceae bacterium
CCAAGACAAACCCAGACGAGTCCGTACTTCTCTTGCGACAAATATGCATCTAGGTGAGCCTTAGGAGGCGCAGGCACCCCGACGGTTGCAGACGGCACCCGGGTGCACTGGCCATCGGCTGCAAATTCCCAGCCGTGATAAGGGCACACAAGGCAGTCACCCCGTACCTCACCCCGACTGAGTTCGGCCTCACGGTGTGGGCAGCGATCAGGCAATGCGGATACCACGCCTTCGGCGTTACGCCAAAGGACCAGCTTGCGACCGAGCAGTCGACGCTGCAGAGGTGCACCAAGAACATCCGTACTGCATGCCAGCGGATACCAATAGTCAGTGAGATTTTTGTTTTCGCAAAGTATTGTCCCCATGTTGGGTCAGCATAGTGTGTTGCTCTATGCCGAAAATTCTCGTGCGCGCCAAACAAGTAATCACTATGAATGCCAAGCGCGAGATCGTCGAAGATGGCGCCGTAGCCATCGAAGACAATCAAATTGTTGCAGTTGACAAGTTTGACAAACTGTGCGTCTCAATGCCCGATGCAGAGATTCATGGTGAGCCAAATGCGGTGATCACTCCCGGAATGATCAATGGCCATCAGCACCTGACTGGTGACCGATTGTTCAAATCCATGATTCCCGACACGATCGACTCTCAGGATGCAATCTTCAACTGGGCAGTACCCATTCATGCTGCGCATACTGAGCGCGATGACTACCTCTCGGCGCTACTGGCGCTGAACGAAGCTCTCTGTAATGGCATCACGACCACCGTTGAAGCTGGAACTGTTGCCCACCCAGATTCCGTGCATGCAGCTCAAGTCGAAATTGGCACTCGTGGCACGCTCGGGAGTTGGGGCTGGGACACAGAAGGTGCGCCATATGCAGGCAGCATCAGTGAAGTCCTTGATCGCCAACGCGAAGTCCTCCGCATTGCCCCACCAGGTGGACTGATCGAAGGATGGGTAACTCTTGTGGGGCACGATTTGATGTCTGATGAGCTGGTCTGCGCAGCTTCGGAATTAGCGCGCAACAATTCAACTCATCTCACGTTTCACATCTCGCCAAGCACTAACGACACAGCCTCGTATCTCGCTCGCACAGGCAAACATCCCGTGCGCCATCTCTACGATCTCGGAGCCCTTGGGCCCCACGTGCTGCTTGCTCATGCCGTCCATCTCAATGAGGACGAAATTGATTGTGTTGTGAGTGCAAATGCCGCCGTCGCAGTTTGCCCTTGGGCGTACCTGCGTTTGGCCCAAGGCATAACCGCAGGTGGACGCCACGATGAGATGCTTCGCCGGGGAGTTCGAATCGCACTTGGTTGCGATTCTGAGAACTCTGGCGATGCTGTGGATCCGATACGCAATGCAGCGCTCTTTGCGGGACTCATGCGCGACAAGTCAATGGACCCATTTAGCTATTCCGCCGTGGATGCACTTGCCCAACACACGATCGAAGCAGCCCGCGCCATCGGCATGGACGACAAGATCGGATCGTTGGAAGTTGGCAAACAGGCTGACCTTGTTGTTTTTCAAACTTCGGGACCCGAGTGGATTACGCGCAGTAGCAATCCGGTGTTGCAACTCATCTGGTCATCAAATGGCGCATCGGTGGCCGATGTTTTTGTCGCCGGCAAGCAGGTAGTTCGGGGACGTAAATGCATCACGGTCGACATCGCCGCTGCGGCCGAAGAAGCACAAAAACGAGCACAGATTCTTGGTCAGACCATCAGACCATGAGTGCTATGGTGAGGGGCATGACATATCCCAGCACCCTTATATTTGTTGATCTTCCGTCAGATGACCCCAGTGCAACGGGCGAGTTTTACGCCAAGGTTTTCGGCTGGACCAACGAAGGTCGCCCGCATGGCGTATTCCACCGTTTGGTCCCTGGCCAGAACTTCCAACTCGACGATGGCAGCCAAAGCCCGATCGGCAACCTGCACATCGGCATCTACAACGTGAATAACGCTCGCCCCCATCCAGACTCAGCTGGCGTTGGCCCCCGCGAACTCAACCGTGATAAGCGCGGCATTCGCATGTGGGTTCTCGTGTCTGATGATGACGACCAAAATGCGATTCTCGAACGCGCTGTGAAAGAGGGCGCAAAGGAACTCTGGCGAGACCACTTCTGGGCCGAGTTCAACGGCTTCAACTGTGCATTCGAAGATCCGTGGGGCAATCACATCATCATGTGGACCAAGGGTGGCGACTCACCAAAGATCCCCGAAGGCTGGACCAATGAGTGAGACCAACGACGTCTATGAACTCCATCCGCCACGGGCGCGTTGGACCCACATCGCACTTCCTTCCACCGACATCGACAAGTCGATTGCGTGGTACGAGAAGTTCACACCACTGAAACTTCTTGATCGTCGCGAAGATCCAGACGGCTACGGCGCGTGGCTCGGACACGATGACCAAGGCGATAAGCCGTTCATCCTCGTGCTCGTTAGTTTCTTCAAAGATCAAGATGGTCCGCCCCAGCCGATCATGGCTCCTTTTGCACACATTGGCATTGAGTTGACGAGTCGCAAAGCTGTTGAAGATACCGCTGCCATGGGTGACGCTGAAGGGTGCCTGGCATGGCCCCCCACCGATATGCCGCCACCGATTGGCTATATCTGTGCGTTGAAAGATCCAGATGGAAACATGATCGAGTTCTCATACGATCAAGGCGTATACGCAAAGGCTAAGGAAGTCTGGGGTTGAGCACACCCGCGGATATCTGCCGCAGGTACC
>JAFMEI010000054.1 GCA_017856815.1 Ilumatobacteraceae bacterium
ACTTCGGCCAATCCGAACTGGGATCTTGTTGAGGCAATCACCATGTCGCAAGCGAGCACAATCTCGCATCCACCCGCCGTAGCCAACCCGTCTACCGCTGCGATAACCGGCTTGGAGCGCTCTCGGTAGACAAAGCCGGCGAATCCACCGCGGGTGGTGTTGAGGGCCGCGGCCTGTCCCGAGTTGATGGCTTTAAGGTCGGCGCCGGCGCAAAAGACTGGAGTCTTGTGACCCTCTGTGTTGGCCGTGATTACGCCACACCAAACACCTTGCTCGGCCTCAAGTTGATCTATTGCGGCTTCGAGACCTGCTGCCACATCACCATTGATTGCGTTGCGGGCGTCGGGGCGATTCAAAGTTATCAACGCAACGTTTCCACGTTTTTCGTAAGTGACGATTGCATTTTCAGATGCGGACATTGTGAACCTCAATCCTTCTTTGGTGCGGCTTCCTTATTGACTTTCTTGCGAGCTGGAGCGGTCGGTCGGAGTGGTTTTGGCATTGGCGCTTTGGCTGGCACTTCCACGCCGAGAAGAGCTGCAAAATCAGGCAAGATCGGACCGAGTCTGACTGCAGTTTTTTTGAGTTCATCGCTGATGACCGGAGGGGCGGACACCGGCTTCACCTGTTTGTGAACCGGTGAGAAGGCCAGCGCTTCCATCAGCGCAATCCAGCGATCGGGCAGTGTGTCGGATGCAAATGTGTTTTGAGTGGCAGCGACTAATTTCGCAGCCAACTCTGCTGGGAACGGAACTCCCGCTTTAGGTGGTTGCGACGAAGTCTTAAGTGCACGAATTACGCGACCGACACCGACAGCAGCGTCAATATCTCCCAGCCAAAGCTTGTATTCCTCATCCTGACGGCGAGTTAAAGCATCCTTCAACTCCGCAGCAAGTGCCTTGGTGTTTTCGTCGCGCGCAACCATGGGATCAGTAGCAGCAACAACGACTGATCGAAGATCACGAAGATCAAGAGTCGCCAGATCTCGCTTGGCTGCTTCTGCGCGGTCGAGCCAGTCGGCGACATGTAATGACGGGCGCAATTTTTCAGCAATTGCCAAAATGCCTTCAACGGGAACTGCCTCAGCCCCGGCTTGCTTAGCAACACGGTTCTGTTCAGTGGCCGCGTCACGCACCGCAGCAACCCCGCCGCCTTTGAGCAGAGTTTCAGCAATAGTGCGTTCAGCATCTGACAGGGTCGAGAGCACAGCTTTCTTATGGGAATCTCCAGCACGAAGGCGCTTCAACTTTGGACGCAACGGAGTGTCTGGGGGAGGAGTGAAATTTGGACGCGGTGTGCGTGGTCGATCTCCGCGGGGCGCTTCGCCATCTTTGCGCTTACGCGGACGACGATCACTGTCGTCACGGCCCTTCTTCGCAAGCTGTTGTGTCACGCCCTTGAACTCACGCTCGGTTGGAATCAACTCAAGGAGTCCTTTGCGCTCTTCTTTGCCTTTGGGAGGAATTACTGCGAGGACACTCACGCCATCAAGCGAGAACTCGGCTTCAATCTTCAGCACGTCACCAACTTTTGCCGCAGCCGGTAGGAGAGTGGATTCAACAATTCCCTTCGGCTCCTTGGCTCCAGCTGAGCGCCAGGTCCAGGTTCCGTCTCCCTTGTTGCTGGTGAGTTCGACATCGATACGGCGTGACATAAGCATTAAACGCTAGTTCATTGCCGACAAATTGTTTAAGTCGCATAGCCTTTGGGAATGCCGATTTACGCACTTGGAAAAACGGAGCCCACCATTCACGCAGACGCTTTCGTCCATCCCGATGCAGTCGTTATCGGGGATGTACGTATCGGTGCCTTTGCTTCAATTTGGCCCAACACTGTCCTACGGGGCGACCACGGCAGCATCACGATTGGCGCATACACGAGCATTCAAGACGGCTCAGTGGTTCACACGACTCCCGATTCACCAACACATGTTGGCGATCACTGCCTAGTGGGACACATGGTTCATCTCGAGGGCTGCATCATGGAGGAATGGTCTCAGGCATCGTCGGGCTGCGTGATACTCCATTACGCCAGGATCTGCTCAGGTGCGATCGTTGCGGCCAATGCGGTTGTTCTAAACAACACGATCGTTCCGGCAGGAGCCCTGGCTGTAGGCACGCCCGCGGTCATTAAAGAGGGCAAGGCGAATATCGAGCCTGTGAAGATGGGAATTGATTCGTATGTTGAAAATGCGAAGCGATACAAGCGTGATCTTCGCCGCATTGACTAGTGGCTGACAACACTTTGATCCGCGTAGTCGTCGTGGAGTGCTCATATGCGGTGGCGGAGATCTGCGCTGACACTCTTATGCAGAGCGGTGCGTTTGCCATTGAAGAACGCAGTTTTGGCGATCGAGTTGAACTTCGTTGTGTCTCTGAATCACCAGTTGAGGCTCTGTTGTCGATGCTCAGACCATTTGATTCCACGCTCACTGTAAGTATTGAATTCGCAGATGACGCGGTACTCAGCAGTTGGAAGGAATATGCGTCACCCGTCGTGGTTAATGAATCACTAGCAATAGTGCCGGCGTGGTTGGCTCAGCCTCATTTCCCAGGGCGAGTCATTCGCATAGACACTATTGATGCCTTTGGTATCGGCGACCACCCAACAACCCGAATGTGCGCCGACTGGCTAAGCCAAATGGAACTCGAGGAACTGAGTGTTCTTGATGCTGGCTGTGGCACCGGAGTGCTGGCTGTGCTTGCAAAAATGGCGGGAGCTACCAGGGTTACTGCGATCGACATCGCGGAGTCGGCATTAACTACCACTCGTGACAATGCCGCTGGCAATGGAGTAACCATCGATCTGATTGGAACTTGGAGGGATCTCAATCCAGATGAGTGCTACGACGTTGTTGTAGCCAACATTCTTGCGCCAGTGCTATTGGATATCGCTCCATGGGTGAACCAGCATCTTTCGCCCAAAGGAATTGTGATCCTCTCTGGAATTCGCGACACGCAGATTGAAAAAATCCGTGAGGCTTACTTTCCACTCGTCGAAATTTCGCTAACAACCGATGACGGTTGGGTGATGATGGTCTTAGGACGAAGAAACGACTGACCGTACGGCTTTGGCGAACACGTCCACATCCTCGGGAGTCGTCGCCCAGCTGGTCATCCACCGGTATTGGTTCAGTGCATCGTTCCAATCCCAAAAAAACGACCAGTCACGAAGTGTTGCAGCTGATGCGTGATCAATGGTGGGGAAGAGGCTATTGGCCTGGGGTGGGGAGAGTTGCAGGCTCTGTATGTCGGTAAGGCGTTCATACAAACCACGAGCCATCGTGTTTGCATGTGCGGCGGTTTGCAACCACAATCCGTCTGCGAGCATTGCATTGAATTGGGCGCTAACGAATCGCATCTTCGAAGGTAGCTGTGCGAGTTGTTTGCGGATGTAGCCCAAATTCGCTTTACCGTGGTCGGAAAATACGATCACGGCTTCACCAAACATTCCACCGTTTTTTGTGGCACCAAATGTGACCGCATCCACATGCTTGGTTAACTCCCTGAACAAACTCTCATCACCACCTAAAGCGACTACCGCGTTTGCGATCCGAGCGCCATCCATGTGGAGACGTAATCCTCGACGCCGACAAACCTCAGCGAGGCGCGCAACTTCATCGGGGTCATATACGGTTCCCATCTCGGTGACCTGAGTAATGGACACAACACCAACTCGTGGGTGATGCATTTGAGCTCGATCGGCGACACAGGCTTCAATATCCTTAACAGTCAATTTCCCGTCACTGTGCGGAACCGTGATGATCTTCGTGCCGGTAAGTCGCTCAGGTGCACCAGCTTCATCAACGTGGATGTGAGAGGTGTCCGTTGCGAGAACTGCTTCGCCAGTTTCCAAGAGTGATGCGAGTGCCAGAACGTTTCCACCAGTGCCGCCAAAGACGAAGAGACACTCAAGATCACGTGCGCATAGTTCCCGGAAATGGCGTACCGCTTCATCGGTGTATCGATCCGCGCCGTAGGCCAGTGCTGAGCCTTGATTGCTGGCAACGATTGACTCAAGTACCAGAGGGTGGACACCTGCGGCGTTGTCAGATGCGAATGATGAAACTGGCGCCGAAGGTAAGGACATGAGGTAATGCTAAGTAACAACCCGTCGCAGATGAGAGAATTTCGTCATGACGTTATTGGGTCCTAGGGCGTTGGTGCGGTAAATGAGAGAGGACACCGGGCAATACCGACGCTGTCGTCATTGTCGGCGCATCCTTCCGGATCAGGACGGAGCCGGAAGACCCCGCGAGTTTTGTGGCGGAGCTTGTAGGCAGCGTGAATGGGTTTTTCGTCAGCGTGCAGCCGAGCTGAATCTGTCTGATGAGGAGTTAATCGTTGTTCGTGCAGAACTGGATGCGCTACACGACGAGCTGTACGTGCTGGCCTGTGCAATTGAGGATGCTGAACGCGATGGTTCGCTAGCAAAAGATTCGAGTCCGCAACAGGTCCGGGACGCTTTGAGATGGATCGTCGATGCAGCCAAGCCGGTCATAGATCCAGCCCGCCTTTCCCCACTCCGCCCATAATCTCCGTTATGTAGGTTTAGGATTTCGTTAAAACAAGCCACGAGACGAACAAATGCCCCCATGCCTGCGTGTGGATGTCCTACTCTCGTGTTGCGCTCATCAACCTGCGCGGGAGAGTTTTCCTTGGCATCCAGTCAAGGGGACGCCGAAGGAGCAACCACCCCGGAACCTCTCAGGCAAAGTGGACCGAACAGGCGGGCGTCGCTGGAAAAGGGTTTATGCCCTACCGACGGGGAAAGCCGCTATGCGGTGAAGCTCTCAGGTGCCAATACAGCGGGGGTGCCAACTTGATGGACACTTTGTCTGGAGGCACTCGTGCAGCACTTAGAGGGATTCGTATCGCGTCACATCGCTACCTCGGAATCCGATCATCTGGAAATGCTCAGTCTCTTGGGCGTGGAGACGCTTGACGACCTCATAGACCAGGTAGTCCCCTCATCGATACGCATGCGTGGCTCGCTATCGCTCCCCGACTCTGCAACTGAAACTCAGGTCACCGCTGAAATGCAGGCGATTGCTACCAGGAATATCGTGAGGCGCAGTTTGCGTGGCCGCGGCTACTACGGCACCGTGACACCACCGGTTATCAAACGCAACTTCTTTGAAAATCCCGCTTGGTACACCTCTTACACCCCGTATCAGCCCGAGATAAGTCAAGGAAGACTCGAGGCCTTACTTACTTTCCAAACTCTGATCAGCGAATTGACAGGTTTGCCGGTTGCAAATGCTTCCCTGCTCGACGAAGGCACTGCCTGCGCAGAGGCGATGTCGATGGCTCGACGCGTTTCCAAGAGTGACTCAGATCGTTTTCTGGTCGACATTGACATCCATCCGCAGAATCTTGCGGTCATACTTACCCGAGCAGAGCCTGTCGGAATTGAAGTTGTGGTCCATGACTTTGCTGACGCACAAATACCCGACTGCTTTGGTGCTCTTGTTTGCCAACCCGGTTCCTCCGGGTACGTCAAACCAGCATCATTAGTTCGTGAGCTTGCCGAAAGCCTGCACTCCACCAACGGATTGTTGATCGTTGATACTGATCCACTCTTTAGCGTGATGTCAGTTTCAGCTGGATCATTAGGCGCAGATATAGCAATCGGATCAATGCAGAGATTCGGAATACCAATGGGTTTCGGCGGGCCCCATGCTGCTTTCATCTCGACACGTGAGGAGCACGCCCGCGCACTACCCGGTCGTTTGGTTGGAGTATCCGTCGATGCCAACGGAAAACGCGCTCTACGTTTGGCGCTTCAGACCCGCGAACAACACATTCGACGCGAAAAGGCCACATCCAATATCTGCACCGCTCAGGCACTTCTCGCCAACGGATCTGCTTTTTATGCAATGTGGCACGGCTACGAGGGTCTCCGATCAATGGCGGAACGTGTCCACGCTCTGATCACAGACCTAGCCGCGTCACTCACTCAAGCCGGATACAAGCTGGCAAACTCCCGATGGTTTGACACACTCACAATTGTTAACTGCAACGCACAAGAATTGCGTTCCAAATTGCTGGCTGCGACTTTTGATGCCACGCCAGTTGATGCCACCTCGCTCAGCCTCAGCTTGGATGAGACCATTACGAGCGCGGATCTAATGAACATTCTGAAGGCGCTGGGGATCCCCTACTCCCCTGGTGTAACCGCCCTTGAATCCGGGGATTTTCGTCATGACGATATTCTGCGACAAGAGGTATTTCGCAACTACCGCACTGAGCATGCGATGTTGCGCTATCTGCGCAAGCTCAGTGACATGGATCTTGCTTTAGACCGCACCATGATTCCGCTCGGGTCTTGCACGATGAAGTTGAACGCGACCACGGAAATGGAACCAATCACATGGCCGGGTTTTGCCAACATTCATCCGCTCGCTGATACTGCAGATGCGGCTGGATACTTCCAGATGATTGGCGATCTCGAAAACTGGCTCGCCGAAATCACCGGCTATGACACCGTAAGCCTCGCGCCGAATGCTGGTAGTCAGGGTGAGTTTGCTGGCCTGCTGGCGATCCGTGGATACCACAGGAGTCGTGGAGATCACCAGCGAACTGTCTGTTTGATCCCTTCGTCGGCTCACGGGACCAATGCGGCGAGTGCCGTCATGTGTGGAATGAGCGTGGTGGTGGTCAATTGTGATCCGAATGGGAATGTTGATATCACTGACCTTGAGTCGAAGGTCCAAGCTGCGGGAGACACACTCGCTGCTTTGATGATTACCTACCCTTCAACACACGGGGTGTTTGAGTCTGCGATTCAAGAGATATGTGCGATAGTCCACCATGGCGGTGGCCAGGTTTATTTGGATGGCGCGAATCTCAACGCAATGGTCGGACTCGCGCAGCCCGGAAAATTTGGAGCGGATGTCAGTCATCTCAATTTGCACAAAACGTTCTGTATCCCGCATGGAGGTGGTGGTCCAGGCGTTGGTCCGGTAGCCGTTAAATCTCATCTGGCTCCGTTCATTCCAGCTCGCACCGCGAAGAACCAGAATTCAATCGGTCGAGTTTCTTCGGCACCTTTCGGATCTGCGGGAATATTGCCCATCGCATGGGCTTACATTCGCCTTATGGGTGCCGACGGTCTAACAAGGGCGTCGAAGCATGCAATCTTGAATGCCAATTACCTTGCAGCGCGCCTTGGCGCCAGTTTTCCAATTCTCTACTCCGGCCAAAATGGAAGAGTTGCTCATGAGTGCATTCTTGATCTTCGAGAAATCACAAAGACAACCGGAGTGTCGGTAGATGACGTTGCCAAGCGTTTGATGGATTTCGGGTTCCACGCACCGACCATGAGTTTTCCTGTTGCAGGAACTTTGATGGTTGAACCAACCGAGAGTGAAAACAAAGAAGAACTCGATCGATTTGTCGATGCGATGTTGGCTATTGCTGAGGAAATCGAATCTGTTCGAAGTGGCGATATTGATGTTGAGGCGAGTCCGCTTCGGCACGCTCCTCATACCGTTGCTGACCTATGCAGTGCGTGGGAGCGTGAATACACACGAGAGCAGGCGGTCGCTGTGGGATCCAGCACAAAGTCCTACTTCCCGCCGGTGCGCCGTATTGATTCCGCCCACGGTGACCGCAATCTGATCTGTACCTGTGAGCCACTCGAATCTTTTGTTAGCCGCGATGAGCAACAAATGGCAGGGGCACAAAGCTCCCGCTAAGCACAGTGTCACGGACCCTTATCTCACAGGGCCCCGTGGTTTTTTGCGGCGCAACGAACCCGAGTGCGATTCCGTGCCCAAGAACCGGCGAATAATTGCCGCTGGTGACAATGCCAACCTGCTCGCCATTCACTTCGATTGTGGCGCCATCTCGTGGGGGGCGTCGGCCAACGGTCGCCACACCCACCAGAGTGCGTTGAACCCCATTCTCACGCTGACTCTGCAACGCCTCGCGCCCGACAAACTGAGCCTTGTCCCACGCAACCACCCAACCGAGTCCGGCCTCAAGAGGCGAGATTGTTGGACCCAGTTCATGACCATGAAGCGGGAGTCCCGCCTCGAGACGCAAAGTGTCCCGCGCCCCCAAGCCTGCGGGTGTTACACCAGCCTCGAGGAGCGAATCCCAAACACGCGGCGCGTCGCCGGCTGGCACGGCCAATTCAACCCCGTCTTCGCCTGTATAGCCAGTTCCAGCCACAGTGCAATTAACGCCAGCACATTGAATCTCCGCAACCGTGCGCCGTTTAATGCGAACCACATCGGGTGCAACCTTGGACACAGCAGACCTAGCAGTTGGCCCCTGTACCGCGATGATTGCTCTCTCATTTGTGATGTCACGGCCACCGTTAAGGGCGTTTAAAACACCATCAGTGTTTGAGGCGTTAGGCATCACTTGAATGTTGTTCTCGGACACCCACCAGATGATGATGTCGTCCACTACCCCACCGTCACGATTCAAGAGATGGGTGTACTGAGTACGACCCGGCGCAATCTTGCCTAGATCGTTAGTTAGGGTTCGCTGCAGGTCATCGAAGGCGTTCCCGGTCTCAAGCACAACGGTTCCCAGATGTGACACGTCGAACATCGCTGCAGTTGCGCGACACGCCATGTGTTCAGCAATGGTCCCACTTGCATAGGAGATGGGCATTTCCCAACCGCCAAAAGGCGCCATCTTTGCGCCAAGCGCTATGTGAGCGGAGTGCAGTGGTGATTGCTTCAATGTCTAGCTGGCACGCTTTTGTGGCACTTTGGTGACAGCAAGTTTGTTCTTTCCGAACGCAACGATGCTCGCATCAACATCGTCTTTTACCCCGACTAGCGGCAAAACATTGATGACACCCTGGCCCTGACGTACCGCATCGAAGAGTTGGTCACCTTCGCACAGGACAACTGAGTCATCAGAAATCACAAGATTTGCCGATGCGATGTCCTGATCTGAGTTTTTGCGCAGATACTCAAATGCCATTCGAACTTTCTCCAAGCGGATACCCGCATCAAGCAACTTCTTGATGATTCGGAGTTCAAGCAGATCGCGGTATGAATACATACGACGCGTTCCCGAGCCTCTAGCAGTGGCAAGTGAAGGCTTAACGAGATCTGTGCGCGCCCAGTAGTCAATCTGGCGATACGTAACACCGACTATCTCTGCTGCCTCTTTGCAAAGGAAACCTTGGTTTTTCACCCGTACCTCCAGCGATCAGGGATCTTTAAGCGTAGAACCCTGCGAGTGTGGGGTCAATCGGAGAATTTAGGCAAAATCATCTGGGCTAATGGACTGGATGAACTCACGGAATTCATCCATCATGTCCTCAGAGGCTTCAGCCACTGGCGTAGCCGTATCAGGCGTTTGTCCATTCCGCTCAAGGAGCCGTTCGGAGACGAAGATTTCGGCTCCTGTGCGTACGGCAATGGCGACGGCATCTGAAGGCCGACATGAAATGACCTTTGGCCCCTCAATGGTGTCCAGGTGGAGCTCAGCCAGGTAGACGCCTTCAACCTCGTCTGTGATGACAACTCGTTGCAACTCGGATTCGAAAGCATCCACCAGGTTCACTATCAAGTCGTGGGTCAATGGCCGTGCGGGAACGATCCCTTCAAGAGCGCAATGGATTGAAGTGGCTTCTGGCGCGCCGATAGAAATGATCATCGTGCGGCACGGGTTCTCAACCTCGCGGATTTCGAGAACCGGTGTATTGGCAGGAAGTGCCAACCTCACACCTACGAGTTCAACCAGACGCATAGCCTCAAGATATCGGCGAAAAACACGGTTTAACTCGTGCTTCTCAGAGGTTCTTAAAAGCCTGGTCGGATGCCCTATGCAATAACGTGCCATGAAGACGGGCGCTGAGATCCTTCATGGTGTCCAACATCGTGCCTGACTCGGTTCGGGCTTCTGGGTTCTTCTGGCGCAGAATCGGCAACAATCGCTGCTCGTAGAGAGCAACCTCTTTATCGACAGCCAATACCCAGCCCTTTAAGTGACGAGCATCGATTCCAAGCTCGGCGAATTGTGCCGCGATGGTGGCAATCTCGGCATCCCGCGCGTCAAATAAGTCGCCATCTCGGCCCTTGATGATTCCGAAGCGTTCAAGGTCTGCAAGTAGACCAAGTGAGATTTGCGAGTGCTCAAGCAGGTCTTCGCGGGTGAAAGCCCGTGGATGGTCAAGAGTGGGATCAGGAACTATTGCCTTAGATTTTTTGGCCCTATGACTCGGTTCATGCGTGGCTGGATGTCGACGCAAGACAGAGCCAGTAGGCACTTCAACAGGACCAGTTATCGAACCAGTTGAGTCTTCATCCAGGCGACCCTTTATTACTCGCAGTGGGAGGAAGTTATCTTTTTGCTCGCGCAAGACATACCGCAGACGCTCAACATCGTCTTGATAGAACTTTCGATAGCCAGAGGATGTGCGCTCGGGTTCAACCAAGCCCTGCGTCTCAAGAAATCGAATCTTTGAATTAGTTACATCAGGGAACTCTTCCAGCAAAAGAGCAAGTACTTCTCCAATTGAGTAGTACGGGAGTTCAGACACGCTCATGCCTCAGGCTGGTCGAAAAAGATGAGACGAAACTTTCCAACTTGAATCTCGTCTCCGTGAGCCAACGCACACGACTCGACGCGATCACCGTTCACATAGGTTCCGTTAAGTGATCCCGCATCACGAACGCGATACCCATCTTCGGTGAAAACTATTTCCGCGTGTCGCCGCGAAACCGTGATGTCATCCAAGCTGATATCGCTGTCCGGATGACGGCCTAACTGCGTGACACTCGCACTGAGAACAAAACGGTCCCCTGCTTGTGAGCCGTGACGAACCACCAGTACAGGGTGTCCGTGTTCGGAAAGCGGCATTGGAATCACAATGTCATCTGCTGGACCAGGGGCATCTTGAAGCGGGTCGACCTTCGCGATGGTGACAGTACGGTCGGTGGCGAGGTCAAGAACTGATCCGCACGCAGAGCAGAACGCTGAAGTGGGCGGATTTCTATGCCCGCATGAATTACAGAACACGTAAGACATTTAAGACTTACCTAACAGATCCTCATAGTCAGAAGCGCTTAGCAGCGTTGAGATCTCAGAAGGATCGCTGATTCGAACCTTAAAGATCCAGCCCTTGCCATAAGCGTCCGAGTTGAGCACTGACGGGTCGGCCTCTAGCGCCTCATTAACTTCAATTACTTCGCCTGAAAGCGGGGCATAAATATCCGATACCGACTTTGTGCTTTCAACTTCGCTAATGGACGCAGTTGCTTTCACAGTGCTGCCGGCGGACGGCAGCTGAACAAAAACAACATCGCCAAGTGCGTCTTGGGCGTAGTCGGTAATGCCGATCGTGGCGACATCGCCTTCAATCCGTACCCACTCGTGGTCGCTTGTGTACCGCAGATCCGATGGCGTATCCATAACCTTCAACCGTAGCCTTAATGCCCGACCGTCTTGGGGTGATCGCGACCTTCACGCAGTCCTTTGCGGACGAGTGGAATGTACTGAACAGCAGTTACATAGGAAAGCACCAGTCCCGGAATACCAGTGATCCAACCCGCAGCCCTGATGAATCCGCTGCCACTGAAATCACCACTACCCACCAAAAGCCAAGGCAACGCGCACATAAG
>JAFMEI010000165.1 GCA_017856815.1 Ilumatobacteraceae bacterium
TGTTGGTCCTCGAGAGAGAAATCCGGAGCCTTTTCACCTGTCTTCAACATGGTGACGACGCTACCCGATTATTGCGATCAGCTTTGAGGAACAAACGCCGCGTCAAGAGCGCGTCTAACTTCACTGACATAATCACCAACCGCATCTGCCCCGCCTTCAATGAGACGTCGTACAACTGACGCTCCCTGAATGACACCATCGGCCACCCGGCATGCCTCGACGGCTTGTTCTGCATTCGACACCCCAACACCGATCAATACAGGCTTGTCTGTGATCGGCTTCAGGCGCGCAGCCATGGCAGTGGCTGTGGCTGCCAGTGCGGAACGCTCTCCAGTCACACCGAGCAAACCCACGGCGTAAACAAATCCACGCGCCCGTTCAATAATCAACGGCAAACGCGAATCTGGCGCGGTCGGCGCAGCAAGCATCACGGTTTCGAGTCCAGCTTCATCGGCAGCCTTCACCCAGGGCCCACTTTCTTCAAGTGGCAGATCGGGAATAATCGCAGCGCATACCCCGGCAGCCACGAGTTGTTTGGCGAATCGTTCATGACCTGCATGAAACACGGTGTTGTAGTAGCACATCACTACGAGCGGAATTTCAACATCAAGATTTCGCACACCATCCAGAATCGAAACGGGCGTGGCACCGAGCTCCAGTGCACGCTGTGATGCCTCTTGAATAACTGGACCGTCCATCACTGGATCTGAAAAGGGCAGGCCAATTTCTATCGCATCTGCGCCAGAAGCCGCCGCGGCTCGGATTGCATCGATCCAGCCCGGAAAACCACCCGTTATATAGGGAACCAGAATCTTGCGGCCACGATCGCGCTTAGAGCGCAATTCGCTCTCAAGTGTCACTTGAGAATCTCCATCATCTGGCCAACATCTTTGTCCCCGCGGCCCGACAAGTTCATCAGAACCGTCTGGCCCTGCATCGATCCCGACTCCCTGATAATCCACGCCAATGCGTGGGCGCACTCGAGTGCGGGAATGATTCCCTCGGTTCGTGCGAGCTCTTGAAATGCAGCGATCACTTCATCATCGGTCACGTTTGGGTATTCAACTCTCCCGATTGACGCCAAATACGAGTGCTCGGGCCCGATCCCTGGGTAGTCAAGCCCCGCAGAAATCGAGTGTGCTTCTTGAACCTGACCGTATTCGTCCTGCATCAAGTAACTCTTCATTCCGTGAACCACACCCGGCACTCCACGCTTTACTGCGGCACCACCAGCTGGTTCGACACCAACGAGTCGCGACTTTAAGTCGACAAAGCCAGAAAAAATTCCGATTGCATTTGATCCACCACCGACACATGCCACTACGACATCTGGAGCATCACCAACGAGTGCTTGAAATTGCTCGCGCGCTTCATCACCGATAACTCGATGGAATTGACGAACCATCCACGGGTAAGGATGCGGCCCCATCACCGAGCCTAGGCAATAGTGCGTGGTTTCTACTGTTGCCACCCAGTCACGCATCGCTTCGTTCACTGCATCTTTGAGTGTGCGGCTTCCGGAATGCACCGCCTCGACCTCAGCCCCAAGTAGATGCATGCGAAACACGTTCAGTGCTTGACGCTCTACGTCTACCGCCCCCATGTACACCTTGCACTCGAGACCAAACAATGCCGCAGCCGTTGCAGTGGCAACTCCGTGCTGCCCAGCACCGGTCTCTGCAACTAAGCGCTTCTTGCCCATCCGCTTCGCCAGAAGTGCTTGACCAAGAACGTTGTTGATCTTGTGTGAGCCGGTGTGGTTCAGATCCTCACGCTTTAATATGAGGCGAATTCCGAGCTTGGCGCCAAGGTTGTGGCATTCGGTCAGAATCGAGGGACGGCCGGCATAGTCGCGCAGCACTGCATCGAGTTCGCCGCGAAAAACAGGATCTTGCCACGCGTCTTTGAAGGCAATCTCAAGCTCTTGGCAGGCAGGCACCAGAGTCTCGGGAACAAAACGTCCACCGAACTCACCAAATCGTCCTTCGGTTGTTGGATCACTCATCAAAGACATGGCTCCATCTTTCCTGATCAATTACTTAAGTGCCGAATGCTGAGTCACAAGTCACCGTCGTCGCGCCAGTCATAAGGCACCGAGTCGGGCCCGCGATATTCCTTGGGCGCTGCATCTTTGGCGTTCTTGATAAATGCCCTCAGCTTGATCGGATCCTTGCGGCCTGGTTCGGCCTCAACACCACTGGACACATCAACACCCCAGGGTCGAACCGTCTCAATAGCCAAACCAACATTGTCCGGATTGAGCCCTCCAGCCAACATGAGGCGCGGAACTTCTGGCATATCAGCAAGTAGTGACCAGTCGAATAACTTCCCACTTCCTGGTTCGGATGCATCAACAAGCACCATGTCGGTGCCGAGATTGTCTGCGTTCATTGCCGCTGCGCTCCCAGCCTCCACCGATTTGATTACCCAATGAACGTATTTATTGACTTGTTCCACCTGATTGCGTGACTCGCGGCCGTGTAATTGTGCAGCCTTCAGTCCCGCGCGTTGGGTGATATCGATTACGCGATCAGGTAGTTCATCGCGAAACACTCCCACGGTGAGAATTTCTGGCGGAAGACGTCGAGTGATGTCGTATACGCGACTCGCGGTCACCTGGCGTGGAGACGGGGCAAAAACAAAGCCAAGAGCATCAGCACCTAGTGCTACGGCGAGAAGGGCGTCATCCTCGCTGGTTATTCCGCAGATCTT
>JAFMEI010000055.1 GCA_017856815.1 Ilumatobacteraceae bacterium
AGTCGTTGGTTGTGATCGGTATCCGTAGTTCGACGACCGTGCCTAGGTTTCCTTCAACGGGCTCTAGCCCCATCGAGAGTGCGTCATAGGCAAGACCGGGGCGCATCGTGATAGTGCCTGCTAGTTCGGTGGTTACAAGAGTGCGCACGATGGATAGTCCGAGGCCTTGAGTGGCCTTTAGATCAAAGTCATCTTTCAACCCGATGCCGTTGTCCAGCACCCGCACACGAAGCTCATCTCCGCTGTTGTCTAGTTGAACCACCACAACACCGTGAGACTTCGTGGTGGCGTTGTCAGGAAATGCGTGGTCAATGGCGTTCTGCAACAGCTCAGTCAACACCACCGACAATGGTGTCGCCACCGTGGCTGGCAGGCGTCCACCCTCACCCTGCACAGACAAGCGCACCGGGCGATCAACTGACTGCAAACCCTCTTCTGCGAGTCGCACGAGTGGGCGAACGATCTCAATGAATGGCACATCTTCACCTGGCTCACGCGACAGCGTCTCGTGCACGAGTGCAATGGTGCGAATCCGACGCACGGACTCTGCGACAGCGTCTTTGGCCTCTTCGCTTTGCAAGCGCCGACTCTGCAGACGAAGCAACGACGAAATCGTTTGCAGATTGTTCTTCACACGGTGATGAATTTCCCGAATAGTTGCATCTTTGGACAACAACAGGCGATCACGGCGACGAAGCTCAGTGACGTCACGAAGCAACATCACCGCACCAGTAGCGCGTGCCTCTTGTGGTGATCCGCTAATTATGGGAATGCAACGAGTGAGCAAGGTGATGTCCGAATTGTGGTCGAACTCTTCGACTACCGGCTCAAGACGTTCGAAAGCCTGCCGCACAGAACTGTCCACCACACCCAACTCAGTCAAAGTAAGACCAACCACGTTGGCATTGATGCCCACCCTGTGGAGGGCCGAGGTTGCATTCGGTGACGCGTAACGCACTACGCCTCCACCGTCCAGCACCAACACGCCGTCGCCTACTCGTGGCGCAACGCTTGAGTCTGCCGCTCGGGCGCGGAAAGGGAACCGACCCGCAGCGATCATTTCCGTGAAGCGTTCGAAGATCTCGAGGTAAGTGGTTTCGAGTTCACCAAGCTGACGCCCGATCCGCGGTGACCATTCACGAGTGAGTGTGGCAATCACCTGACCATTGCTGCGCACCGGGATGGCCACCATCTTGCACAGACCCTCAATGCCTTCAACCCGCATCTCGCCTTCAGTGACCCGCTCGTTTTCGTAAGCGGTGATTACTGACTCGCGCTCTCCGACATTGGTCCACTCGCCCACCCAGTCGGTTTTGTAAAGCGTCTGCCCCGTTGCGGCACGCACATGACCAACTACCAGCCAACGGCCTTCACCAGCTGGAACATAAAGGAGAAGGTCGGCGAAACAAAAGTCCGCGAGCATTCCCCATTCAGAAACCAAACCTTGCAGGTGAGCGACGTCTTCTTTGGACAGCGCCGTGTGTTGCCGTGTGAGCTCGGCAAGGGTTGCCATCTTGGGTCAGTCGCCGAAGCCGATTTTCCTGTCGCTGTCGGCGCTGCCGATTTCGACATAAGCGACCTTTGCCGATGCGACACCGACTTCGCGTCCCTTTTTGTCTACCAACCACAGAGTGTCTGTCGCGCCAGAGAGTGCGGCTTCAACCGATGCTTTGATCTTGGCGCGCTCTTTGTCGCCACCGTCAACTTCGACGACTATTTCGCGCAACGCTTGGGTTACGCCAATCCGGATTTCCACTCAGATTCCTCTCCACGCATCGGGTGAATCCCGATGCCTCAGTTTGTCAGACGAGTTTCAGGTCCGCACGGACAATACGGCGCGGTTTTACTTCTTCGGCGATTTTTCGGGCAATTGCATGGAAAGACTTGGCCACTTCCGAGTCTGGATCAACTGCAGTTATTGGGCGACCCGTATCTCCACCTTCGCGTAGTGGCATCACAAGTGGAATTTGCCCAAGTAACGGAACATTGAGTTCATCGGCCAACTGCTGGCCACCATCGGAGCCAAAAATTTCATAGCGCTTGCCGTCGTCGCCGGTGAACCAACTCATGTTCTCGATGACACCGCGAACTGGAAGGTTCACTTTCTCAGCCATTGCTGCAGAGAGTTTTGCAACCTTCTGCGCAGCTGGCTGTGGAGTGGTCACCACGTAAACCTCAGCGCGTGGCAAATACTGCGCCAAGCTGAGCGCAATATCACCAGTACCAGGGGGCATGTCCACGAGCAGGAAGTCGGGTTCGTCCCAGAACACATCGGTCAGGAATTGCTCAAGTGCCTTGTGCAACATTGGTCCGCGCCAGATGACTGCTTGCCCTTCATCGATGAAGTAGCCAATCGAAATGCAACGCACGCCCCACGCTTCAGGTGGAACCAGCATCTGGTCAATAACGATTGGGTCGCGATCAGTGCCCAACATGCGAGGAATTGAATAGCCGTAGATGTCGGCATCAACAAGCCCAACTTTGAAACCCTGCGCAGCTAGAGCAACTGCGATGTTGGTTGTAACGCTGCTTTTACCCACTCCGCCTTTGCCGGACGAGATGAGAAGTGGTCGAGTCTTTGATCCTTCTTTGGAAAACGGAACGACGCGTCCTTCGGCGTGACCGTGCGCGTGTTGCTGATCCGCTCCGGCGCTGGCGTCACCATGCACAAGACGGCGCACTGCTTCGCGCTCTTGATCGTTCATAACTGAGAACTCGAGAGTTACCGAATCGATTCCCTTTAGCGCGGTTACGGCATTGGTCACGCGCGATTGGATTTCATTGCGCAGCGGGCAACCAGCAACGGTCAATGCGATGTTGATTGCCGCCACACCTTTGCGGATCTCGACTTCGCGCACCATCCCAAGATCAACGATCGAGCGGTGCAATTCCGGGTCTTCAACTGGCCGCAGGGCGTCAATCACATCATTCTTTGAAACTCCGAACATTGCTGCGCACGCCTTCCGATTTACTCCCGGGACTACTCCGAGGAATTTGCACTATGACCGTAGGTATAATACCTGCGTGACGGAAAAAACCGCCTCTGCGCAGGTATCTGCCGATGACCCGGGTGCATTTAGTGCCACTGTTACGGCCATCACCTCCGCGTTCGGTGACCCCACACGGCGGTCGGTTTACTTGTTCGTGCGTGAAGCCAGCACCGGAGTAACCGCCGCACAAGTTGCCACCAAATTTGGACTCCATCCAAACGTTGCGCGCCACCACCTCGACAAACTCGCCGCCGGTGGATATGTCGAAGCCGCTGTGGAGCGCGGTGGCACAGGAGCCGGACGCCCATCTAAGCACTACCGTCCCGTTGCTGAACACGAACCATTTGATTTCCCTGTTCGCTCCGACGATCTAGTTCTCACATTGTTAGGTAAAACTCTAAAAATGCTCCCACCAGAGCAAGCAGCACACGTTGCCGAAGAAGTTGGCCAGGAGTACGGCCGAGCGATGGCAGCGGGATTGACTGGTGAAGATTTCCTTGCTGGCCAGCGCTCTTTGCGATCAGCGATTCAAGCTGTTGCAGATGCACTCACTGCACATGGATTTGCAGCTCATGCAGATCAACGCAACAACAAACTCCAGATCGTCAGCAATCACTGCCCATTTGGAGATGTTGCAATTGAAAACCCGGTGATCTGCGCTGTTGATCGTGGAATGGTCAAGGGAATGCTTTCTGCGCTCTATGGCGACACTCCGGTTGAGATCTCGTCATCGCTTCCACAGGGTGACACTTTCTGCACCACCACGGTCTGAACATCTAGCGATCGGCTCAGTCGCCCCAGTGACGCTGTTCTTTAAACGGGTCGCCGTACATGTGGTAGCCGTTACGCTCCCAAAAACCAGGGGCGTCATGATCCATCAATTCCAGTGCTCGCAGCCACTTTGGTGACTTCCAAAAATAGAGATGTGGAACCACAAGACGCACCGGCCCACCATGAATTGGCTCAATAGGCGCGTCGTCATAGGCGTAGGCGATGATGGCCTCATCAGTCGTGGCGTCAGCCAACGGAAGATTCGCGGTGTAGCCATACTCTGCATGCGCCATCACATGCGTGGCGTTCGATTCAAGGCCAGCGGATGCGAACACATCACTGACTCGCACACCTTTCCACTTCATATCGAATTGTGACCACTTGGTCACACAATGAATGTCTACGGTCATCTCAATTGAGGGCAGTGCAATCAAGTCATCCCAGGTGATGCGCATTGGGTTCTTGACCAACCCAGTAATTGCGAGATCCCATTGCCCAGGCCCATACTCCGGCACTGGCCCGACATGCAGCACTGGAAAATCTTCAACTCGATATTGCCCGGGCGGAAGACGCGCGGGGTCGTACCCTTTGGCGATCATTTCGCGGCGATTGCGATCGAAGAAACTCATGCCGTAAGTCTGTCTGGTGCAACACGACTTTGCACAGACCAGAGTAAGTTTCATGCGTGGCCGAGTTTCCTCCCCCAACTTTTTCTGCCTTTGCACGGCGTCCGTCAAACCTGCTCTCGGCGTTTTCCATCGCTGTATGGGTGTACGTGGTTGCCCATGCGATCGCCACGGGACTGATGTTTACCGCCGTTGATTCAGCGCGCGATTTTGCAAATGATTCGTCCTTGAGACAGGCCTTTGAAGATGCCGTTCGACCGGTGAATTTCTTCTCCACAATCACATCAATTGCCGAATTTACTATCGCTGTGACGACGTTCGTTTGGACTTACCGAATTACTCGCGAAGTTACAAACCGTGGAGTCCTACTCAAGTTCTCGCCGGCGCTTTGCATGTTCTCATGGTTGCTACCACCCGTGTTATTCATTTTCCCGTTGATTGTTTTGCGCGATCTCGTAAACAAAACCAAGATCATGCGTGGTGACGAACAAGAGTCCATCCGCCCGGTAATTACCCAGTGGTGGGTTCTCTATGGGGTCATCCCGTTGGTGATGGCATTCTTTGGTGCTGCACTCACAAGTGCAATTCCGGAGTCCGACCAAGAACTTGCTCGCACATTGAGCGACCAGATCGTGCCAAACACCATCTCTGCTCTGTCACTAATCGCAGCGGCAATAATGTGGCGCCGCATAGTCAATACGCTGAGCGCGCAGCTGGAGATTTAATCACCCGCTAGCGAGTGCGGCATCCACTTCGTCCACAATTGAGTCAACAAATCCCTGCACCTGTGCTGGCGGATTCGCTGCAATGCAAAGATCTAGAGACGCTTTCGCACCTTCGGCATCGGAGAGATAGCGAAATTGCACAATCCCGAGGAAGCAATGGGCATCAGGGTAGGTCGGGTCAATCTCGACTGCACGCTTTAGATCTTTGAATGCTTCAAGCAGAGTCGAGACGCCTTGTTCTCCCTCCATGTCGCGGGCAGAAAGCGCGCGGATCCATCCCCGATAGGTGAGAGCTTCTACATTGTCGGGATCGAGATCAAGCACCTGCGTGTATAGAGCAATGGCTTGCTCTGGGTCGGAAAATCCAAGTTGACTCGCGCGTGCCAGCAGATTTGCGTTGGACATCACAATGCCACCACTCAAGGAATCTCCCGGCAAGCGTTGACCGCTCTCGCGCGCCACAAACCAGCCAGCGGTACTTGCGATTGCCAACACCAAAACCATGCCTATTGCGATCCTGCGGCGTGCACTCGGCATCGCGGGCTTTGGCCTCGTGCTGCCCTCTAGGAGTCGCTGAACCTCAGCAGCGCGCGCAACATAACTGCTTCGCAGAGCCTCATAATCAGTATCTTCAACATCCTGCGCAAAACGCTCGCGATCAAGATCATCCAGAGAGCGCAACAGAAAGATGAGCTCCTCTTCGAGTGCAAGAATCTCGGCGTCGGTCACGGTACTTCCTTGCGCAGATCGGCCACTATGGCTTCATCGTCGTCGGTTGCCACGAGTAGCGATTGTGAGCGCCAACGCCTAAAAGCCATCGTCAATCCGGCGATCGCTGCCACAGCCACAGCCACAGGCAGCGCCCAAACCAAGGCATCTAAACCGGTACTGCGCGGAACCAAAAGGACATCGCCACCAAAGGAATCTTCAAGGTAAGCCACAATTTCATCGTCGTTGAGCTGACCCGTGCCCACCTGGCGGGCGATTTCATTGCGAATCGATTCTGCAGATGATGCTCGCGACACATAGACGCTCTCGCCTTGGCAAGTTGGGCAAGCAATCCTCTTGCTAATTGCATCAATTCGATCCTGTTGGGTCTGCGGACCGTTATCAGCTGCGATCCCAACTGCCAGCAAGACAAAAGTTGCCAAAGCCAAAACCAGCCACCCGGGCCAACGTTTGATGCTGCGATTCGCTGATTTCAGATTCATCCCACACCGCTTGCTTGCAACCTGAAGTTACTCATTGTTTCGTTCAAGAAATCCGTGCTGATCTCTCCGGTGATCCGCATACGAACAAATCCATTCGGATCAACAATCCAGGTCTCAGGCACTTTCGCCACTCCAAATGCAACCGCGATCGTGCCGTTGTCGTCTTTCACCTTCGGCCAATCACCACCGTTTTTGTCAAAGAACGTTCTCACTGCAGTGTCTGAATCGTCATTGATAACCGTGTAGATCTCGGCTGGTTCATCTTGAGCTGATTCCGCTTCGGCAAACTTCACTAGCTCTGGATGCTCCCGCACGCATGGAACGCAAGTTGAGTTGAAGAAGTTAAGAATCACCCAGGAACCCTTGCGGTACGAAAGGTTGAATTTCCCTCCACCAAGTAGCTCTGCTTCGACCACCGGCGCTGGTTTGCCAAGCAGATTTGATTCTGCTGATTCCTTGGCCCCTGAATGGGTCACGGCAAGAACGACCAGAAATGCAATGAGCACAGCACCGACTCCAAGCGCCACCGCGCGCACTGGTCGACGCATTGATTGTTCAGACACCAGCACCCTCCCCGATTGAGTCGGTTGCAGCAATAGGTGCAGATGTTGGATCCGTTGGCCTACGACGACGTCCGGGGAATGCCGCGAGAATTGTCCCAAGCCCCATTAGGAGTCCGCCGATCCACAGCCAGATAATCAGAGGCTTGACGAACACTTTGATCCGCGCCTCATTCTCGGAGGGCTTCACTGGTGGTTCGAGGGTGAGGTACAGATCTTTGGTCAGACTCGTTTTCACCGACGGCGTGCCGATGTTCATTCCCATATTGGTGAACTTGTGGATTGCAGGAGCATAAGCCTGGCCCCCATCGATACTTACCAGTGCCTTAATTGAGGTACTGCGATCGTCTTCGGTTTCCTCGAATCCCACAAGCTCAAATGTGTGCCCCGCAAAACTTGCAGCTTCACCCTTAACCAGTTTCAATTCCTGACTGTTTGTGAAACTGTTCGAGGCAGTCAAACCAACAGCGATCAAGATCACACCAATGTGCACGATCATTCCGCCGTTAGCGCGCCCGATCAGCCCTCTTAGACCTTGGCGTCGCGTGGCAATTGCTACCTGGCGCCCTGCAGAGCCGGCGGCAAATCCACCAAGACCAAAAGCCAACAATGGCGCAAGCCCCGTTGCCCCGAGCGCAACACTCAAAGCAAGTGCCAGCACTCCACAAACTGCTGGCCAAAAGAGTCGCTCACGAAGTACTTCTTCACTTGCTTTTCGCCACGGCAAGATCGGCGCAACACTCATCAAAGTGAGCATCACGATTCCGATGGGTGTTGATAACCGGTCAAAGAATGGCTGCCCAACTACTAGCCGTCGATCCTGAAGAGCCTCGACAACCAACGGGAATACCGTTCCCAACAGCACAACAAATGCGAACACTCCAAAGAGAACGTTGTTCGCTAAAAATGCACCCTCGCGTGAAAACGGTGAGTCAATGGTTCCAGGCGAGCGGAGGCGGTCACCTCGCCAACCAATGAGCCCAATTGAGACCAACACGATTACTGAGAAGAACGCAAGCAAGTAAGGGCCAATATTGCTTTCGGAAAAAGCATGCACGCTGTTCAGCACACCTGATCGTGTCAGGAATGTACCGAGAATCGTCAGCGAGAACGTTGCGATCAGCAATGAGAGATTCCAAACACGCAACATGCCGCGGCGTTCCTGCACCAGCACAGAGTGGATGTATGCAGTACCTGTTAGCCACGGCATGAAACTTGCATTTTCAACTGGATCCCACGCCCATACACCGCTCCAACCGAGCACTTCATAGCTCCACCAAGAGCCGAGGATGATCCCGAGGGTCAAAAATCCCCAAGCGAATAATGACCATCGCCGAGTTTCAAGTAACCAACCTTCACCTACGCGTCCTGTTATCAGCGCGGCAATCGCAAATGCGAATGGCACGGTCATGCCCACATAACCGAGGTAGAGAATCGGTGGGTGGAACAACACCAACACATGGTTCTGCAGCAACGGATTCGGGCCCGGGCCATCGGTTACACCAGGAGCACCTCCCGCAAACGGATTCGCCGGCCCAAACGAAAGCACAAAGAAAAAGGCCAGCACAATGAACATCACGGCGAGCGCCCAAGTAACGAGCTGATCCTCTCGACGACGACGAAACTTCCACGCAACCGCGCCCGTGAAGCCAGCCAAGATCAGCACCCACATCAGAATTGAACCCTCAAGCGCACTCCATGCGGCGGTGAAGTTGTATAACGCAGGAGTCGAACGTGAGCCCACTTTTTGCACGTATGCGAGCGAGAAGTCCCGAGTGATCAGGGCATATTCCATAAACACAAATGCCGCGGCTGAGGCGACAACTGCACCAAAAGCAAAGCGTGGCGCCAAACGTGACACGTTTAAGTCATTGCGCTTTGCACCGATAATGCACGCCAATGCTCCGAAAACAGAGCAAACAACACCAACTAAAAGTGCGGCGCGTCCCAGTGGGCCACTTAAGCCCTCAGCTGCGAACACTGTTCCTCGGCTTCGTCAATGCGTTCCTTGTTTTCGGCTTTGTACTCATTTGAGTGCTTGACCTCGACACGGTCACCGTAAAAAGTGCCACCTTTGAGCTCGCCGTGCACAACAACTGGGACACATTCATCAAAAATGCCGCCAGGTTCACCCTCGTACTCAACTGGGACTTTCTTTTCATTGAAGCTGATCGTGAATTTTGTGAACACACCATCAGAATTCACGCTTTGGGCATCCACGATTCCCTGAATTCTGAGGCGGCGTCCCGACTCACAACCACTGCGCTGATCTATCTCATCAACATTGCAGTAGTAGTCGATCGCTGATGAAAGGAACTGAGTGACGATTACGCCACCCACCCCCAAAACCAAAACCAAAACCAAAACTGCTCCCCAACGCCGACGCGGACGCGATACCGGAGCCGATTCTGGGTTAGTACGCGGTGTTAGGTCCAAGGTTTGTCCTTCGGATCGATCTGCTTGTCCAATTTGCGTGCGCGTCGGAGAAATGAAAACGCCAACCACGCCGCACCACCGAGACTCAGCACGTAACTCGCTGCAATGAAACCGAGGTCATCCATCAGACTGTCTGCCCTTCGCGACGCCGCGCTTCAAGTGCAGTATCGAGACCAAGGGACTCAATTGCATCTTCCATAGTGATAACACGCTGGCGATGAACAACAAGCCACACAAACATCAAGGTAAACGTGACCACACCCCAAAAGAGGGTGAACAACATCAATCCATCCATTTTCACATCACCTGCGCGTAACACGGTTGGTTCTTGATGCAACGACGCCCAGATACGCACACTGAAGTGCACCAATGGGATTTCCAGCACTGCGAGCAGAGCGACGATGGCCGATCGTTTCGCGCGTTGGTCGTGGGTGCCACCAAGGCGGCGCACTGCTAGGTACCCGATGTAAGTGACAAACAAGAACGCAGTGGTTGTGAGGCGCGCATCCCACTCCCAGAACACACCCCAGGTCAGGCGTCCCCAGAGACTTCCTGTGATCAGAGTGAGCGCCATGTAGAGCACACCAATTTCTGCAGATGCACCAGCAATTCGGTCCCAGCTAATCGAGTGGGCGCTGCGGAACAGGTACATCGCCGACGCTATGGCTGTAACTACGAATGCAAGATATGCAATCCATGCCGTCGGTACATGCACGTACATGATTCGGACAGAGTCACCTTGATTTTGATCCGCAGGGGTTGAGACCAATCCGAGTAGCAACAGCAAAGCGACCCCTGCCAAGGTAAAGGCACCCAGATACTTCGTGAAACGAGTTCCAGTGGGGGTTGTTGCGGCGACGCCGTCGGCCGCAGCCAGGGTTGACATTCCTCTATCTTCCTACTCTTCGATCAATGCTGGAAATGCAAACAGTCCAACCACAGCAAACGCAACGGCGGTGAAGCCGAGAAGTCCTGTCCATGGCCATCCTTCACTCACTTTCCTACCACCAACACCCAGTGCCGATTCGGTCGCCCTGGTAGCGGCAATCACCACCGGTGCAACCACGGGAAGTATTAGAAGTGGCAACAAAGTCTCACGACCCTTTGCCTTTGCAGCCAACCCGCCATATGTCACACCGATCAATCCGAGTGTGGCTGCGGCCAACACCGTGGTCACCACAAGCAGCCCCAAACCCGCTGCTGGTGGTTCAACACGGAACAGGATTACGGCCAAGAAGAACAGCACGATATCCAATGCGAGAAGTTGCGCGATAAGAGCCCCGGACTTACCGACAAAAACGCCGCGCATGTCTGCACCTGCCACACGGAGAGCGTCTAGCGCCCCATCTGCTGTTTCCAAATCAAAAGATCTCTGAGTGATTAAAAGCATCGAGAAAAGTGTGGTCATCCAGACCAACCCGGATGACACGCGAGCAAGAGTGGAATCACTGTCAATTGCAAATGCGAAAAGCAGCAACACAACGCCAGCGAATGGCAACACCTGATTAGTGACAACTCGGCTGCGAAATTCCGTGCGCAGGTCTTTTGTTGCAACCGCCTTTGCAAGGGTCATCACAGAATTCATCTTGAGACCTCGTTGCACATTCCACCAATGACACTCACCACACGTGTGGCAAGCGACCCCGCTCGCTCCAACTCGTGCGAGGCAACAATGACAGTGGCGCCTGATTCAGATGCAGATCGCAACACAGCGTCCAACTCATCGCGACCTGCGGCGTCTAAGCCTGCATGTGGTTCGTCAAGTAGCCACAGTTCGGCACGACGCACAACGAGTCCGGCCAGTGCTGTACGACGGCGCTGACCCGTTGAAAGCTTTGCAACTTGAGTTGTCCGCAAACGGCCGTCGAGCCCCATTCGATAAATCGCGTGGTCGACTTCGCCCGAAGTGGCACCAACAAGCGCGCCCCAAAACCGCACATTCTCCTCAACAGTGAGATCGGTATATAAGCCATTGTTATGACCCAAGAGACCCACACGCGGTCGCACCAAAGCACGGTCTTTGGTGATGTCGACACCCAATACGTGTGCGTCACCACGAACCACGGGGAGCAAACCGGCACA
>JAFMEI010000166.1 GCA_017856815.1 Ilumatobacteraceae bacterium
GCTAGATCTACTTCTTCATCATCAATCTTGACCACGGTAGTCCCGAGTGCATCTTTGGCGGCCGTGACAATCAACTCTTCGGCGAGCGCCATCACGTCTGTGTAGTCGGCAAAAGCTTGGTACGACTCCATCATTGTGAATTCGGGGTTGTGTCGCGTTGAGATCCCCTCGTTGCGGAACACGCGACCAATTTCGTACACGCGTTCCATGCCACCGACGATGAGTCTCTTTAGATGTAGTTCCAGTGCGATGCGCAAAAACAGTTGCATATCAAGCGTGTTGTGGTGGGTGAGGAATGGTCGCGCATGCGCCCCGCCAGCTTCGATATGTAGCACTGGGGTTTCAACTTCCACGTAATCATGGCGCGCAAGTGTTGCTCGGAAACTGGAGATTATTGAATGCCGAATACGAAAGGCATCACGCGCCTCGGAATTAACAATCAGATCCGCGTAGCGCTGCCGGTAGCGCGTGTCCGTGTCGGTGAGGCCGTGCCATTTGTCGGGTAGTGGCCTCACTGCTTTGGCCAACAATTCGAGTCCATCGACCTTGACTGACAGTTCGCCCTTGCGAGTGGTCATCACTGTGCCATTGACACCAACCCAATCGCCAAGATCAAGTGAGTCAATGAAGTCAAAAAGCTCATCACCCGTCACAGCTTTGGACACGAACAACTGAATTTCAGTGTCGCGGTCCCGCATGGTGGCGAATATGAGTTTTCCTTGGATGCGCTTTAACAGGATGCGACCAGCGACTTGGACACGGGTGTCGGTTTCGGTACCCGCTTCAAGACCGCCGAATTCGGAGCGGATCTGGGTCAGCGTGTGGGAACGATCAAACCGGTACGGGTATGGATTGCCCCCAGCACTGCGCATCGATTCAATCTGTGCGAGTCGTCGCGCTTTTTCGGCACCAAGACCGCCACCAGAACCCGTTTCGACCGCTTCATTCTCATCATTCATGACCTATGAACGGTAGCCTCAGACTCGGTGGCTAATCGTCTTGTAATCATCGGCGGTGGGCCCGCGGGTAATGCCGCGGCGACCTACGCCGCACGCCGTGGCGTTGAAGTAGTACTCATTGAGCGCGATGTGATCGGTGGCGCAGCTCATCTCTGGGACTGTGTTCCGTCCAAGTCAATGATTGCAACGGGGGCAGCCATGAGCTTCACCCGATCCATGCAGGAAATGGGGTTGGAGAGCCGATCAGCCGAGGTCGATGTCGAGGCGTTAACCGCACGTGTCGACGGCATCACCGACCGCCTACAGGGCAACATCACCAATCTGCTGGAGAGCCAAGGTGTGCGATTAATCAAGGGTTCAGCACGGATGAAAAGTGCGCACGAAGTTGAGGTTCAAAGCGCCTCTGGCAGTGAAGTCATCCACGCAGATTTCGTCTTGGTATCTACAGGCTCCCGCCCCCGTATTCCAGAGTGGGTGCGGCCTGATGGTGATCGGATTCTTACAACTCGCGATTGCTACCCGCCGAAGGTTTTTCCAGAGAGCATCACCGTGATTGGTTCAGGAGTAACTGGTGTGGAGTTCGCTCACATGTTTGCTTCATTTGGTTCAAAGGTCACGCTCGTAGTCAGCCGCCAGCAGGTTCTGCCAAGCAAAGATCCCGAAGTAGCAGCAGTGCTCGAAGAAGATTTTTTGCGTCGTGGTGTGCGCCTCCTGAAAGGTGCGCGTGCCCAATCAATTGAGAATGTTGGCGACAAAGTTGTGGTGAAGTGCGACGATGGACGCCAGGTTGAGACCACCCATGCCGTCTTAGCAATTGGTTCCGTACCAAACACCGAAGGGCTCGGGCTCGAGGAAATCGGTGTAGTGATGAAAGACGGCTACATCCAGATCAACCGCCATTGCCAAAGCAACATCGAGCACATCTATGCCGCCGGAGACGTGAGCGGCAAGCTTCCACTGTCTTCAGTGGCATCGATGCAAGGGCGCAAGGTTGCCGAACAAGTAATCGGTGGACCAAAGGGTCCGCATCGTCACCTTGACTACGACAAAGCCGCTTCAGCGATATTCACAGAGCCAGAAATTGCCGACGTTGGGCTGGCTGAAGCAGAGGCGTTTGCTTCAGGGCGCAAGATCCGTGTGACGAAGGTTCCGTTTTCGTCTACCGCCAAAGCATTGATAAACAATGACCCGCGCGGGTTCGTGAAGATCATCAGCGACCCGGCAACGGGTGTGGTGCTTGGGGGCTCAATTGTTGGCCAGCATGCCGCGGAACTGATCAGTGTGATTGCACTTGCTGTCACCGCGAACTTGAAGGTGAGCGACCTCGAAGAGAGTTTGTTTGTTCACCCCGCGCTCGCTGAAGCGCTTGCTGAAGCCGCTGAATAGCCGTAACTCACACGGCAATCCGAACATCAAAAGTGGTCTAAGTTCACTGTGCTCGTAACAAGCTTGAAAGGTATCCACCCATGGGATTCACAATTAACAAAAAGAAGCGGTACGTAGTCAGCTCAGTTCTTGCTGCTGGGATTTTTGTTGCAGGTGGGTCCTTGGCCATTGCAACTGGTATTGGTAGCTCAACTGGCACAACGGTGACTGTGTGCGCTGACAACACAACAGGCGCCCTTCACTATCTTGCTTCTGGTACCTGCGATGCCGGCGAAACGTCCTTGGTGCTTGGAAAGGAAGGCCCACGCGGGCCT
>JAFMEI010000167.1 GCA_017856815.1 Ilumatobacteraceae bacterium
CACTCTGGCTTCAACCCTCACTGCTCCAGTCGGGGGCTTTGCTGACAAGTTAAGAATCGCAGCTCTACGACTCAAGGTACAGAGCCGCTCAGCACCGCGACTGCTCCGTGGAAAAGACATCTCCACCGCTGAGGCTTTGCGAAAAATGCATTTCTCCGGCGAATTTGTTGAGTCATTCTTCCGGCCCCTAGCTGGCGGTATTCAACTCGACCCGGAACTAGCCGCATCCAGGCGCATGTTTGATGTTGTATTTCGTTCATTGGCCCGCGGTCGTGCAGGAGTACCCGCCGATGGCATGCGTGCGATTCCAGAGCAACTACTCGCCCAACTTCCTCCGGGGATGGTGGAAATAAACAGCAAAGTCACAAGTGTGAACAACGGTCATGTGCACACAGTTGATGGCCGAAGCCTCAAACCAAAACACATCGTTGTTGCAACTGAAGGGCCTGCCGCTAGTGCGCTCCTTGGTCTACCCACGGTTGACTCAAAGTGTGTAACCGGTGTTTACTTCGCCGCGCCTAATGCCCCGGTGAAACACAAGTACATAATTCTTGATGCCGACCGAAGCGGGCCGGCACTCAACGTTGCCGTGATGTCAAATGTCGCTCCTTCATATGCGCCCGATGGGAAACACCTCATCGTTGCCGCCGTACCAGGATCGACCGATACCAATCTTGAAGATGCCGTGCGCGGGCAGTTGCGCGGTTGGTGGGGACACCAAGTTGACTCGTGGCGTTTCCTGCGTTCGTATCGCATCCCCCATGGGCAACCGGACCAAACACCCCCGTTCAGCCCAAAAAAGAACATCCGATTGCAAGATGGTCTGTGGGTCTGTGGCGATCATCGCGACACCGCCTCCATTCAGGGGGCCCTGTATTCAGGGCGCCGGTGTGCTCACGCGATCATCAATGCCTGAGTCGGTGTTTTGTAGGGCAGACTTAGACCCATGAACGACTCCGACCTTGTTATTTCCGTAACGAAATTTGTACCAGCAAATCCCGCAGAGATTTTTGAGCTGCTGGCAGATCCACGCCGTCACCATGAGATTGATGGCTCGGACTCGGTGTTGGCCGCGCGCGTGAAGGCACCAAAGCGACTTGAACTTGGATCAAAGTTCGGGATGCGGATGCGCATCAAGGTTCCGTATTTG
The DNA here is from genome assembly GCA_017856815.1 of Ilumatobacteraceae bacterium. Classification (GTDB taxonomy): domain Bacteria; phylum Actinomycetota; class Acidimicrobiia; order Acidimicrobiales; family Ilumatobacteraceae; genus CAIYHK01. The sequence goes on from JAFMEI010000167.1 coordinate 1,151, forward strand.
ATCACCAACAAGGTCGTGGAATTCGAAGAGGGCCGCTTGATTGCTTGGTGTCACATGGGTGGGCACCGTTGGCGTTACATACTCGAGCCAACTGATGGCGGCACGAATGTGACCGAGCAGTTTGATATGACAACAGCTCGGAATGTGAAAATGCTTCGACGCATGAATGCGCCGACTCGAAACCGAGTTTCAATCGAGAAGACTCTCGCAAATCTTGCTTCTAAATTCACCAAGTAGAGATCTCAGCGAATCACATTCGATAATTCGCGACGCACGAAGCGTCCGCCAGTGGCATTCCCAACAAATTGTCCATCGCGAACGATGGTGTTGCCGCGTAGGAGTACTTGCTTAACCGCACCTTCTACCGTGATCCCCTCGTAAGCCGAGTAATCCAGATTCATATGATGAGTCTTCGACGAGATCGTGGTCGTACCCTTTGGGTCGTAAATGACGATGTCTGCGTCAGCACCTTCTCTGACACTCCCCTTGCGTGATTGGAGTCCGAAAAGCTTGGCTGGCGCCGTGCAGCAGAGCTCCACCCACCGCTCAAGTGAGATATTCCCGGTCACTACACCCTGATACATGAGGTCCATGCGGTGCTCTATGCCCCCGATCCCATTAGGCACCTGATTGAACGCGGTGGTACCAACAGTGATCTTTTGCTCACGAATACAGAAAGGACAATGGTCGGTGCTGACGACTGCAAGATCGTCACGACGCAGACCCGCCCAAAGATCCTCGGCATGGGTTGCCAATTTGGATCGCAACGGCGTGGAACAGATATACCCAGCTCCTTCGGGCCAGCCTCGCCCAAGGTGGTCTTCAAGATTCAGATAGAGATACTGAGGGCAAGTTTCGGCAAAAATATTTGTGCCTTTACTTCTCGCCGCCACAACTTCATCCAGTGCTTCCGTGCTCGACAGATGAACAATGTAAAGCGGCGCACCGCCGGCTACTCGCGAGAGCACACCAACCCTGTGCACGGCTTCAGCTTCTAACTCAGGGGGTCGTGTCAGGGAGTGGAAAATCGGATCAACCTGACCGCGTTGCACCGCCTGCTCAACGAGCACGTCAATTGCCAGACCGTTTTCTGCATGGACCATCGCCATCATTCCGGTGTCGGCACACATTTGCAGAGCGCGAAGTATCTGGCCATCATCGCTATAAAGCCGACCCGGGTAAGCAGTGAACAGCTTGAGCGAGGAAATGCCTTCTTGCAGCAAGTTGCGGGTATCAATCAGTGCCTGAGCATCCACGCCGCCGAGCACTTGGTGCAACGACCAGTCGATCGCGCAATTGCCGTCCGCTTGTGCCATGCGATCAGCGAATGATCGCGCAACACTTCCACCGAGACGCTGCTCGGCGAAGTCAATGATCGTTGTGGTCCCACCGTGGGCTGCGGCAATTGTTCCTGTAGCAAAGGAATCAGAAGAGACTGTGGTGCCAGTATCGAGCTCAAGGTGAACATGCGGATCGACGCCTCCAGGTATCACGTACATGCCAG
>JAFMEI010000168.1 GCA_017856815.1 Ilumatobacteraceae bacterium
CATTCACCAGGCACGGCTCGGTGATGTTGCGCTAGTGGCTAGGACCAGCGTGACTTTTGACGATCCAGAGGAAAATGGTCCATTCAGACTCATTTGTCGCCATGGTTCGTTGACCCCTGACGAGATGCTTGTACCGTTACTTAGCGCTACCGCATGAGTCACATTTTCAAGGAGCCGCATTGAGTAATCAGGATCCAATCGAGCCATCCAACGCAGCCGAGAACGTTCGACGAGGTGAACTCATTGCTCCAGAGGGTGGAGCGGTCGATGAAGAACAAGTCACCGAACCCGCCAAGGTGATGCGGATCGGCTCGATGATTCGTCAGTTGTTGGAAGAAGTTCGCAACACCACGCTTGACGATGCCTCGCGTGAACGACTCGCAGAAATTTATGAGCGCTCAATTGTCGAACTCGCCGATGCGATATCGCCGGATCTCCAAGAAGAACTCCAGATGTTGACACTGCCTTTTAAGGAAGGTGAAATTCCGTCTGACTCCGAGTTGAGAATCGCGAAAGCGCAGTTAGTCGGTTGGTTGGAGGGGCTCTTTCACGGCATTCAAGCCACACTTTTTGCGCAGCAACTCGCCGCACAGCAACAACTCCAGCAGATGCGTCAGATCCCTCAGGGGATGGGCGGGCCAGACCCCCGTATGGGCGAGCGTCCAGGCACCTACATCTGAGCACTCGGGGTCTGGAAAATGATTTCGTGAAACGCACATGAGTGTCACATGGTGCTGGTATTTTCGGATTCCTAGTTTCGACTGAAAGGCATTCTCGTGGGCGACTCGTTCACCCACCTTCACGTTCACACGGAATACTCGATGCTCGACGGCGCTTCGCGCCTGAGCGAAGTGATTGCCGAGGCCGTGAAGGACGGTCAACCCGCTATCGGCATTACTGACCACGGGAACATGTACGGCGTGCTCGATTTCTATCGAGAATGTTTGGACCAGGGCATCAAACCCATTATCGGCACCGAGGGCTACATGGCCCACGAACACCGCAGCGAGCGTCCTACTCGGCGGGGGAAACTTGATGATGCTGGCGGTGATACCGAGGGCGGTGGAAAGTTGTACTACCACCTCACGCTTTTGGCAGAGAACAACGCTGGCTACCGCAATCTGATTCAGCTCTCGAGCCGTGCCTTTCTGGAGGGGTACTACTACCAGCCGCGAATGGACTGGGAGCTGCTCCAGCAGCACTCAGAGGGCCTCATTGCCACCACGGGCTGCCTCGGCGGGCATGTCCTGCAGGCGCTGTTGAAGGGCGATGAAAAGGGTGCTCTAGATAAGGCTGGAAGGCTCCAGGAAATTTTCGGCAAGGACAACTTGTTCGTTGAGATCCAAGATCACGGGATTCCAGACCAGCAGCGCACCAATCCACAGTTGATAGAACTGGCGCGCAAAATTGGTGCGCCACTGTTGGCCACGAATGACTCGCACTACACACATAAGCACGATGCTGACGCGCACGACGCTCTGCTTTGCGTGCAGACCGGAGCATTGAGGTCGGATCCAAACCGATTCAAATTCACCGGCACCGAGCACTATCTCAAGGCTGCGCACGAAATGCGTCACTTGTTCCGCGAGATTCCCGAGGCGTGTGATAGTTCGCTGTGGATTGCTGAGCGCTCAAACGTAGAGATTGTTTTTGGTGAGCCGAAGTTGCCCAAGTTTCCGTTGCCAGCTGAATTTGCTACCGATATCGAATACCTCACTCATCTGACTGACCTCGGGGCGAAAATGCGCTGGGGCGAGAAAGTTCCAAAAGCAGTCAAGGAACGCCTTGCTTATGAACTCAAGGTCATCTCCGACATGGGCTTTGCTTCGTACTTCCTCATTGTTTGGGACCTAATCAAATACGCCAAAGATTCGGGGATTCGTGTCGGTCCAGGTCGCGGTTCGGCTGCGGGATGTGCAGTGGCATATTGCTTGCGGATTACTGAACTCGACCCCGTTAAGTACGACCTTCTGTTTGAACGTTTCTTGAACCCAAGCCGCAAGTCAATGCCTGACATCGACATGGACTTCGACTCGCGTTATCGCGATGAGATGATTCGCTATGCGGCCGAGCGTTATGGCCGTGATCACGTGGCGCAGATCATCACGTTTGGCACCATCAAAGCCCGCAACGCCGTTCGTGATGCAGCACGAGTTCTCGGTTTTCCATATGGACTTGGCGACAAAATCGCAAAAGCAATGCCGCCGTTGGTGATGGGTCGGGATACACCGCTCAAATATTGCTTCGAAGAGGATGAGAAATATCGCTCCGGGTATCAGGCCGCAAAGGATCTTCGTGACCTGTACAACAGTGAGCCTGACGTGAAGGTGATTGTCGATACCGCGCGTGGCATAGAGGGCTTGAAGCGGTCGGTTGGTATTCATGCAGCTGCAGTGGTGATTACTGACCTGCCCGTTACTGATTACATGCCGATTCAACGCAAAGCTGAAACGGGCCAGAATCCTGAGGATGCACCGATCGTCACTCAATTCGAAATGCACGGAGTTGAAAGCCTCGGTCTATTGAAGATGGACTTTCTCGGTCTTCGTAACCTCGACGTGATCACAGACGCAGTTGAACTCATCCGCGCCGAACGGGATCCCAATT
>JAFMEI010000169.1 GCA_017856815.1 Ilumatobacteraceae bacterium
CTCCGGGAGTGTCGTACGCATATGGATGAATGCTTGGATCCGTGTCATCGCAGTCGGGTGATCCACCCACTGCGCTATCGGCCACTGCGCCATCGAAGTCAAGGTCCAAGTAGTTCGTCTCGTAGTTGCACTGGCTGCCATCAAAAGAGTCCGAAGTGTATGGGTTAGCGTCATCACAGTCGGTGCTTGCGTCCATGCCATCACAGTCTTGGTCAACACCGTCTCCGGGAGTGTCGTACGCATATGGATGAATGCTTGGATCCGTGTCATCGCAGTCAGGTGATCCACCAACTGTGCTATCGGCCACTGCACCATCGAAGTCAAGGTCCAAGTAGTTCGTCTCGTAGATGCACTGGCTGCCATCAAAAGAGTCCGAGGTGTATGGGTTAGCGTCATCGCAATCTATGACCGTGTCTACGCCGTCGCAGTCCTGATCGATACCGTCGTTAGGAGTTTCACTCGCACCGGGATAAATGGTCGCACTGCTGTCGTCGCAATCTTCACTGGTTAATGATGGATCTGTATTCCAATCATCAACCACGTATGTGTCGCCATCGATATCCGATGGCTCGTCACAAATGATTGTGCCTTCGGAGTCGTAGCCCACCACGCGATAAGGCGCATCACAGGACTGATTGGCCACCACCATGGTTGCGTCCTCGCCGTCTACGCCATCGGACCCATCTTCGCCAGCCGCCGCCATCAACGCCCACTTACTGGCGTTAGGTGGTTGCACGTTTCTGCTGGCTGCTATAGCGATATAGGAGGAGCCACTACGAACGACAACGTCGTCATTGACATAATTTGCTGTCGGGCTCCACGTACCACGAAAACGGAGTCCGCTCGAAGCCCAGACGAGTTGCCTTTCGCTGGCCTTGCATTTCTCGTTGGCATCGGCGTCTATCACTCGTAAAGCACCTTTGTTGGCTCCACTCGTCGTGTAACAAGCAGTGATCTTGCCTGAAGACGACGAGGGTATTGCCGCCACAGCAACACCGCCAGCAACGAACATTCCAATGATTAGACCTGAGACGAAGCGACCCTTACCACCCATGAACGAAAACTTGATCTTGGACACGATCAACCCCTAACTCAGTTGTCTCAAATGGAACTGTTCCTCACTGCAAACCTAATCGCCACGATTTCGTAGGATCATTAAAAAAGAGCAGTGCGATCAAGGAGACCAAAATGAATAACGAGACTTTGGATCTGATACTTGAAAGAGTTGTACCTCTAGTTCCAGCACAGCTCTGGCAAGGCTGGACTGATGCCACAACGTTGAAAAAGTGGTTCACTCCGGCACCATGGATTACGACTGAGGCCGAGATTGATCCGCGACCTGGTGGCATTTTCCGCACGGTTATGAAAGGCCCCGACGGAGAGCGCAACGAAGGAGCGGGATGTGTGCTTGAGGCGATCAAGGACACCCGCCTTGTCTGGACTAGCGCGCTGCTGCCCGGATTCATCCCTCAAGCACGGCCAGACGAAGGTTTTTTCTTTACCGCGATTCTCGAATTCGAATCAGTCAGCGGCGGCACCCTCTATAGAGCCACTGCTCGCCACGAGAACGCAGTGGATGCGCAGGCTCATGCCGAGATGGGTTTCGAGACGGGCTGGGGTGCCGCACTCGATCAACTAGTCGCCCTCTTCGCCTAGTCACTCCGTTGCGGTGCTGAAGATTTCGATTTCGAGGTCATCAAGCAAATAACCGAAGTCATAGGTCCAGACTTGGTAGTGCGGCCAGATGTCACGCAGCCAATCATGAGCCTCGCGGTGGGTCTTGCGATAGCGCACCATGTACCAAGCTTTCAGGATGAATCCGGTGCGGCTACGCCCGCCGTGGCAATGCACAAGCACCTGACGACCCTCACGAAGGAACGCCTCAATTGTGTGCACGGCGTCCCACATGATGTCTTGAAGGCCGGGATTGGAGTTGTCTCGATCCAGCAAGAAATATTCGCGTCGTACTTCATGATGTTTGAAGCGTCCGTAGGTGCGACAAAGTGACACAACGGCGAAGTCTGTGTGTGCATCCTGTGCGCCGGTGATATTCGATGCCCAGATGCCGATGTCATGAAGCATCTTCGGTTCGATTAGATCTTCGAGATCGGTTTCATCTTTTGGACCCAGCCCGATGAGACTTCTGGCGATGTCCTGTAGTGCGCCATTGTTATAAGTGATGCGTTCTCCCGATGGTTGCCGCACGTTGCCGTGTAAGTATGTAGTCCACCGCGCGGGAATACCTTGTATGCCGTAACGTGCGCCCGCCATCGCGCCAGCGACTGCTGCAACCGTGTCGGTGTCGCCACCGAGATTGATGGCCAATTGCACAGTCTCGCTAAAGGAATCCGCTCTGCGATACGCCCAGAACGCCTGCGCTACGCAAATAAGTGCATCGCCGTTGTTGGCATTCAACATCGGATCAGTGCCGCTGATCGCTTGCTCTATTGCAACACGATGCTCAGCGGGGACAATCTCGACGAGGTGATCAAGCGAGTCGACGGGGTTGCCAGTGACAATGAGCCGTCTGATGAACTCGGCAACCACTACGGCTGACCATTGAGCGATCGGGTCGAAGTGTGTGAGCGCGGCCTGTTGGAGAGC
>JAFMEI010000004.1 GCA_017856815.1 Ilumatobacteraceae bacterium
GGACAGGGCATGTGGATTCACTCGCCGCAAACGGGAAGCTACGTGAATGTTTCAGCCGTTACTTGGCGCAACGTTTCTGGTGCCGCCCGCCCGGGCTGACAACCGACCACGCGGCTTCGTCTACCGTTGTCACGATGCGCGGTATCAACGTTGAGAATGTGACTCGTTGGCTTGAGGCCAACATCGCAGGGGCAAAGGCACCGTTTGATTTCTCGTTGATCGCTGGTGGTCGTTCGAACTTGACCTTCAAAGTGGTTGATGCAAACGGCACCAAGTTTGTTCTGCGCCGGCCACCCATGGGACAAATCCTCGCAACCGCCCACAACATGGAGCGCGAACACAGACTCATCAGTGCGGTTGGAAAGACAGGCGTGCCCGTACCGAAGGCACTTGGGCTCTGCACAGATGTCGAAGTCAACGACGCGCATTTCTATGTAATGGCTTGGGTAGACGGTGAGGTGCTCGATTCACAGCAAAAAGCTGCGTCGCTACCTCAGTCTGTACTCGCTACTGCAGCTGATGATCTTGTGGATGTACTTGCTGAACTTCACGCCGTTGATGTTGACGCCGTCGGCCTCGGTGACTTGGCGCGCCGTGACGGTTATGTCGAACGGCAAGTCAAAAGGTGGTCGACTCAATGGGAAAACTCAAAGAGCCGCGAGATACCAGCGATTGAAGAAGTAGCACGCATTCTTGCCGCGCACATTCCACGCCAACAGGGAAATGGAATCGCTCACGGTGACTATCGCTTTGGTAATTGTCTCGTGGATACCCAGACAGGGCGTATCACCGGAGTGTTGGACTGGGAACTCTGCACGTTGGGGGATCCACTTGCGGATGTCGGATATCTCGGTGTGTACTGGGCCGAACCCGGCGAACCAGCAACTCGTGAGAACGACCCGACCGGTGTGATTGGGTTTCCGACCTACAAGCATGTCGTAGATCGATATGCGCAACGCACGGGTCTTGATGTCTCAGAGGTTGACTATTACGTGGCGTTTGGAAATTTCCGTCTTGCTGTCATCTGCGAAGGTGTCTACGCGCGTTACGCCGGTGGCGTTATGGGAGACGACGGCTCCAGTGTTGAGTGGTTCCGTGATGCTGTGCCCGCGTTAGCCGAGACCGCGCTCAACAAACTTCATCAGCTGTACCGATAATCAAATTGGGGGATTAGTGAAGACCAGCAATCAAGTTCTGTCAGGTTGGCATCACAGTGAGTTCACTCACGAAGGAGTGACCCACCCGGTTTATAGGCGTGGAACTGGACCACTTGTGGTGGTTGTGCACGAGATACCTGGCATCACGCCACTCGTTGAACAATTCGCCAATGAAGTTGCTGACAGTGGGTTCACAGTGGCGATGCCGTTGTTGGTTGGCGAAGTGGGAAGGGGGCCGTCAGGCTCCTACATTGCAAAGTCAATGGCCAAGGTCTGCATCTCACGCGAGTTCACAACCATGGCATTGGGAAAGACATCTCCGGTGATCTCATGGTTGCGCGCCCTTGCGTCAACTCTGCACGCTGAATGTGGGGGCAAAGGAGTGGGGGCAGTAGGCATGTGCTTCAGTGGCGGATTTGCCCTTGGCATGATGGTCGACGACATCATGTTGGCTCCCGTTTTGTCCCAGCCGTCGCTTCCGTTTTCGGTCGGCAAGTCGCGTGCTGCAGACATCAATTTGAGCAAGCAAGACCTTGAGCGTGTCGTTGAACGCGCCGCAGCGGGTTGCCAAGTTCTGGGTCTGCGATATGACAAGGATTCACTGGTCGGAGATCGCTTTTCCACTTTGCGCGAGATTCTTGGAGACGCATTCGTGGCGGTGGAACTACCGTCGGCCAGCAAGCGGGACCATTCGGTTCTAACTGAGCAACGCCACGAGCCCTCGGTCCAGCAGGTGCTTGGCTTTCTCCGCGAAAAGTTGCACTGACCGCTGTCGCTGTTACGCCAATTGCTCCCTAGACTCCAATGAGAGTTGAAGCGGGGTTCCAATGCGCGTCAGAGTCGACACGTCTAAATGCCAGGGTCACAATCGTTGCTATGCGCTGGCGCCAGAACTATTTGATGTTGACGATCTCGGTACTGCCTTCGTGTTGAACGACGGTGTCGTGCCAGCTGGGCTCGAAGCCAAGGCGCGTCTAGCTGAGAAGAACTGCCCGGAATACGCAATCGTGATTGAGGACTGAAATGGCTGACATTAAAGATCTAGAAACTTATTTGAACGAGGTTTACGGTCCAGTTACCGATTGGATGACTGACTTCGATCACGCGAACCCTGAGTACAACGAAAACGCACATGCCTTGTGGGATGAGATGCGCGACAAGTGTCCCGTTGCGCACACCACGCGGTATGGCGGCACCTGGCTCCCCGTAACCCATGAGTACGTTTCAGAAATCGCCTATGACACCGATCGCTTCACCAGTCGGTCCGTTGTTGTGTCAAGAATGAAGCCGAGCTTGGCGCCAGACATGCCACCGGCACCAATTGGTACCGCTCCTCCGATCTCTAGTGATCCGCCGTTCCACCATGACGCGCGTCGTGTGATGCTTCCAGCTTTTGCACCAAAGAAGATCGCGGCATGGGAAGGTGATGTTCGCGCATTGTGCAATGAACTGCTTGACAATGTGGAAGGTCAAGAAGTTATTGATGCTGCTGTGGATTATGCCCAGCACATTCCAGTCAATGTGATTGCCCGGATGCTCGGCTTCCCTCTGGAAGACAGCGATCTGTTCCGCAAGTTTGTTCACGATGTTCTTGAAGGCGTGGACGAACCCGTTCACGTGCGGCAGCCAAAGTTTGATCGTTTGTTTGACTACATCAGTGTGCAAATTGAAGAACATCAGGCGAACCCACGTGAGGATCTGACCTCGTTTCTCCTGAACGCCACCATCTACGACCAGCCGTTGTCGATGCGTCACGTGGCGGGAAGCATTGTTCTGTTGCTGCTCGCGGGCATTGACACAACATGGTCAGCGATTGGTTCAAGCATCTGGCATCTCGCCACCACACCCGCTGACCGCGAGCGACTCGTGCGCGAACCCGAATTGATGCCGACTGCGATTGAAGAATTTCTCCGTGCTTACGCGCCAGTCACGATGGCTCGTTTGGTGAAAGAGGACATGGACTTCCACGGCTGCCCGATGAAGGCCGAGGACTGGGTGTTGCTGCCATTCCCCGCCGCCAATCGTGATCCAAAAGAATTCGCCGATGCCGACAAAGTCATCATTGACCGCGAAGAGAATCGTCACTCGGCATTTGGGCTTGGAATCCATCGTTGCATGGGCTCAAACCTGGCTCGCCTTGAGCTGACGATTGCCGTCGAAGAGTTCTTGAAGCGCTACCCGAACTTCGAACTCTCTGACACCGCCGGTGTTAAGTGGAGCAATGGCCAAATCCGTGGTCCACGCAAACTGCCGGTGCGCATACTTCCTAACAAGTGACTTCACTCGATCTCTCAGGACTCAACCCTGACCAATACGACGCAGTAGTCCACCGTGGTGGGCCCTTGGTCGTCGTTGCCGGTGCTGGATCCGGCAAAACCCGTGTGCTCACGCACCGCATTGCTCACCTGATTGACTCAGGGGTCAATCCGATGCAGATCTTGGCGATCACCTTTACCAACAAAGCAGCGGACGAGATGCGCCATCGAGTTATCGATCTCGTTGGTCCAGGTGGCAAGCAGATGTGGGTGAGCACTTTCCATGCGGCATGCGTGCGAATCTTGCGAGCCAACGCTGAGCGACTCGGTTTTCCAAGGAACTTCTCGATTTATGACTCGGACGATTCAAAGCGACTCATAACGAATGTCATTCGTGATTTCGATCTTGATCCCAAGCGATTTCCAGCCAAACAGGTGCAGTCACGAATCAGTCTTTGGAAAAACGAACTCATAACCCCACACCGGGCATCTGGTCTTGATCTGAGTAATCCTGCGTACGAAAAGATCGCCGAGATCTACGCCGAATACCAGCGACGCATGCAGACCGCTGGTGCGATGGACTTTGATGATTTGCTCACCTTCACAGTGAAGCTGTTCGCCGAATTTCCCGATGTGCTGGAGTCGTACCGAGATCGTTTTCAGCACATACTCGTTGATGAATACCAAGACACCAACGTTGCGCAAAACGAGATCATCCTCATGCTCGCCGGTGTCCATGGCAACGTGTGCATAGTTGGGGATCAAGACCAGTCTGTTTATGCATTTCGTGGTGCTGACACTCGTAATCTCGACGACTTCAGCCGAGCATTTGGTGGGCGCACAACCACGATTGTTCTTGCCCAGAACTACCGCAGCACACAAAACATCCTTGATGCTGCCAATGCCGTGATCTCACACAATGTTGGCCGTCAGCCGAAGCATTTGTGGACGGACAAAGGTGGCGGTGATCGCATCCTTCGTTACTACGCAAGTGACGAATATGACGAGGCGCGATTTGTTGCATCGCAGTTGAAGGAACAACACGAGGCGGATGCGCGGCAGTGGCGTGAGATGGCTGTGTTTTATCGGGCGAATGCCCAAAGTCGAGTCGTCGAAGAGCAGTTGATGCACTACGGAATTCCGTACAAGATCATTGGTGGCACAAAGTTCTACGACCGCCGTGAAGTCAAAGATGTGATCGCATATTTGCGTGCGGTGGTTAATCCGCTGGATGAAATGAGTGTTAAACGAGTTTTGAATGTGCCCAAGCGTGGCATCGGTGACACCTCAATTCGCAAATTGGATGCCTTTGCTTTTGCTCGTGGGACGGGTTTTGTCGAGTCAATGCGTCAGGCAAAAGATGCTGGCGTAAGTGGGCCAGCCGTAAAGGGCATTGCTGCATTTTTGGAGGTAATCGATTCGTTGGTTGACTGCCAGGACGAGCCCCCCGCAGAAGTGATACGCCAGATTCTCGAAGCAACGGGCTACATAAAGGAACTCGAAGCAGAAGAAACCATTGAAGCGGCGGGCCGAATTGAGAACCTGCAAGAACTACTTGGTGCCGCCCAGGAGTACGCACGGATTGATGAGTTCCTGGAACAGGTGGCTTTGGTGGCCGATACCGATGACATCGATGCCGATAACCGCGTGATGCTCATGACCATGCACGCAGCAAAGGGTCTTGAATTTCCAGTCGTTTTCATTGTGGGAATGGAAGATGGCGTTTTTCCACACTCACGCACTCTCATGGAGCCAACTGAACTCGAAGAAGAACGCCGTCTCGCTTATGTCGGCATCACACGTGCACGTGAACGCCTTTGCGTGACCCATGCGTGGACCCGCTCACTGTTTGGCCAGTCGCAGTACAACCCCCCATCGCGCTTTCTGGACGAGGTGCCAAAGGAGTTGTTCGACCGCCAAGGCAACGTTGATTCCTCAATCGATTCAGATCGCGCCAGTTATCGTGCGCGCACCGATTGGGCAATGGGTCGCGTGCCTGAGTACCGCCGCCGCGACGATGAGCCTGACGACAATTCGTGGGAGCGCAATCGTGAGCGCAAGGTGAACGCTGCGCTACGAACTCCCAAACCATCCAACTCCCAAGAGCTGGGTTTACGGGTTGGCGATGACGTTAGGCATGCCACATTTGGCGAAGGTGTCATCATCGACATCAAGGGCGCTGGTGACAACGCCGAGGCGACCATCAGATTTGTCGACGCCGGTACAAAGCACCTGATGCTCACTTGGGCGCCGTTGGAGAAACTTAACTAACTGAAAACGCTGTGCCAGTGCCTATCGCTCTAGATTGGTCAATATGAAGGCAGCAATTCTTGTTGAGAGTCTCACCGGAAACACTTGGAAAGCAGCAGAAGCGATCGCGTCCAACCTGCAGCAGGAAAACTGGCAGATCACTGGCCTTGATCCAGTTAAGAAGCCGAACCATGCCGCGATCCAAGAAGCAGACCTTGTTGTAGTTGGCACTTGGGTGCACGGACTCTTCGTAGTTGGTCAGGCACCGTTTGGTATTGGAAACATCAATAATCTTCCCGTCATGCGCGGCAAGAAAGCTGCGGTGTTCTGCACATATGCGCTGAACTCGGGTTCAACCCTCGACAAGATGACCATTGCGGTCTCAGGTCGCGGTGCTGAGGTCCTCGGTGGTTTAACTATCCATCGCGGCAAACTCGCAGAGCACAGCGAGGAGTTTGCTGCGCGCCTTATTGACGCCATTCCGAATTACGGCGTCGGGTCCTGACGTAGATCGATGTAGAGAGTCTTTCGATTCTCAACAATTGGTCGCACGTCCAACGGACGCTTCAAATCCTCGATGTCGAGTTCACGGCCATCACAATCGGTAAAGGTTCGTGTCCGTTCGCGCTGTTCCACTTGACAGGTTGAGTCTCGGTCAGCGGGGTAGGTGTAGAAAACACGCCAACCCGTGGCGGGGTCGTCGCCTTGGTGATCGACCACGATTGCGCGAGTGCCTTCAGGGTCCCGCAGGTCGGGGTAAATAATCGGGCCCTCCTCGGCCACCGATTCAGCCCAACGGTCCACTGAACCGATTTTGAAGATGGGATCGCCAAGGTTGGTGATGTTCTCGCCCCGGTCTGAGATGTACGCCGCAACCAGCCAGGTCAACCCAAACATCGCGGCAAAAAAGAGGATCCCCGCCAGCACTGGCATAACGGCTCGCGCCAAGGGGGACTTGAATCGGAATGGGCGGGGGTTCTGCCGTTGCACCCCTTAAGTGTGGCAGGAGATTTCAGTTAGTACGCCTCCACCTGAGGCACCTAGTGTCTTACATTCGTGAAGCGTACGTACCGAGTAGTGGTGGCAAAGCCGGGTCTGGATGGACATGACCGTGGTGCCAAGACAATCACCCGAGCCCTTCGCGATCATGGATTTGAGGTGATTTACACCGGACTCCATCAGACCCCTGAGCAGATAGCTGAAGCGGCTCTGCAGGAGGACGTGGACGCCGTGGGGCTGTCTTTGTTGTCTGGTGCTCACCTCACCCTGTTTCCGAGGGTGATGGAAGAACTCAAGGCCCGCGGAATGGACGAGATCCTTGTCTTTGGTGGTGGAGTGATCCCTGATGCCGATGCGCGCAAGTTGCGCGAGCAAGGTGTCTCAGAAGTTTTCGGCCCGGGCTCATCGCTGCGGGCCATCAGTGAGTGGCTCGAGAGTGCTCTCGACACGAAGGAAGGATAAGTAAGTGGACCTTTTTGAGTATCAGGGCAAGCAGTACTTCGCCCGTTTTGACATCCCGGTTTCGCCTGGCGGGCCAGCTGACACCGTGGAGGAATCCGTAAAGGTCGCTGAAGCTTCTGGATATCCAGTCGTTGTGAAAGCTCAGGTTCAAGTTGGTGGTCGCGGCAAGGCCGGCGGCATCAAGCTCGCCAACAATGCCGATGAGGTTCGCTTGCACGCAGGGAACATTCTTGGCATGGATATCAAGGGCCACGTAGTTAAGCGCGTGTGGATCGAACACGCATCGGACATCGCCGAGGAGTACTACGCGTCGTTCACTCTTGATCGTGCAGCAAAGCAGCACCTTCTGATGTTGTCTGCTCAAGGTGGCGTTGACATTGAGGAAGTTGCCGAGCGCGATCCAGACGCAATCGTCAAGCTGCACATCAATCCTGTTACTGGGTTGGATGAGGCCACCGCCAAGAAAGCAGCGGTGGATGCAAAGATTCCGGCAAAGGCGCAAGACGGTGTGGCGTCAATTCTTGTGAAGCTCTACCGCTGCTTCACAGAGGGTGATTGTGACCTCGCTGAGATCAACCCATTGATCCTGAAGCCAACTGGTGAAGTGCATGCGCTTGATGCCAAGGTTTCGCTGGATAACAACGCTGCGTTCCGTCATCCTGAGTGGGACGAGTACCGCGCTACCGAAGAACTCGATGCACGTGAGCAACTCGCGCGAGAAAAGGATCTTCAGTACATCGGTCTGGATGGCACCGTGGGAATCATCGCCAATGGCGCTGGCCTCGCGATGAGCACGCTTGATGTTGTGAACCAAGTTGGCGGTACGGCTGCCAACTTCCTTGACATCGGTGGCGGCGCCAACGCAGATCAGATGGCCGGTGCACTCGAGGTCATTAACTTCGACAAGAACGTAAAGAGCATCTTCATCAACATCTTCGGTGGCATCACCCGTGGCGAAGAAGTGGCAAAGGGAATCGTTGAAGCGCTCGGCCGTGTTGATCTCCGCGCTCCAATCGTGATCCGTCTTGATGGCACCAATGCCGAAGAGGGTCGCGAGATCTTGAAGAACGCGGGCATCCCCGAATCAAAACTGACCAGCAAACCAACCATGCTCGAAGCAGCTAAAGCAGCTGTCGAGTTGGCGAAGAAGTAAGGAACACTCGACATGGCAATTTTTGTTAACGAAAACACCAAGGTCATTGTTCAGGGTCTGACTGGCGGACAGGGCAAGTTTCACGGCCTTCGCAATCGCGCCTATGGCACGCAAGTTGTTGGTGGTGTAACACCAGGCAAGGGAGGCCAAGACGTTGAAGGCATTCCCGTGTTTGATTCAGTAGCCGATGCCGTGAAGGCAACTGGAGCTGACGCGTCGTTCATTGCCGTGCCGCCAAAAGCGGCGCCCGCAGCAATTCTCGAAGCGGCTATGGCGGGTGTGCGATTCATCGTGTGCATCACTGAGGGCATCCCAGCCCAGGATGAAGCGCGCGTATTCAACACACTGCAGCGTGATTTTCCTGGCACCCGATTGCTCGGACCCAATTGTCCTGGAATCATCAGCCCCGGAAAATGCAACATCGGCATTACGGCTGGCGAGATCGCCGAGCTTCCCTCTACAAAGGGGCCCAACGTGGGCATTGTTTCGCGTTCTGGAACGCTCACGTATCAGGCGCTTTATGAATTGAAGCAAAAGGGCATCGGTGTCAGCACTTGTGTTGGTATCGGCGGCGACCCCGTACCTGGAACTTCGTTTGTTGATTGTCTCGCCGAATTCGAAAAGGACCCCGAGACCCACGCGATCATCATGATCGGAGAAATCGGTGGTTCGGCCGAAGAAGAAGCAGCCGAGTTCATCAAGAAGAACGTGACCAAGCCGATGAGTGCTTACATCGCCGGTGTAACTGCTCCTGCAGGCAAGAAGATGGGCCACGCCGGCGCAATCGTGTCAGGTGGCAAAGGAACAGCCCAAGGCAAAATGGACGCACTGCGCGCAGCTGGTGTGAAGGTTGGACTCAACCCAACCGAAGCTGGTTCGTTGATGGCAGAGATCGTGGCGGGTCTTCGCTAGGAGACCAACGCGGCGATCTCGCTGTATAGCGGAATCCCGATCACCAGGTTGAACGGAAACGTCACAGCCAGTGATGCGCCAAGGCAGACACCAAGGTTGGCTTGAGGAATGCCAACCCGAACTGCCGCTGGTGCAGCGATGTAACTAGCGCTTGCAGCCATCGCGCCAATCACTGCTGCACCACCAGTTGACATGTCCGCGAGGACCCCAAAAAGAGTTCCCAGTGAACCAAAGACCAACGGAATTCCAATCGCGAAGACCACCAGTCTGAAGCCGTAATGGCGCAGATCTCCGAATCGTCGACCCGCTGTGGCGCCGAGATCAAGGAGAAACAGAACAAGAAAGCCAGTGAATAGGTCGATGAATAGCGGCTTAACTGGGCTCAGTGTTTCAGCGGCGGCAACACCACCGATCAGAAGGCCGCCAACTAGCAAGACAATGCTCTTGCCACTTATGACTTCTCGAAGTGCGGTGCCGATTGGGGCGCGTGTGGTCAAGCGACTGGCGATTATCAGGGCCACGATGATTCCAGGAATCTCCATCAAGGCAACAAGTGCTGGAAGAAACTCTTCGTCCAGTTTTCCTGCCGCACGATTGAAGCTTTCCGCAGCAGTAAAGGTGACAGCGGAGACGGATCCGTAGTGGGCGGCGATTCCTGCTGCGTCTGAGATGTTTAGTTTTACGAATCGTCGTGCAACCACATAAGCGATTACCGGGATGGCAACACCGAGTGCAACGACAATGAGGGTTGGTCTCCACAAATCGTTGATGTTTGCTTCGCGGAGCCGGATTCCACCTTTGAAACCAATGGCAAACAAAAGATACGACGACAAAAATGCACTGATTTGTTCGGAGAATCGCAGGTCAGTCCCGATTGCAACTGCAATTGCCCCCAATGCGAAAGCGAGGACAGCAGGCGAAGTGAGATTCAGATGGACGAGATCCCAGACCGACACGGTCATTAAATATAGGAACTAAATTGCAGGAAAACAAATACCTATGTTAAGAATTCATTTGGCAACGGATTTCAACAAGTCGCCCACGGTCTTGTTGCCCTCTAAAGGGTGACGCAGTCGAGCTTTGAGATTGATTTCGTAGGAGTTGCGCCGCCCAATTTTCGTGATGCTGAGCACCCCGGCCTCTTCAAGATCGGCGATGATTCCCCTGGTTGTGCGTTCGGTGATGCCGACAAGATCGGCGATCTCACTTTCACGTAGGTCAGGATCACGAGCGAGACAGACAAGAACATGCGCGTGATTACTGAGGAAGGTCCATCCAGAACGCTCGTTCACAAAATGAAAAGATACTCGTCCCGAAAGCAATTTCAGTGCGAGGCTAAAGATGGTCGCGAGTAAATTGGGTTTCAATCTGATCTGAAGGAGATGCAATGCCCCGTGCACTGCTGTCGGTATTTGACAAGACAGGAGTGGTGGAACTCGCCAAGGGACTCCACGAACTGGGCTGGGATCTTCTCTCCAGTGGTGGAACTGCAAAGGCAATTGCTGAAGCAGGAATGCCTGTCACCGATGTCGCTGATGTAACCGGTTACCCAGCGATCCTTGGACACCGTGTGGTCACTTTGCATCCAAAGGTGCACGGTGGAATCCTCGCTGATGTTGCAGATCCAGAGCATCGTGCCGATCTTGAGAAGCACGACATCGAGCCGATAGCTCTCGTGGTTGTGAACCTTTATCCGTTCAACTCGAACCCTTCGATTGAACTGATTGATGTTGGTGGGCCAGCAATGGTCCGTGCGGCAGCAAAAAATCATGCACACGTAGGTGTGGTTGTTGATCCCGCTGACTATCAACGTGTAGTTGATGCGATCCGCAACAACCAGTTTGATCTTGATTTTCGACGCACCCTCGCCCGCAAGGCGTTTGTGACTACAGCTGCATATGACGTTGAAGTGGCGCGCTGGATGGCAGATGACACAGATATGCCACAGACTCTGACTCTTGTGGCTGAGAAAGCTGCAACCTTGCGTTACGGTGAAAATCCACACCAAGCGGGCGCGAGATACACGGTGTCAGGCGCGCAGAGCTGGTGGGACAAAGCAGAGCAATTGAACGGCAAAGAGATGTCGTACCTAAATGTTCTTGATGGCGAAGCCGCATGGCAATTGGTACACAAGTTTGTGCAACCAGCAGCTGTGATCATCAAGCACGCGAACCCGTGTGGTGTGGCATTTGCTGATTCAGCATTGGACGCTTACCAATCTGCTTTTGATGCTGATCCCGTAAGTGCCTTTGGAGGCATCGTTGCAATAAACCGGGAAGTAGATGCCAATACAGCCAATGCGATTTCGCAAGTGTTCACCGAAGTTGTAATTGCACCGTCTTACAGCGCCGAAGCGCTGGAGGTTTTTCGAAAGAAGCCTGCATTGCGAGTATTGGTGGCACCTGCTCCTTACAACGAATTGCCATTCTCTGTGCGCAGCATTGACGGGGGAGTGCTCGTGCAGACAACTGACCCAGTGAATGAACAACGCAGCTCATTCGAAGTTGTTACCAAACGTGAGCCAACTACACAGGAATGGGAAGCTCTTGATCTCGCATGGAAGGTGTGCGCCTCGGTTTGGTCTAACGCGATCACCTTGGCGAATGACTCAGTAGCGGTGGGGCTCGGTGGCGGGCAAACCAATCGTGTGGATGCAGTACGTATTGCAATTAACCGCGCAGGTGAAAGAGCCGCAGGGTCTGTCTGTGCTTCGGATGCATTCTTCCCGTTCCGTGATTCGATCGACACCCTTGCGGCCGCTGGTGTAACGGCAGTTATTCAGCCTGGTGGCTCCGTGCGGGATGCAGAATCCATAGAGGCTGCGAACGAACACGGAATTGCAATGGTCTTTACGGGCACCCGACATTTCAGACACTGAACTTCACGCAGGCCACAGTGGGGGTCTTTGACCTAACCTTGACCAAGCCATGGCTCGTATCGCAGACCTTCTTCATGCTGGACGAACTTTCTCATTCGAGTTCTTTCCACCCAAGACCGATGCCGCCACGGTTGTACTTGAGCAGACCATCGCCGAACTCGCACCGTTGGCACCAAGTTTTGTGTCAATTACTTATGGTGCAGGTGGTACTACTCGGAGTCTTACTCATGATCTAGTGGCTCGGATCCGTAAGGAATCTGCGATCACGCCGATGGCGCACCTCACGTGTGTGGGGCACAGGCGCAACGAAATCGACGAGATACTCGATCAGTACGAAGGTGTCGGTGTCGAAAATATCCTCGCTCTCGGTGGTGATCAACCCGCAGACCCCATGGATCACAAACCGTCGGACTACCGACACGCGATTGAGCTCGTAGAACAGATTGCTGAACGAGGAAGTTTCAGTATCGGTGTGGCAGCACACCCTGAGTGTCACCCAAAATCAGAATCGCGAGTAAATGATCGGCATCACCTCGCTGCAAAACTGTCTAAGGCTGATTTTGCGATCACTCAGTTCTTCTTTGAAGCACACCATTACTTCACGATGGTTGATGAACTAAAAGCTCTTGGCGTTGATAAGCCGATAGTTCCAGGGATCATGCCAGTTACGAATAACGCACAGGTAAAACGCATGGCGGAATTATCTGGTGCTGTGTTTCCGAAATGGTTAGAGGAGAAGTTGGCTGCTGCAGATGGGGATGAAGTGCAACGAATCGGGGTGGCTGCAGCTACCGAATTGTGCGCCGAACTTCTAGCTGGTGGCGCTCCGGGTCTTCACTTCTACACAATGAATCGTTCAACAGCCACGCGCGAGGTGTACGCCAACCTGGGGTTGCCACTGTCGTGAACGACTCAACCGAGGCACGACTTCGAATTCCTTACTTTCCGGGCCTTGATGGGCTGCGGGCACTCGCGGTAATCGCAGTGATCGTGTATCACGCCAATCACAATTGGCTTGGCGCTGGATTCCTTGGCGTCGAAGTTTTCTTTGTGATCAGTGGGTATCTGATCACGATGCTTCTCATCGCCGAGCGGCAGCGCACTGGTGGCGTGAGTCTGCGAGATTTTTGGCGTCGTCGGGCAAAGCGTCTCCTGCCGGCACTGATCACAATGCTTGTTGGAGTCACTCTGTATACGTCGTTGTTCAACCACGACGAAGTCGGCGCTTTGCGTGGAGATGTGGTTGCCGGTGCGACTTATGTTTCGAACTGGTTCCAGGCGTTCACAGGCACTTCTTATTTCTCATCGACCGCGTTCGTGCCATTGCGTCACCTTTGGTCACTCGCAGTTGAGGAGCAGTTCTATCTGATCTGGCCGC
Source organism: Ilumatobacteraceae bacterium (assembly GCA_017856815.1). Taxonomy (GTDB): domain Bacteria; phylum Actinomycetota; class Acidimicrobiia; order Acidimicrobiales; family Ilumatobacteraceae; genus CAIYHK01. The sequence continues at coordinate 13,445 of JAFMEI010000004.1, forward strand.
TAGTGATGTTTGCTGTGCTTGCGGGTCGCAAATACTTGCCACGTGTGGGCCTGTGGTTGATTGGTGGTGCAGTTTCTATCTCCGCCTTCACTGCCTTCTTCTATAGAAGTGGTCCGCTGTCGACACCAAACGGAGATCCAAATCCAGAGCAGTACTTTGCGCTCTTTGGTCGGAGCATCTCACGGATCGATTTTCTCTACCTCGGATCGTTTAGCCGATTCTCAGGAATCTTGCTTGGTGCAGCACTAGCGATGTTTTGGCAGCCATGGACCATTGCGCGGTCACGTGCTCGTAACGCTGGACGCGCATTCGACATAGCGGGCGTTTGCTCGCTGGTCTTGCTCGCGGTGTTGATGTTGCAATTTCGACTCGTGGTCGAAGGTGGGCCAGAAGGAACACGCGGATACGACCTTTTGTTCCGTGGCGGATTTCTAATTGTTGGGCTTGCAACTGTGGTTGCCATTGCTGCAGTAACCCATCCGGAGACCTTGCTTGGTCACAAGGTGATTGGCAATCGAGTGCTCGTCTATCTCGGGCAGCGTTCGTACGGTTTGTATTTGTACCACTGGCCGATTTTCCAGTTCTATCGCAAACTTGCTGGCAAGCCTCTGACACTGGCTGAGTTCGTCACCCTGATGATCGTGTCACTGGCAGTCACCGAGGCCTCGTACCGTTTCATTGAAATGCCGGTACGTCGGCGTGAGTTTGGTTCATCCCTTGAACGTCTCCGCGACACGATGTCACACGATCTGGCAGCGAGACGTGTGGTTCTCAGTGCAGGGCTAGTTGTGTGCGTCGCGTTTGCATATTCAATTGCGTCACTTGCGACCGCAAGCGTGAAGGTGACCGGAATTGAAGCGGGTATCAAAGAAGGCGAAGATGACATCACTTCGGTTGGGCCAACAACCACCGCAGAAGGTGGATCGTCGACAACTACCCCGGGCGGGACCACCACAACGATCAACAAAGAAGCAATTGACAAACTTGCAATTGGTGATTCAGTGATGGCTGGAGCAGCAAGCCAACTCGCCGAATTCGGGTTCACTGTTGATGCAAAAGTGAATCGACAATTCCTCGGTGGCGTTGAGATCACTGCCTACCTTGGAGCCATCAAGCGCTTGGGGTCCGTTGTTGTGGTGCACCTTGGAACCAACAACGGCACCGACCAAGAAACTTTGGATGCATTAGTCAAACCACTTGCGGATGTTCGCCTTGTTGTTCTACTCACAATTCATGTACCCGAACGCGGTTGGCAGGACTCAACAAACGAATTGATCCGGGCAATGCCCGCTAAGTACCCGAACGTAAAGGTGCTCGACTGGTTCAAGATCGCCGATGAGAGCAGTTCTGGGCTGTCCAGCGACGGGGTGCACTTAGGTGACAACATGAAGAAGGTTTATGCCGATGCCATCAACAAATTCGTGGCTCTAAACCTGCTCGCTGGTTCCTCAACCACAACGACCGAGCCAACAACCACTACCACTGGCGGTTGATTCTGTCTGTGGGCTAGGCAGGGAAGGGGCTAGCGAAATACGCTTAAGCCCATGACTACCCCCGTACGTGTTGCAGTTACTGGTGCGGCTGGCCAAATTGGTTACAGCCTCCTATTCCGAATCGCCTCAGGCGCGATGCTCGGACCGGATACTCCGGTCATCTTGCAGCTTCTCGAAGTGACTCCAGCTCTCGGCGCCCTCGGTGGCGTGAAGATGGAACTCGATGACTGCGCATTTCCGTTGCTTGCAGGTGTCGAGATGAGTGACGACCCGAACGTTGCATTCGGTGATGCCGATGTAGCGCTTCTCGTGGGGGCAATGCCGCGCAAGGACGGCATGGAGCGCGCCGATCTTTTGAGCGCCAACGGTGGAATCTTCAAACCCCAAGGCGAGGCAATTGCTCGCTCGGCGAAAAAGAACATCAAGGTTCTGGTTGTGGGAAATCCGGCCAACACGAACGCTCTCATCGCAATGAGCAATGCAAAGGGCATTGATCCACGCCAATTCACGGCCATGACCCGCCTTGACCACAATCGCGCGGTTACCCAAATTGCTCAGAAGTTGAATAAGCCCGTCACTGCCGTAAAGAAGATGACCATCTGGGGCAACCACTCTGCAAGCCAGTACCCAGACCTGTTCCATTGTGCGGTTGATGGCAAGAATGCCGCAGCAGCGGTCAACGATCAGGCTTGGATTGAAAACGATTTCATCCCAACAGTTGCTCAGCGCGGAGCGGCAATTATCAAAGCACGCGGTCTCTCGTCTGCTGCGTCGGCGGCGAATGCGGCAATCGACCACATTCATGACTGGGTGCTTGGTACCGCGCCAGATACTTGGGTATCGATGGCAGTGCCTTCGGATGGCAGCTACGGAGTTCCTGAAGGTCTGATCTCATCGTTCCCATGCGTGTGCACCGATGGTCAGTACGAGATTGTTCAGGATCTTGAGATTGATGCCTTCAGTCGCGATCGAATTGACAAGTCTGTGGCTGAGCTCGAGGGCGAGCGCGACGCGGTTCGTGACCTCGGACTGATCTGATCCAGCCTCGGCTGGTCATGCCCTGAAAGGCGCTTTAACGGCGCTCAGACGCCGTAGTCAGTGTCGGCTCGTACTTGGTCGAAAACACCGTTTAGAGCGCCCAAGACGCCCTGAGCCTCTAATAGGAGCATTCGGTCCCCATAAAGCCGGATTTGCCCGCTAATGAAGGCATTTTGGGCATTGATGGTGCCCGTGGCGACGCCGACGGCGGTATCCCAGGACTGTTCAAAGCGGACGTGTTCAGGATCGGCTGGGCCAACGCCAAAGGCCACCTCACCAGCTCGAACCTGAAGGTGATAGGTCACGGTGCCATCTGGGCAGTCAGTGACCACCTGGGTGATTCCCACATTGAGCCCCGCTGCGTGTTGCTTCAGGTTGTCATCGGCAGCAACGACGGTGGAAAGTGAGTCGATCCAGTCAAGGCTTAGATACTTAACCATCAGGTCAGCTCGTCAACTGCTTCAGCCACCTCGCGGCGGTGTTTCCAAAGTTCGAACACGACGGGAAGAACAGAAACAAAAACAATTGCAATGATCGCAATTTCGATGTTTTCCTTAACAAAGTTGATCTCGCCGAGGAAGTAGCCAAGCGATGTGACTCCCGCACCCCAAAGGATGCCACCGGCGATGTTGTACACGACGAAAGTGCGGTAATTCATTTTGCCAACGCCAGCGACAATTGGTGCGAAGGTGCGCACGATTGGAACGAAGCGAGCGAGCACAATCGTGCGCGGACCGTACTTTTCAAGGAACGCATGCGCACGCTGAACATGTGCTGGATTGAAGAAACGTGATTGGGGTTTGTCGAAAATTGCTGGTCCGACTTTGGCCCCGAACCAATAGCCAACTTGGTCACCAACAATCGCAGCTATCACGGTGACGAGAGCAACGATGGGTAGGGCGGGGAGGTGGCCACCACCTGTGTCGGAACTTAAAAAACCAGCAATGAAAAGCAGCGAATCACCGGGCAGAAAGAATCCGAAGAACAATCCACTCTCGGCAAAAACAATGGCCGCAAGAAGGAAGATTCCCCCGTCTTGCAGCCATTGTTCAATGTTGAATAATGCGAGCATCAGATGCTCACACTAGGCGTTACGCCGATGCTGTGATGCCCTCTGTCTTGCGACTCGAGTAGATGATCGAGGCGATCAGCACCACAAGTGCAGCACCAGCAATTGCATAGCGGGCACCGTTGTTGTCGGCAGTGGAGATGATCGCTGGGAGTACCAACAGCGAAACAAGGTTCATTACCTTGATCAGCGGGTTGAGCGCGGGGCCGGCGGTGTCCTTGAATGGGTCTCCGACTGTGTCGCCAATAACGGCAGCCTTGTGGGCCTCAGAGCCCTTGCCGCCATGGTGACCATCTTCGATGTACTTCTTGGAGTTGTCCCATGCACCACCTGCGTTGCTGAGGTAGTTGGCCATGAGCTGGCCGGTGAGAATCACGGCTGCGAGGAATGCTCCAAGCGCCTTCCAGTCGATACCAAAGCCGATGATCACGGGAGTGAGAACTGCAAGCAGTGCCGGTGTCGCGAGTTCGCGCAACGACGCTGCAGTACAGATGTCAATCACGGGCGCATAGTCCGGCTTCTTGGTGCCGGCCATGATTCCACCATCAGCGAACTGATTGCGTACTTCTTGCACCACGACGCCCGCGGTACGACTTACCGCACGAATCGCAAGTGCTGAGAAGAGGAACGGTACGGCGCCGCCGATGAGGAGTCCAATGAACACCTTGGGATCGGCAACGTTGATCGCCAGCTCTGGCGCCTTGAAGACTCCGTCTTTCAAGTTGTCAGCAACTACACCGAGCTCTGCGCCAGCAGTTTCGATGAACGAGGCGAACAACGCAACCGCTGCGATCACTGCAGAGCCAATTGCAAAGCCCTTAGTTACTGCCTTGGTGGTGTTACCAACTGCATCGAGCGCAACCATGATCTTTTGTGGCTCGCCGTGGAACTCGCCCGACATTTCCGCAATTCCGGCGGCGTTGTCAGATACGGGGCCAAAGGTGTCCTCAGACACGATTACACCGGTGGTGGCGAGCATGCCCATGCCGCAGAGTGCGACTAGGTAGAGCGAGAAGGTTAGGTTGCCGTCGCCGAGTGCAAGAGCAACACCGATTGCGACTGCAATTGAAACCACTGCGTACACCGAGCTTTCAAGACCAGCTGAGGTGCCTGAGAGCACCACGGTGGCCGGACCAGTTTCCGCGGATGCGGCGATTTCCTGAACGGGCGAGAAGTGAGTGCCTGTGTAGTACTCGGTGAGGCGGCTCACGAGTTGTGCGAGCACCAAACCAATGGCCACTGCACCGAAGCACTTCCATCCAGCGTTCGCCTGGTCGTTACCCACATAAGTGAGCGCAAGGATCAGGGTTCCAATAAGGGTGAGAGATCCAGCCACAAGGAAGCCCTTGTTGATCGGGCGCAGAGCGTTGGTCTCGCCCTCTTTTGCTTTCACGGCAAACACGCCAGCGATTGATGCAACCACACCGATTGCGCGGGCTGCGAGCGGGAAGACAAGACCAAGCGCCGGGTTGGCACCAATCGAGTTGAAAGCGGCAACACCGAGAATGATCGAGGCAACGAGTGTGACTTCGTAGGACTCGAAAAGGTCAGCGGCCATACCGGCGCAGTCACCAACGTTGTCACCAACGTTGTCGGCGATGGTTGCCGGGTTACGCGGGTCGTCTTCTGGGATGCCAGCTTCAACCTTGCCCACGAGGTCTGCACCCACGTCAGCTGCCTTGGTGAAGATTCCACCACCAACGCGGAGGAACAGGGCGAGCAACGAACCACCAAAGCCGAATCCAACCAAGATCACGCTTGATGTGTTCTGGAAGATCATGATGATCACGGTGGCGCCAAGAAGACCAAGGCCCACGGTGAACATGCCAGCGACACCGCCGGTGCGGAAAGCAACCGTGAGCGCGCGGGGCATGGAATTAGTGAGAGCGGCTGCTGCGGTGCGCACATTGCCGCGTGTGGCGAGTGTCATACCGATGTAGCCAGTGAGGCCAGAAGCAACACATCCAAGGACGAAAGCAACGGTGCGCCACAGTCCGGCTTGAGCAAAGTCAAGTGCTTCGGTGCCGTCTGGTTTTTTGATCGCAGTCGAAGTCAGAAAAACAATCGCAGCCAGTGGCACGAGAATGACCGCGATCGTCTTGAACTGACGCTTGAGGTAAGCCAAAGCACCCTCTTGAATCGCCGCGGCAATTTCCTTCATTTTCGGGGTTCCCTCATCGGCGGCCATTACGGACTTGACGAGGAAGAAGCCGACAGCAAGCGCAAGAAGGGCAGCGGCAACTGAGAGCAACAGAACTGCCCACTCGCCTCCCTTCAATACGAACTCCTGGTAGCCACCTTCAGCAGCAAATATTGAAAGCACGGGGTTGTTCTCCGTTGTCTTAGGGGGTGTCGCCGAGCCGTTATCTCATTGGCACCCTGATGTGTAATCGGCTACGAGTGTAGGAAATCTGACACGCCCCGTACGAAATACCCGAACTTGGGCCTTTCCCCGCTACCGTCAATTCTTGCTATGGCACAAGTCTTGAACAGCCGCGGACCCGTAACGGGCACCGCCACAAGGGCAAAGAAGCGCCGTCCATTCCTTTTGGACCTCTATTCCACGGCAGTGGGAAAGAAGTACGTGATGGCAATCACGGGCATTGGAATGATGGGCTTTGTCCTTTTCCACATGATCGGCAACCTGAAGATGTATCAGGGTGCGGACGACCTCAATAAGTACGCGGAGTTTCTAAAGAAGCTTCTCTATCCGCTGGCACCCAAAGAAGCGGTGCTTTGGATTTTGCGCGGTGGGCTCATCACGATGCTCGTACTGCATCTGCATGCTGCATTGACACTCACCCGACTCAATCGTCATGCGCGCCCTGTTAAGTACCAGAGCGCACGTGATTATCAAGTGGCAAGTTTCGCAAGTCGTTCAATGCGGTTGTCGGGCTTGGTGGTCATAGCGTTCCTCGTGTGGCATCTTTTGGATCTCACCTTTGGTGCGGTGAACACCGTTGGCGCAGATGGTGAATTTGTTCGTGCAGAGGTTTACGACAACGTGGTTCGTAGCTTTGACCGACCAGTCGTTGCGGTGTTCTACATCATCGCCAACGTGTTGCTTGGAATCCATTTATTCCACGGTTCGTGGAGCATCTTCCAGTCGCTTGGTTGGAACAATCCACGTTTTAACAAGTGGCGTCGCGCATTCGCTGGTGGCTTTGCCACCGTGGTTGTCGTTGGCAATATCTCGTTCCCCGTTGCCGTTATGGCAGGAATCGTCGGCTGAGGAAGAAGGAAACAGAAATGACCACTGACTCAAGACTCAACTCAAAGGCTCCACAAGGTGCAATTGAAGACAAATGGAACAACTACAAAGCTGACGTAAAGCTTGTTAACCCGAACAACAAGCGCAAGTTCAAAGTGATTGTTGTCGGCACTGGACTCGCTGGTGCAAGCGCTGCCGCCACGCTTGCGGAACTCGGGTATCAAGTTGATGCGTTTACGTTCCACGATTCACCACGCCGTGCACACTCGATCGCAGCTCAAGGTGGCATAAATGCCGCCAAGAACTATCGCGGCGATGGTGACTCCGTTCATCGGCTCTTCTACGACACCGTAAAAGGCGGCGACTTCCGCTCACGTGAAAGCAACGTGCATCGTCTCGCCGAGGTTTCAGTGAACATCATCGACCAGATGGTTGCCCAAGGTGTTCCTTTTGCCCGCGAATACGGTGGTCTTTTGGACAACCGTTCGTTCGGTGGCGCCCAGGTCAGCCGTACTTTTTACGCCCGCGGTCAGACTGGCCAGCAACTTCTGCTTGGTGCCTACCAGCAGTTGGCGCGCCAGATCGGTCTTGGTGGCGTTCGCTTGTTTAACCGCACAGAACTAGTTGATGTGGTTGTGATCGATGGTCGGGCCTCGGGCATCGTGGTGCGCGATCTGATGACCGGTGAGATTTCCTCTCATTCGGCGCACGCAGTTGTGCTGGCCACTGGTGGCTACGGCAACGTGTTCTTCCTCAGTACCAATGCGATGGCTTGCAACGTGACCGCCACTTGGCGTGCGCACCGCAAGGGCGCATTCTTTGCCAACCCGTGTTACACACAGATTCACCCCACTTGTATTCCACAAAGTGATGAGTCGCAGTCCAAGTTGACCCTCATGTCCGAGTCGCTTCGTAACGACGGTCGCGTGTGGGTGCCGAAAAAGCAGAACGAGACACGTCCGATTGATCAGATCCCTGAAGAAGATCGTGACTACTACCTCGAACGGCTCTATCCATCGTTTGGCAACCTCGCGCCACGTGACATCTCATCGCGTGCGGCAAAGCGTGCCGTTGACGATGGTCGTGGCGTCGGGCCGCTGAAGAACGGTGTGTATCTGGACTTCTCAGACTCGATCAATCGCCTCGGCAAGGATGTAGTTGCCGAGCGTTATGGAAACTTGTTCGAGATGTATGAGCGCATCGCTGGAGAGAATCCTTACGAAGTGCCCATGCGCATCTATCCGGCGTCGCACTACACAATGGGCGGCCTCTGGGTTGACTACGAGTTGATGACCACCATTCCTGGTTTGTATGCAGCGGGCGAAGCGAACTTCTCCGACCACGGCGCAAACCGACTCGGAGCTTCCGCTTTGATGCAAGGTCTTGCAGATGGCTACTTCGTATTGCCGTACACAATTGGTAATTACTTGGCTCCGATGCTCAACCAAGGCACTCCAGACACCAATCATCCGGAGTTCAAGAAAGCCGAAGAGGATGCTCGCAATCGTTTCCAGGGCTATCTGAACATCAAGGGCTCACGGTCACCTGACTGGTTCCACCGCAAGTTCGGAAAGATCATCTGGGACTACTGCGGAATGGAACGCACCGCTGAAGGTCTGCAAAAAGCCCTTAGCGATCTAGAGCCGCTGTATGAGGAGTTCAAGACCGACCTTCGCGTAACCGGTGACGGGGAATCGATGAACCAAACCCTTGAAAAGGCCGGCCGCGTCGACGACTTCATCCAGCTTGGAATGCTGATGTGTCGCGACGCATTGGAACGCAACGAAAGCTGCGGCGGTCATTTCCGTGCCGAGTATCAGACCGATGACGGCGAAGCACAGCGCGACGACGACAACTTCTGTCACGTGGCGGCTTGGGAATGGACCGGTGACCCGATGAAGGCGATCCGCAATGTCGAAGACCTGAATTACGAAACAGTCCACCTCGCAACGAGGAGCTACAAGTGAGCAATCATCTAAATGACATCACACTGAAAATTTGGCGCCAAGCTGGTCCAAACGAACGCGGTCGCTTTGAGACATATCTGATTGATCAGATAAGCGATGAAGCGTCGTTCCTGGAAATGCTTGACATTTTGAATGAGCGTCTAATCACTGAGGGTCGTGAGCCTGTCACATTCGACCACGACTGCCGTGAAGGCATTTGCGGAACCTGTTCATTGATGATCAACGGCCAAGCACATGGCCCGCAAAAGTCAACCGCCACCTGCCAGTTGCACATGCGCAAGTTTCAAAGTGGTGACCAGATTGTGATCGAGCCTTGGAGGGCGTCTGCTTTTCCAATCATCAAGGACTTGATGGTTAATCGCTCGGCTTTCGACCGCATCATTGAAGCTGGTGGTTTCATCACCGCTCCAACCGGTGGAGCGCCAGATGCGAACCTCATTCCAATTCCGAAGCCCGTCTCTGACGCCGCCATGGACTCCGCCGAGTGCATCGGTTGCGGTGCGTGTGTTGCTGCTTGCCCCAACGGTGCGGCAAATCTTTTCACTGCCGCGAAGATCTCTCACCTCAACTTGCTTCCGCAGGGACAGGCCGAGCGTTACTCGCGCGTTGAAGCGATGGTTGAAACCATGGACGATTACTTCGGATCTTGCACCAATCACGGTGAGTGTGAAGCTGCGTGCCCGAAGTCAATCTCTATCGATGTCATTGCTCTGATGAACAAGGACTATCGCAAGGCGAAGTTCAAAAACCGCAAAACTTCTGCACGCGCTGACTGATCTTTGCGCTCAGCGCACAACAAATTCGTAGCTGTTCCGCACATCCATGCCAGCACCGTTGAGGTGCAGATCTAGTCGCGCATCACCAGCGGTAGAAATAACTAGAGCAATTGAACCAACTTTTGCGCATACATCTGCCTCTACCGGGCCTTCCCACGCCCAAGAACGAGTGCCGCTGGACCAGGTGAGAGTGGCAGTAACCGTGGCTTCAGTGATTGCATCAGGTAGGTCACTGACCACGTGAATGTCCGTAACAAACTCGGCACCAAGGGCATGCTCACTTGGTACCTCTGCCGTGACGATCACCTCGGCACAAGCAGCCCGAACTACCTCAACTGCGCGTTTTGGCACACGGCTGTGGTCATAGATGCCGTATCCAATGCAGGGCTGTGCATCGGCCAGCATGAGGAAACAGAATCCGCCATTTGGTGAATATTTGATCCTGCGTAGTGCCTCAATGTGATGCTTTAAAAGTTCCGCTTGGTACTCCTGAGTGGCGGTCGCCCACGACGCGTAGTTGGGGTGTTCCGAAGCTGGTACGAAGCGCTCGAATGCATCACGCTGCATTCCAAAGCGTTCTGAAACAGTGTCCCAATCAAGCTGTGGCCACGACTTGATGTCAATAAATGCGGCGTCGCTTGGCGCTGATTGGGCTCCGAATCCGGAGACAAACTTGGTCAACTTGGGCAGACGCTCAGCGAGTGCGTTGATGTCTCGATAACTGCCGTGGCGCCAACCAAAGCTCGCGTTCATATCGGTGCCGTCGAGCTTCGGAAAGTGTGGCAAAACACCAGAGTGGGCAGTGACGGGACGCGAATCATCAGCGTCACTCAATGCTTTGCGCACCCACGCATCAAGCACGCTGCGGGTCCACGTAGGGAGTTGTTGGTGCAATGGGTCTGGTTGGGTTGGCTGGTTGTGAGCGCACCAAAGAACGATTGACGGGTGATGGGCGAGTTGGTCCACCATCGCGCGGGCTTGGCGCACCGCTTGGCGCCGAACACTGCGCGCATACGCCCCATAGAGCGGCACGTCCTGCCACACGAGCATTCCAGCGGCATCGGCGGCATCGTAGAACTCCGGCCTCGCCACGTGCGCTAGCGGTCGCACCAAATTCATTCCGAGTTCGCGCGCGAGTGCGACATCGTTAGCGATCATCTCAGGGCTGCAGTCAGCCATCCGCAGTGCAGTGGGCCCAACTGCGATACCACGTGTGTACAGGCGTTCACCATTAATTGTGAAGATCCAATTGTCGTGTGCCACTTGGCGCAGTCCTGTGCGGCGCGAAACCGAATCACTGGCAACACCGTCCACCTGCACTTCAACTGCAATATCGGTGAGAGCGGCTTCACCTAGTTGCCATGGCCACCAAAGACGCGGATTGTCAATATCAATTGCCCAGTCGAGGGAGTTCGAGCCAGCGGCGAGTGTGTGTTCATCTGCACGGACCAGAACGCCGTCAACGAAAGTTCTTACCAACGCGCCACGTGAAGCAAGTGAGTCGAGCTCAGCATGAAGACGCACGTGCGCCCGTGACTCACTTGCGTCTCTGCACAACACACGAAGGTTTGCGATTCGAACTGGACCCGTAGAGAAGAGTTCAACCCCGCGCCACAACCCGCCCATATTCCACAGCGGATCCAAGAAGTCGTTTTGGTCAAAGATGCCTGTGACATTGCGTTTTGATTTCTTGTCACTCGCACGTGGTGATGAAACTTCGACTGCGAGCACGTGGTCAGTTGCGAGTCTGCAGAGATCGGTGACATCAAAGGAATGCTCGACGAAGTAACCCTCCGGGTCACCGAGGTAAGCGCCATCAAGCCACGCATCACCCTGGTAGTAAATGCCATCGAACTTGATCCAGCGACGCTCGCCACTCAGCGGTTCGGACGCATTGAAGTGGTGGCGATAGAGAACTGGGCCGTTGGAGTCGGCAAACTCAGGATGTGAACGCCAGTGACCCGGCACATCAATATTCGGCCAACCAGAATCGTCGACCTCAAGGCCAACGCCGGAGCGTCGCAGATGGTCGTCGGCAATTCGTGCCTTCCAGCGACCATTAAGTGTCATTCTCATGTCCTAAGAAGGGTACTAAGCCTGTAAGTTTCTCAAATGAGCGCACAGAGATTCATGGCCGGCGACGAAGCACCCGAGGTCCCAAGTGATCTCCCACGCACTCTTGGCGCGTTACGAGCTAGCGGGTGGGTTTCACGGCCAGTCAAAGAGGAAATCCGTACTAATGCGGTTGCCCGAATTGCTGCCGGTGAACCCTTGTTCGCGGGTGTTCTTGGCTACGAAGACACAGTTATGCCGCAACTAGAGAATGCTCTCATCGCCGGCCACGACGTGGTGTTCCTTGGAGAGCGTGGCCAGGCCAAAACCAGGATGATTCGCTCCTTGGTGGGTCTGCTTGATGAGTGGATGCCGATCATCGCTGGCAGCGAGATCAACGACGATCCATACAATCCAGTTTCGCGGTATGCGTTGAACCAGATTGCAGAGCACGGCGAGAACACCGCGATCGATTGGGTGCATTGCACCAAGCGTTACGGCGAAAAACTCGCTACCCCAGATACCGCAATCGCTGACCTCATTGGGGAAGTGGATCCAATCAAAGTTGCCGAGGGTCGTTATCTCTCTGACGAACTCACGTTGCACTACGGGCTCGTACCGAGGACCAACCGAGGCATTTTTGCGATCAACGAACTTCCAGACCTCGCCGAACGCATTCAAGTTGGCCTACTGAATGTTCTTGAAGAACGCGATGTGCAAATCCGGGGTTACAAGATCCGATTGCCACTCGATGTGATTTTGATGGCTTCGGCCAACCCCGAGGACTACACAAATCGTGGTCGTCTGATCACTCCGCTTAAGGATCGTTTTGGCAGCCAGATCCGCACTCACTACCCACTTGAAGTTGCTACTGAGATTGGAATCATGCGCCAAGAGGCCCGTGAGTTGTCAATTGGCAGTGTCAAGGTGCACATGCCTGAGTACATGGAAGAAGTGATCGCTACCTTCAGCCAACTCGCGCGCCAAAGCAGTCACGTAAACCAGCGCAGCGGCGTTTCTGTGCGTCTCTCAGTGAGTAACTATGAAGTTCTTGGCGCAAATGCAGTTCGTCGTGCATTGCGGTTAGGTGAAAACGAAGTCACGCCGCGAATCTGCGACCTCGATTCACTGGCGGCTTCAAGTAGCGGAAAGATCGAAGTTGAGTCGCTTGATGATCGTGGCGGTGACTCTGTGCTCGAGCAGATTGTGCGAGCTGCGTGTCTTCAAGTGTTCAAATTGCGGGTGGATCAGACCACCTTGCCCGAAGTGGTAGCTGCGTTCGAAGAAGGCACGATTGCCCACACTGGCGAGGAAGTTTCATCTGCGGAACTGGCAAAACTGGTTGAGCAAGTTCCTGCATTGCGCACTGCCGTCACCAATCTCACAGCTGGAGTTGAGTCCCCTTCAGCTGTCGCGGCAGCCGTGGAGTTCATCCTTGAAGGTCTTCATCTTTCTAAGCGTCTGAACAAGGATGCGCTTGGAACGAATGCGACTTATCGGGGCAAGGCGCGACCCGCCACCTGAATCTCAGAGTGCAAACGGCGTGCGAGTCCAAAGCTCGCCAGTGTCGTTTCGTGACACCGAATGCGGGTCGCCGCTGAGAGCCACAACCTGAATCGGCTCTGGGAACCCGCGGAGATCTAACTCCGAATGTGGCTGCGCAGAGACCCCGCCTGGAAGGTCAACGGCCTGTTCTGCGGGGAGTAGGACTTCATCGCGACCCGCTGCATCACATATGCGCGCGGCCAGATTGACTGTGGTGCCGATGTAGTCGTCGCCCTCGAATAGAAGGGCATAGCCAGTAGAGATACCAGCGCGCATGCTGAGCGGCTCACAGGCTGCTGTGGCGCGGCGCTGGAGCTCAAGGGAAAAGACCACGGCGTCGTTGTGGTCCATGGCCACCACCATGCAGCCATCGCCGAGCCATTTGGCGATTCTGACCCCGCGATCGCTGGCCACCTCGCGCGCAACCGCCCGAAACGCTGAAAGGACATCGCCTGCGGCAAGGTCGCCTTTCTCTTCTGCGTATCTGGTGAAACCCGAAAGGTCGACGAAAACGAATGTTCTGGGGACGCGCATGTCCCCTTAAGGCTACGGCAGTAGCGTGCGGGTATGGGCAACCGATTCACATATTCCCGCTGGGATGGAACCCAAAAGGGCTTCGATGTGGACGCCGACTCGCTATTTGAGCAGATCAACGATGACCTGATCTATCACGGCGACGTGAATGCCGCTCTGCGCCGGCTTATGAACCAGGGATTCCGCGACCGCAATGGCGACCAGGTCAAGGGACTCCAGGAGATGTTGAAGAAACTCCGCGAGCAGCGCAAGGAGAAACTTGATCGTTTTGATCTCGGTGGGATCTACAACGAGATTGCGGAAGAGTTAAACGACATCGTTGACGAAGAACGTTTGGGAATCGAACAGGCGTTGCGCGATGCAAACAACTCTGACGATCCACGTCGCCGTGACAACGCCGAAGCAGCCGCGATGGATCGAAACTTCCGCCTCGACACCTTGCCCGATGATCTCGCAGGCAAAGTACGTGAACTGCAGTCCTATGACTTCGCATCAAAAGATGCTCAACAGCGGTTCGACAATCTGATGGATCGGCTCCGTGAGCAGTTGATGAAGCAGACCTTCGAGAATGTCTCAGAATCAATGCGCAACATGACCCCTGAAGACATGCAGCGGATGAAAGAGATGATGGCTGCTCTCAACGAGATGATTGAAAAGCGCAATCGCGGTGAGGACCCCGGCTTTGAAGAGTTCATGGAGAAGTACGGAGATTTTTTCCCGGACAATCCTCAGTCACTTGATGAACTACTCGAAAATCTTGCACAACAAATGGCTGCTGCTCAGCAGGTGTTCAATTCGATGACCCCTGAACAACGTGATCAGTTGCGTCAGCTTTCCGAACAACTTCTTGGAGATATGGATCTCGCCAACGAGATGCAGCAACTCTCACAAAACATGCAAGCGATGTTTCCCCAGATGGGCTGGGAGCAGGGTCGTGACTTCAACGGTTCTGAACCAGCGAACTTTGAGCAGGCCATGGATGCGATGAAAGAGATCTCTGATCTCGATGCGATGGAGCAAATGATGCGCCAAGCAAGCACCCCGTCGCAACTAGACGAGGTGGATCTTGACCGTGTTCGCGATTTGCTCGGCGACGATGCTGCAGCGTCACTTGAGCGCCTGGCACAGCTCACCAAAACCCTGAAGGAACAGGGTTTAATCGAGCAGCGCGATGGGCGCCTTGAACTAACCCCTAAAGGAATGCGCCGAATCGGTGCGGATGCATTGCGGGATTTATTCGCAAAATTGCAGAAGGACAAAGCGGGCCAGCATCAGATGGAGCGCAATGGATCGGGCCACGATCGTAATTTTGAGACCAAGCAATACGAATATGGCGATCCATTCCGAATTGATCTTCAGCGCACGATCATGAACGCTCTGCGACGCGAGACCGGCACTCCGGTTCGACTCCAGCAGGATGATTTCGAGATTGAACGCACGGAGCATTTAACGCAAACCTCCACCGTGCTACTTCTCGATCTTTCAATGTCAATGGAATTGAATGATCGATTGTTGCCAGCAAAGAAGGTGGCGATTGCACTGCAGTCGTTGATTACATCTCAGTTTCCGCGGGATTACTTGGGCATTATCGGCTTTAGTTACACCGCGTATCCACTCAAACCAGACGAACTCATCGCTGCAAAATGTGATTACTACCAGGGCACCAACATGCATCACGCTCTGACCATGGCGCGCAAGCTCCTCGCCCGCGAGACGGGCACGAAGCAAATCATCATGGTCACCGACGGTGAACCCACTGCACACGTGATGGATAACGCTGGGATCTATTTCAATTGGCCACCAGTGCCAGCCACCCTCGAAGCAACGATGAAGGAAGTGCTGCGCTGCACCAAAGAGGGAATCACGATCAACACATTCATGATCGATGCCGACCATGGTCTCATCCGGTTCGTCGAACAGCTCACACGGGTTAACCGCGGCCGCGCATTTTTCACCGATTCAGCGAACCTTGGTGACTACGTCTTGGTCGATTTTCTCGAGGGGCGTCGCCAAACAAGTTCGCGTCGGAGGGCCAGTTAGGCCGATTTTTAAAGGGTATTCGCTACCCATTTGTCCCGATTACCGCCAATTTTTGACCCAAATCCCCATGAAACAAGGGTTTTTCTTTGGGAATTTCGACATTTCAGCAAGTTCCACCTTGCACAATTCGTACAAACTTTGGCAGAATGACATCGCTGTAATTACAGCGGTGTCACCGCACCAGGTGGGGGGTCCTAGCAATCGGGCTGGACGCTGGCTGGTGGATGGCGCATTGGAGGTCAAAGTGGAGCAGTCAGAGAGCGGTTCAGAGTTAGGTTTCGAAACCCTCAGCCCAGATCGGGGCTGGCAAGACGAAGCCAACTGCCTAGGTGTAGACCCGGATCTTTTCTTTCCTGAGAGAGGCGCGTCAACGCGCGAGGCCAAGGAAGTATGCCGTGGATGTGTGGTTCGCGGGCAGTGCCTCGAATACGCACTCGTCAACGGTGAGAAGTTCGGAATTTGGGGCGGGCTTTCAGAGCGTGAAAGGCGACGCCTGCGTCGTCAACGCGCGATGTCGGGTCGCCGAAGCGCTACCGCCTGAGTTTCAGTTATCGGTGAGCCTGCGATTGCGGGCTGCTAATTGCCATTCAATCGTTTTTTCAGCGGTTAAGTCGAGAACATTCCAGCGATTCTTCGGTATTTGCTGCAACACATTCGCTGGTATGAGCCCCACTAATTCGCATTGATCGATCTGTGCCATTGCACTGATCATGTCGAAAACTTCCGCTGGCCCAACTTGTGTAGGTGCGATCAAGTTCATGCTGACCTGTGCTCCTGCACTGATCTCCATTCCGAGTGCACGCACATGCTGTGAGCGCAGTTTGCCGGCAATCTCGCGTGCCGTCTTGATCCCAGAATCGGCCAAAATCACGTTGTAGGCGACCAATATCTCGCGGGCACCTACACAGATTGCCCCGGCGGTTGGATGTGGGGTGGGCGGCCCGAGATCAGGCTGAAGACGGGTGAAGGCATCCTTGCGCAGCTGCGGCAGTGAGCGCCCTGTTCCATAGAGAAAGCAAGGGACGCCAAATTCGGTGGCGACAAACTCGGCGAACTCGTCTCGCGCAGCAACCGCATCGGAAAAGTTAGAGCCATCCAGGGGGACAAAGGGCACAACATCAACAACACCAAGGCGTGGATGCACGCCAGCGTGGTCGTTGATGTCCAGTGCGGTAATCGCACCTCGCGCGATATCTCGCGGGGCGGTGGTGCCGACAGTTGTAATCACGCTGCGGTTGTGATCGGGATCCGAATGGACATCAAGGAGGTCGGGACCAGCCAGCATGGCAATTGCGGCCACCACCTCAAGGGCGCGCCCCTCACTGATGTTCACAACGCACTCCAGCACATCTATTGCCTAGCGCACCCCGCCTGCCAAAACCACCAATCAAGGTGGTACGGTCAAATCATGATTTCATTCCTAGACGGACCAGAGCTCATCATCGTGGCGGTCGTAGTGCTTGTGCTTTTCGGTGGTGCTCAACTCCCGAAGCTGGCCCGCAACATCGGACAAGCGCAGAAGGAATTCAAAAAAGGTCTCGCCGATGGCGCAGCCGAAGGTTCTGACTCCGACAAGAAGTAGCCAGCTGAATTAATTGATTTGATCAGCGCGCTGCACGGCGTCGCTTGGCGATACGGCGTCGCTCGCGTTCGCTACAGCCGCCCCAGACCCCGTGATCAATCTTCTCGGTGATTGCGTACTCAAGACACTGATTGGTCACTTCGCATCCGGCGCATATACGGCGGGCGTGATCAACACCGACCCCGTCGCTGGGGAAGAACATTGCAGGCGGAAAATTCCGGCAGTTCCCCTTGGCCATCCAACTCGTGTCGGCGTCCAAACCCGTGGGGATGGATTCGACTGATTGGTCTTCTCTGATTACAGCTACTGACTTACGCATTTGGCTCCTTCCATGTTGCCGACCAATTCCGAGTGAATTGCTAAGCAGCGTGTTTGTTGCCTCTTGTGCGGGACTTGGCTCCCGTTGCCAGATAGTCAAGCACGGGTCGGCCAAGTTGGGGGTCAGATTTCGTCTAAGAATTGGCTAAGAAATTGGAAATAGCCTGAAAACAGTACAAAAAGGGGCCGATGGACCGTTTTTTGCCCCCTTCGCTAGTATTGGAAATTCCACTAGGAGGAAAAATGTCGGAAGTCACCACTACAGAGGCACCGCGCGCACACGCCCGGATCGTGTATCTCGGTCCCGTCTCGCCCCATTGGGAGGTCTATGGGGACTACGGCGACGAGAACCTGGTTGATGAATTCCGTACCCGCGTGCTCGCACGACTAGTGCTCCTTACCCGCGATGACCCGCAGTTCCGTCGCAACAGCGAGCGCATTGCTCGCGATGCAGAGCGCGAACGCATCACGATCGAGTGGGATCTCGGTCGACCAGAAGAGCAATAGTTCTAATGATCTGCAGTTGACGCGCAGTCAAACTGCAGATGAACATTCGATGTTCCGCTCGCCCTTTAAACGCTCGAAAGTTATCTTCGGGGGCATCAGCGACAGATTTCTTAATCGTGAGCTCTCTTGGCTCGACTTCAATGAACGTGTCCTCACACTGGCAGAGGATCCAGTCTTGCCATTGCTCGAGCGCACGAAATTTGCGTCGATTTTTTCTTCCAACCTTGATGAGTTCTACCAAGTACGCATAGCAGCACTTATCGAACAGATCGAGGCGGGGATTACGGCTCCAACCACGGATGGGCGCACCCCGAAAGCACAATTGTCTGAGATCTACAAGCGGATCCATTCACTATTGCGGCGACACGAAGATTTAGTAGCCGATGTTCTGCTACCCGCACTTTCTTCCGAGGGAATAAGGATTTTTCGGTGGGAGCAACTCACATTTGATCAGCGGGATGCTTTGACCCGCCATTTTGACGACAACATTTTCCCGGTGCTTACCCCGCTGGCAGTAGATCCTGCGCACCCTTTTCCCTACATCTCAAATCTTGCGCTCAGCATTGGTGCGCTCGTGGTAGATCCAAAGTCTGGCGAGCAGAAGTTTTCTCGAGTCAAAGTTCCGAACCGGCTGGAGCGTTTGATCCGTGTTGAAGGTGACTCTTTTGTGCCAATTGAAGAAGTAATCGGTGCACACCTGAACAGCCTCTACCGCGGAATGTCAATCAAGTCTTGGTTCACGTTCCGTGTGACTCGCAATGCAGACCTCGACCTCGAAGAGGAAGAAGCCGAAGACTTGCTGGCGGCCGTTGAGATGGAGTTGCGGCGCCGCCGATTTGGTCAAGCAATTCGCTTGGAGATCCAAGATCAGGTGCCTGCCGAGGCTCTAGAACTTCTCAAAGAGGAGCTCGAACTTCGTGACGAAAACATCACAAAGCACTCGTTGCCATTGGATCTGACGATGCTTAGCTCTTTGCTTGGAGCAAACCGCCCTGATTTGAAGGATCCAAGCTGGCCACCTGTGATAGCGGGCCGTTTGAGCAGTGCCGATGAAACCGATTCAAGTTTCTTTTCCGTGATCCGTGACCGCGACATTTTGGTTCACCACCCATATGAATCTTTCGTTTCAAGTACTGAAGAATTCATCGCTCAAGCGGCAGACGATCCAAAAGTGTTGTCAATCAAAATGACTCTCTATCGCACCTCGGTAGAGAGTCCCATCGCGCGGAGTTTGATTCGTGCCGCAGAACGAGGCGTGCAGGTCGTTGTTCTCGTTGAGTTGAAGGCTCGATTTGATGAAGCAACAAACGTTGGGTGGGCAAAGGAATTTGAGCGTGCTGGTGTGCACGTTGTGTACGGGCTTGTCGGATTGAAGACACACAGTAAATGTGTATTGGTGGTACGTGCCGAAGACGAAGGTACGCGCAGATATGTTCACATCGGAACAGGCAATTACAACTCAAAGACGGCGCGCTTGTACGAAGACATCGGTTATTTCTCATGTGACCCTGTTATTGGTACCGATGTAGCTCAGCTGTTTAATCACCTGACTGGTTTCAGCCGTGGTGAGTATTACGAAAAGTTGTTGGTGGCTCCAGAACATCTGAGAGAGCAGATGTTGGAGTTGATCGCCAATGAGACTGACTATGGCCCTGCTGGTGGAATCGTGATGAAAATCAATGCGCTGGCGGATCAAAAGATCGTTGAAGCTCTGTACGAGGCAAGCAACGCGGGAGTCAAAGTTGATCTCATTGTGCGCGGAATCTGCTGCTTGATCCCTGGGGTACCCGGGATGAGTGAAAACATCCGAGTGCGTTCCATCCTTGGTCGCTATTTGGAGCACTCGCGGATGTATCGCTTTGCTAACGGGCGCGCCCCGGGGGATCCTGAGTATTTGATTGGTTCGGCCGACATGATGCCCAGAAACCTCGACCTGCGCGTGGAAGTTCTGGCCCCAGTGGAGCACCCGAAACACCGGGCGTGGCTAGAAAAGGTTTTCGCCACGTTGTTGCGGCCAGACGTGAATCGATTCGATCTTGGTGCCGATGCCGTGTGGCGTCGGGAAACCCTTGCGGGACAAGGACTCGATGCCCAACAGTTGATCCACGAGTGGGTTTCTGAAGTGCAGGTACGTAAGTCCCGTTCATCTTGAGTACAACTGTTTTGTTGTAGTTAACCTTCTGTTCACCTAAAACGAAATGAAGGTTAACAACGGCTATCTAAGTTCTTTATTGGCTCCTCAATGGAGCAACGGATAGACGATTTCTCAAAGGAGACCGTAAATGACCCGAAAGTTCCCCCTTGGCCGCAAAGCTACCCTCGGCTTGGCCCTAGCAACAGTTGCAGTGCTTGGTGCATGCAGCTCAGATGATTCTTCAGATGGTGGCTCTGATCTTTCAGGCAGCATCTTGATTGATGGTTCAAGCACAGTGGCACCTTTGCTCACTCTTGCTGCTGAAGATTTCCAGATTGAAAACAGTGGTGTACGTGTAACGGTTGGAACTTCGGGTACTGGCGGCGGCTTTGAGAAGTTCTGTGCCGGTGAGACCGATATTTCAAATGCATCGCGACCAATCAAAGATGAAGAAATTCAACTGTGCGCCGACGCTGGAGTGGAGTACTTCGAGATGATCGTGGCCAACGACGCACTCACAGTTGTGGTGAACAACGAGAATGACTGGGCCACGTGTCTCACTGTTGAACAGTTGAACAAGATGTGGGCTCCCGAAGCTGAAGGAACCGTTGACAATTGGAATGAGGTAGATCCTTCATTCCCAGATCAGGCGCTCTCGCTCTTTGGCGCAGGTACTGACTCTGGCACCTTTGACTACTTCACAAAGGAGATCAATGGTGAAGAGGGTGCCAGCCGCACCGACTACAGCCCGAGTGAAGATGACAACGTAACTATCACCGGCGTCGAAGGTGACAAGGGCGCGCTTGGCTACTTCGGCTACTCCTATTACGAGGAAAATGCTGACAGGCTGACTGCAGTTGAAATTGACGGTGGCGAAGGCTGTGTGGCTCCCTCGGCCGAGGCAGTTCAGGATGGCAGCTACACACCATTGGCTCGTCCGTTGTACATCTACATCGCCAAAGAGGCCGCAGCGCGTGCAGAAGTGAAAGCATTCGCCCGCTACTTCTACGACAACCAGGACTCGATCACCGAAGAGGCACTCTTCGTAGCTCTAGATGATGAGCAGAAGGCAGTCGAAGAAGAGAACCTCGCCGCTATTGAGGGTGCTTAGTCTCTAACTCGTGAGTAATTCAATACACAACGTTGGCGTCGTGCCTGTGAGCCTGCAACCCGCAGGCCGCGCACGGCGCCAACTGCGTATAGAGCGGATTGCAAAGGCGCTTTTGGGGACTGCCGCAGCGCTAACGGTCTTGATCTCGGTGTTGATCGTTCTGGCGTTGTTTCGCCCAGCGATCAATTTCTTTCAAGATGTGAGCTTCAAGGACTTCATCGGTGGGATCGATTGGAAGCCACTATTCAAACCTCCTCGTTATGGAGTGTGGTCAATAGTCACCGGCACACTTTGGGTGGCAACCATCGCATTACTTGTGTCAGTTCCACTTGGACTTGGTGCTGCTTTTTACCTCAGTGAATACGCAGGTGAGCGCACACGTTCGATAATCAAACCAATTCTTGAAATTCTGGCGGGCATTCCCACAGTTGTCTTTGGTTTCTTCGCACTTAATTTCATCAATCCAAATTTGGTGCAGAAGCTTTGGCCAGTTGGTGATGTCGGCACATACAGCGTGCTAGCTGCGGGGCTCGTCACCGGAATCATGATTCTTCCAACAGTGGCATCACTCTCAGAAGATGCAATGACAGCAGTACCGCAAGCGTTACGTCAGGGGGCTTTTGCCCTCGGCAGTAATCGGCGCGAAGTTTCGACGTCCGTAGTGTTTCCCGCCGCGCTCTCTGGCATTGTGGCAGCAATCGTGTTGGCAACTGCTCGTGCTATTGGTGAAACCACGATTGCTGTACTCGCCGCTGGTAGTCGTGCTCAATTAACGGGCAATCCAGGTGAAGAAGCACAAACGATGGCCGGATTCATTGGATTTGCTGGTATCGGTGATCAACCAACGGGAAGCGTTGGCTATCAATCAATCTTTGCTGTTGGCGCAATGCTGTTCGTTGTGACGATGCTGCTCAATATTGCGAGCATTCGTATTGTGCGGCGGTTCCGTGAGGTGTACGAATGACCGTTGATTTTTCGCTGAAGGCTCGTAAGTCAACCGAGCGCACAGTTAAGGACTGGATTTTCCGAATGTTTCTAGCCGCCGGCATCGGCATCGCACTCGGAGCACTTGCGACATTGCTATTGAACATCATCGTTCAGGGTCACAGCCGTTTCAATATGGACCTGATCAACAACATGCCATCAGCGCGCCCATTGCGTGCTGGCATTCAGTCAGCAATCTTTGGTTCGCTTTGGGTTGT
>JAFMEI010000005.1 GCA_017856815.1 Ilumatobacteraceae bacterium
CGGTGGTGAGGGCTATGGACAAGTGAAGCTGTCCCTCCTCAATGAAATTCTTGGAACATCTCCGTGGGCTCCTGTGATCTTTGGAACCCAAGCTCCAGATACGGGCAACGCTGAGATCATCGCTCACTACGGGAACGATGAACAAAAGGAGAAGTACTTAAAGCCACTTCTGAATGGAGAGATGTTCTCCTGCTACTCGATGACCGAGCCACACGCTGGAGCTGATCCCACCCTGTTCACTACATCGGCTGTTCGCGACGGAGATGAGTGGGTGATTAACGGCTGGAAGTTCTATTCCTCTAACGCTCGGACTGCATCATTCCTCATTGTCATGGTGGTTACCAATCCCGATGTAAGCGCATATCAAGGTATGTCTATGTTCTTGGTGCCTACTGACACGCCTGGAGTAAAGATCGTCCGTAATCTTGCATCGGGTCTCGAACCAGATGAGATGGCATCGCATGCGCTGATTCATTATGACAACGTTCGCGTACCAAACGAGGCACTTCTTGGCGGCGAGGGTCAAGCATTTGCGATTGCGCAGACCCGGTTAGGTGGAGGCCGCATTCACCATGCAATGCGCACCGTTGGAAACTGTCAGCACGCGTTGGACATGATGTGTGAGCGTGCACTCAGCCGTAATGTGTCGGGCGGGCTCCTCGCGGAAAAGCAGTTTGTTCAAGGTGCAATTGCGGAGTCATATGCGGAACTCAAGCAATTCAGGCTCTACACGCTTTACACGGCTTGGACAATTGACAAGTACAAGGATTATCGCAAGGTACGTAAAGACATCGCCGCCCTTAAGTTCCTGATGCCGGAATTGATTAAGAACATCGCCGGACGAGCACTGCATATTCATGGCGCACTCGGCACATCAAACGAGATGCCATTCCGTGGAATGATCCTTGGCGGCTACATCATGGGTCTCGCAGATGGACCCAGTGAAGTTCACAAGGTAACGGTTGCGCGCCAAGTGCTTCGGGACTACAAGCCAAGTCCTGATCTGTGGCCGACCGAGCATCGGCCCAAAAAAGTGGCGTATGCGAAGGAAAAACTCGCGCATTATCTCGATCTTGAAGTGGGGAACATGTAATGGCTGGTAACAATGACGCTCTAGCAAAAGTTGATCGTGCGAAGTTAACTGCATGGATGGATTCAAGGGGTCTCGGAGACTCATCGATTCCAATTGAACTCGACTACATGAGTGGCGGTAGCCAAAACGAGATCTTCAAAGTGACACGAGGAGACTGGTCGGCCGCGTTGCGTAAGCCACCATTCCCACCGCCCCCCGGCCGAGCTGAAGGAATTGTGCGCGAGTGGAAAATCATTGAGGCTCTTGATGGTTCTGATGTTCCTCACACCAAGGCAATTGCATTATGTGAAGACGAGTCAATTATGGGCACGAACTTCTACATGATGGGTGTGGTAGATGGCTGGAGCCCTATGAGTGCGGGCGACAATTCAGACGATGCTGACGCTTCCACGGTCCGTAAGTGGCCAGAGCCCTTCGAATCGGATATGGCTACACGTGCTGGATTGGCCAAGGAGCTGATTCGCGGAGCGGCCATGATGGCCAACTTCGATTGGGAGCCGAAGTTGAAGGATCTTGGTCGTCCCGATGGCTACCACGAACGACAAGTTGAGCGTTGGATTCGTTTTTATGAACGCGTTAAGTCGCGCGAGATTCCTGGACTAGCGGAAGCAACTAAGTGGCTGGATTCGAATCGGCCCTTGGACTTCAAACCCGGGCTGATGCACGGCGACTATCAGTTCGCCAACGTGATGTTTGCTCATGGAGCACCCGCGAAACTCGCGGCCATCATTGACTGGGAGATGGGAACCATTGGGGATCCAAAAATTGACCTCGCATGGATCGTGCGTGATTGGCCAGAGGACACCTCGCAGGCTTCTGGAGCTTCGTACGTAAACACCACTGGCATGCCTGGACGCACAGAACTACTGAATTACTGGTCGAGTCTTACGGGTCGCTCTGTTGAGGACATGGATTACTACTACATACTTGCTGCGTGGAAACTTGGCATTGTGTTGGAGCAGGGGTATGCACGTGCGTTGCAGGGTCATGGTGATGAAAAGCAGATGGCCTTTGGCCCATTGATCATCGAACTCATGCAAAAGGCCGCAGACATGGCCGCGAGCACTTCGTTTTCAAATCCTAAATAGCTAGTCAGGTTCGTCGCGTACGCGCCGCTGGCATCCAAAAATCGCCTGCAGTGTTGTTGATGTGCTGCAGGAAGCGGTCGCTGACTGGTTCCACTATGTCCAAGAATTCAGTGACCAATTTTTCCCCGGCGCCTTGCCAGATTGGTACGCACAGATCATCAGTCTTGTCCTCAAGCCACTGGCGATATCGGACGCCTTCTGAGTTGACGCTGGTCGAATCAGCGAGCCCTCGGGATGCAAGGCTCATCAGCCCCATTCGAATTTCCTCATCTGAGGCTCCTCGACTCTTAGGAATCCATTGATCTGGATATCCCATCCACGCATCGTGAAGTAGCCCAGCCTCTACCGCGCCAATGCCTTCGGTTATGAGGAGCGCAAAGTGCGTATCTCCCCGCCATTCACGCAATGCATTGATCGCATGCCACGAAGAGAGAAATGGGTGCTCGGGCCGTTGCCATTGCTTGTGGGCGGCAAACAACACACGCCCACCTACGGGTGCAGCATCAACTACGGCCCATAATTCTTTGGCAAGTGCGCCAAGAGGTGCCTCAATCTCTGGAGCCAGTTGACGTATCCCTGTGAGTAGAGCCTGGTCTCGTGCTTGATGTATCTCATGCCAAGTGGCGTGGGGAGATGCATGGCTCAACGCGAATTCAAGTAACTCACGTTTGATTGTGTAAAACGCCGCAACAATAGATTCGGAGCCCGCAGCCGCGAGTGGCGCCGCGCGATATGCAACATAGTGGCCAAGTCCACCGGGTACTCCGAGTTTTTCAAGATTCTGTTGTGCTACCGGATCCCAGTAAATCCAGCCAATCAAGCGGTGGGATGCAAACCCAGCTCTGCGCGTGAGGGTAAGCCAGTCTGTCATTTTCCTAAGACTGCGTCGATTGCACCTTCGAGTTCTTGGTATGTGGTGAATGCCGGATACTCGGGAAATTCTGCAATCACATTCTTCGGCGCCCGAAATAGGTAGCCCTTCGTAGCGGCTGCGAGCATTGTGGTGTCGTTGTAAGAATCACCTGCAGCAACAACCCGGTAATTGAGGCTGCGAAATGCTTCGACAGCTCTCTGTTTTTGATTCACCTGCCGTAGTTCATAATCTTCGATCACGTCGCCTTTGACGATCAATCGATGGCAAAAAACAGTTGGCATACCCAACTGACGCATGAAGGGTCGTGCGAACTGCTCAAATGTGTCCGAAAGCAGAATCACTTGGTACTTGCTACGGATTGAGTCCAAGAATTCTTTTGCGCCAGCCAGTGGTTTTAGCTCGGATATAACTTGTTCAATAAGACTCATCGTGAGGCCGTGAGTACGGAGAATTTCGAGACGACCCACCATCAATTTGTCGTAATCCGGTTCTTCACGAGTTGTTCGCTTTAAATCTGCAATGCCCGTGTGCTCGGCCACAGCGATCCAAATCTCGGGAATCAATACACCTTCAACGTCGAGGGCGACTATTCCTTGGTTGGGTTCGAGCGCATTGGTCACACTTACAGTCTTAACTAGATGGACACCCGATAAGAAATAGGTTCCAGCAGTGCCACGCGCATTGATGTCCAACGTGGTTACTCCAGGTCCGATGTCCCATATTTAGAGGCCGATTCCACCCTCGTGTCGGGTGATCAAGCCCCAGACTTGGTAGTTTCGCTTCGTGGTTCTTCGTTTAGACGGTGTTGTCGTTCGGGATGCGATGGTGGCACGAATTGCCGCCGCCGCCGCAGTCAACAAGGGTCCGCGTGTCTGTTTGGCGACCGTGCTCGTGGGTGACGATGGCCCGAGTCAGATTTACGTTCGCAACAAGCACAAACTCGCAGAGACTGCTGGTTTTGATTCTCGAAATGTTGTTCTACCGGCGTCTGCTAGTCAGGCGCAGCTAGATGATTGCATCTCCGACCTCGCTCATGACCCCGGGGTTCACGGGATACTTCTTCAGTCACCAATACCTTCCGAGCTTGATTTTGAGTCGGCAGTGTCCCTGGTGCCAGTTGAGAAGGATGTGGATGGCCTCACAGTTGCCTCTCTGGGTCGACTTGTGCGCGGGTTACCAGGGCACGCTTCTTGCACACCGCTAGGAGTTTTACGAATCTTGCAGCACTACAACATCGCAACATCTGGGAAACGTGCAGTTGTAATTGGTCGCTCGACTTTGGTGGGTTTACCAATGGCGATCTTGTTGCAGCGCAAAGGGGTTGACGCAACCGTAACTATTGCTCATTCACGCACACAAGACCTTGCTCAGGTTTGTAAGCAAGCAGATATTCTGATCGCCGCCACGGGAATGCCACGTATGGTCAATTCGTCATTTGTGAAAGATTCTGCGGTTGTTATTGATGTGGGTATTTCGCGGGTGGATGAGCGAATTGTTGGTGATGTTGATTACGAGGCGGTATCAGGGATCGCTTCCGCCGTCACACCCATGCCCGGGGGAACAGGACCCATGACAGTTGGTTGCCTTATCGAAAACACGTGGGCTGCCTATCTGTGGCAAACCCAGGGCCATGAGCCCGACATTGTTTAATAGTCAGCTCAATAGCCAAGAGTTGTATTCCAGGTGAGGTCACAATTGATTGATCTCTGGACACAAAATCTAAGTTCGTCGGCAATTACATCCGGCTTCCAATGAATGATCGCATCGCCGTGTGCACTAGTGGTATCGCCAGAGGCGAGCCTGAGTTTTGCACCGGGAGGGATTGCATAACGCACTTCAAAGAACATTCTTGTGATGTGCACTGGATGGGTTTTAGGGCAATCACCGTTGTCACTCGGTGTTAGGTGTGATCTGTGATCGGAGCTGTCTAGATTTTTGCCATCCCAGCAGTCGGGGAACACCAGCATCAGACGAGTCAATGAGCTACCTGGGCACTCTGGCACTTGGGGGGTCGGGTCGTCGACCCTTGCACAAGTCCATTCGGCGCCGACGCTGATCATCTTGAGTCCATTGGGTGGCACGGTAATAGTTTCAAGATCCGAACCAGGCGTAGCTCGGTAGTACGCCGCTGACTCAACTGGAACAATCGCTTTTCCGTCGGCATACAAAGTCGGAGTCCAGTAGGCGGAGATATCACCTGAAGAATCACACACAGAATCGGAAGCTTCGAGCGTTTCCAATGTTGTAAAGGCATCTACGCCGACAGCGCCGAAGAAATCGTGAGAGTGTGATGCTTCGGGTGCGCCTGGGTAGAGAATCGGGTCGTCTGGGGCCGTGTGCGTGTAATCGCAGCGCACGCCAAATGACCCCACGCGATCCTTTCCAGTTTCAGCAATGGGCCCAATCTCTACCTGTGGATGCCAATGGCCGGTAGCGCTCTCTGTCGAGGATTTGCAAGCACTGATGGCCGCGGCGGCGACCAAGGTGAGCAGTAGCGCCCTAAGGCTTCTTTGGCAGCGCAATGGAGTCAATGAGGGATTGGCTGTTGCGGTCTGATCCAGGCATATCGCGCGCTGGTTTAGCCGGGGTGGTCAGAGGATCTGGCATGGTCGGCTGTGGTGGTGGATCCTTAATCAACTTACGATCGGCCGACGGCGGATGCTCAGCAGTGAGAAGTTCACCAAAAGGCAAACCACCCTCTGTGAATGAACTAGTCGGCTCTCCTTCGCAGGGGGCCGCAGTCTCAATGTTTGCTGGACCCGATGTTGTGAACTTGTTGCCGCTAAAGCAGTTGCCACCAGTTGGATCCGCTACAAGACCAAGGTCAGCAACTCGTGAATCTGACACATCATTGTCAATGACTTTGTTTCCAGAAACCGGGTAGGTCTTGTCATCACTATTCAATACGGCGGCAATACCAGTTGCATCGTGGTCCCAAACAAGATTGCGAATGATGAGGTTGTCATTTCCACCGGCGACCAAGATCCCGTTACCCATAGCGAGGATAGCTGCGTCGATGGCGGGTGTGTCGGGGTTGTTGTTGGAATAGACAATGTTGCCCACGATGATGTTGTCAGCTTGAGGAGCGAGTTTTTCGCCACTACCGGAGTTCGGCACGATGCCTGCACGGTTAAATCGGAAAGTGGAACGCATGATCACGAGGTTTCCACTTGAGTTCGTGCCGGAATAACCAAGCCCATTGTTCTCCGCAAGCACATCGTCGAGAACTGCGTTGCATGGATTGCACTGACCTATGTAGAAACCGGCGTCAGGAGAGCCGCCGCCGTAAGAGTGTTCAAACAATCCGTTTACGGAGTCAAATGAGTAAATTCCGTAATCGCCATTACGGATGGCGGTCAAATATGAGCCGCGATATCCGTCAACGCCTGTCCAGAAAAAACCATTAAACCGATAATTCATGGCGGTCATGTTCTCAACTGCAACACCATTTGCACCAACGATTCGGATTCCGTTATCGAGTTCGTATTCGCCGTCCAAAATCACTTTGTTGCGGTCGACACCACGAATAACTACGTCATCGGTCTCTACAGTTACCTGTTCGTTATAGGTTCCTTCGGCAATCAATACCAGGTCGCCTGGGACCGCAGCATCTACAGCCTCTTGGATGGTTGCGTAATCGTCTGGAACATTGAGGACGTGCTCGGCGAGCTTTACGTCACTCTTTGAATCGGTTTCTGAATCGCTACACGCACTCAACCCCGCCAATAAGGCCACAGAGATTAAACACGCCCGAATTGCTGAATTCTTCAATTGTCCCCCCAAACTCAATTTCTTCACATTAGTGCGCCGTCAACTACTCAACGACGATCGTTCCCGCCATTCCCGAACCCTTTTTTGTTCCATGGATTGAGCAGAAATATATGTAAGTGCCTGGTTTGTTGATCGCGGCTTCATAAGTGGAGCCCTTAGTAAAGGACTCAAGATCGATACCAAAATCAGAGAGGGAGTCTGGTTCGGCTAGGACAATATCGTGTCCGTTTGCCCCAACATTCTCGAATATCAAAGTTTGTCCCGCTTTAATGGTCACCTCACGCGGGGTGTACTCATTGTCGGTTACTTCAATAGCTACGGGGGGAAGAGCTGCCCCGATGGACAAATCGACCTTTGCGTCTGCGCCACATGCAAACAGCACCAAAGACATTGCAATAAAAATTTTTCTCATGATGAATACCTTCGGCAACTATAGGCAGATGTCTTGTGGGCGCACAGGAACTCGTAGGAGGTCAACGCCCGTGGCATCACGAATTGCAGCCACAATCGCTGGGGTTACTGAAATGCAAGGTGGTTCCCCAACACCTTTTGCACCAAGAGGAGCGTAGGGATCCGGAACTTCTACATAGCGCGCGATCACATCAGGTGCGTCTAATGCGGTGGGCAGCAAGTAGTCAGTGAATGATGGATTTCGAACGCGTCCATTCTCGACGATTATCTCTTCCATAACTGCAAGACCAAGCCCTTGAGCGATACCACCTTCTACTTGCCCCAGAAGAGATAGGGGATTCAAAACCCGACCTACATCCTGAGCTGTCGCGATCTGCACGACCTTAACGAGTCCTAGATCGGGATCGACGTCGACTACAGCGCGGTGGGCAACGAAAGCAAAGGCGGTGTGACAGTCGCCTTGTCCGTTTTCGTCCAATTCACCGGTGGGTTGGTGATGGAATTCGTAAGTTTCAGAAAATCGTTTGCCCTTGGTGGCTGCAACGACTGATTCAACTGCATTACCCGAGAGGTCGACAATATCGGTGCCCTGAATTTGCAACGTTGAAGGGTCAAGACCTCGCATTTTTGCCACTTCGGCGATGATGTTGGTCGCGACGAGTTTGCACGCTCCATTCACCGCTCCGCCACTCATCCATGTTTGGCGTGAAGCCGAAGTTGAACCCGCTGAGCCGATTCCGGTGTCAATTGTTTCAATGAAGACCTCATCAAGACCGAGAACTGTGCGAGCAATCTGGGGTGCAAGTGTGACGAATCCTTGACCAACCTCTGAGGTGGCGAATTTGAGTGATACGCGTCCATCTTCCACGGTGCAACGCGCTGTAGAAAAGTCGTCGAACCCTTCGCTGTACATCAAATTTTTAATCGAGACACCCCAACCAATACCGCGCCGAATTTTTGATGGTGTGGCCGTCAAACCTGAACCACCCGGGATGGCAAGGACATCCGTATCGTTTGTCATGTTGGGTGGCATCGGAATTTCCGCGGTTTCGCGTATGCACTGCGCGACTGGAGCCGAGTTGAGGATTGTTTGGCCTGTGATGAGTCGATCGCCGGTTTCCATCGCGTTTATGAGCCGAATATCGACCGGTGATATTCCACAAGCGAGAGCCAATTTGTCCATCTGTCCTTCGTGAGCAAAGCAAGCCTGGACCACACCAAAGCCGCGCATGGCGCCGCATGGTGGATTGTTGGTGCGAACGGCATAGCCGTCAACGGTTGCGTGCTCACATTTGTAGGGGCCCTGCACATGGGTGACTGCATTGATTAGGACGGCGGATGATGTAGATGCGTAGGCGCCACCGTCCATGACGACACGTGCTTCTACTCGTAGAAGGCGTCCATCTTTTGTGGCGTGATGACGCATCCAAATTCGTGCTGGGTGACGGTGCACATGACCAAAAAAACTTTCCTGCCGGCTGTACTGCATCTTGACGGGTCGACTTGTACGCAGTGCTAGTAGGCAGCTGTGTACTTGCAGACTGATGTCTTCTCGCGCTCCGAATGCACCGCCAACTCCACCTAGAACAAGGCGCACTTTGTCTTCCGGCAAATTGAGGCAAGCAGCAATTTGGCCCCGATCTTCATGGAGCCACTGGGTAGCCACATATAACTCAACTCCGGTTCCGCCAGGATCGGGTAATGCGAGAGCCGCCTCAGTACCAAGAAAAGCTTGGTCTTGCATGCCGAGTTCATAGTTGCCTTCGACGACAACTTCGCCGATCAGGCTTTGATCACCACGAATGATTTGTTGACGTCGAATCAGATTGCCATCGGGGTGTATTGGGGGCACCGAGAGATCAATAGATTTCTCAGGGTCAACTAGGGGTTCTAGTACTTCATACTCAACCTTGATCGCTGCCAGTGCGCGACGACACGTTTCAGGGTGGTCGCCCGCTACAAGAACAACAGGCTCACCCATGTATCGAACGAAGTCGCGAGCGAGCACGGGTTGATCGGATGCAATGAGGCCATAAGTCGGTTTGCCCGGCACATCTTCGTGCGTGAGGACACATTCAACGCCATCTATCTTCCAAGCAGCTGTTGTATCGATCGAAACAATTCGAGCGTACGCGTGTGGAGATCTGAGTGTGGCGCCCCACAGCATGTTCTCGGCCCACAGATCGGATGAGAATGCGAATTTTCCTTGCACTTTGGGAACTGCATCAGGGCGCAGAGCGGAGGTGCCAAGAATGTCGCGTCGAGTGCGGGTTTTTACGCTCATTGGCTAACTCCAGTGCGCCGTGCCACTGCAACACTTACTGCATCAAAGATGCGACCATACCCAGTGCACCGACAGATGTTTCCTGATAGAGCCTCTTTGACCTGCATCTCGGTTGGTCGCGGGTTGTGCGTAAGAAGATTCTCGACCGCGACAATGAGGCCAGGGGTGCAAAATCCACACTGCACCGCACCGGACTCGACAAACGCTTGCTGAACATCGCTAAGTGTTTGACCGTCACCAATTGATTCAACCGTTCGAATATCAGCATCCGTTGCAGCTGCGGCAAGCACTAAGCAAGAACAAACAGCCTCCCCGTCTAAAAGAACTGTGCAACTGCCGCATTCACCTTGTTCACATGCCCCTTTCGCTCCTGGCATGCCGAGGCGTTCACGAAGTACATATAGAAGACTCTCGCCGATCCAAGCATCTTGGACATCCAGTGATTTGTTATTGACACGGAGCGTGTATGACTGATTCTCAAGGCTCATGATGCCGCACACCTTTCTAAAAGACGCGAAGTAATAACACTTACTGCATGACGCCGGTATTCGGCAGTTGAGCGATGGTCTGTGATCGGCTGGCTTTCATCACCGCATCGGCGCCCAAACTCGGCGCAAATAGCCGGTGTAATGCTCGACGCAGAGGCAAGATCGCACTCCTCGCCGAGCCATTTTTCTGCAGCGGATGCGCGAATAATTGTGGGTCCAACTGTTCCCATCGCTAGCCGTACTGATCGATCTATTGGGTTGTGAACTAAGCAGGCGCTGGCAATTGAAATGACCATTGCATTACGGACACCAACTTTTGAATAGCCTTGATATCCAGTGCTTGCGGGCAACTCGACCGCAGTAATGATCTCGCCTTTAGAAAGAGCGTTGCGCTTGGGGCCAACCATGAAGTCTTTTACCGCCATGCGTCGTTCACCAGTCGCTGTGGCAATGATGATCGTGGCATCCAACGCGTAGAGAACTGGCAAAGAATCGCCGGCTGGTGAACTGGTGCCGAGGTTGCCGCCCAGTGTTCCAGCGGCTCGAATCTGAGGGGAGCCGACTGTCCGAGCCGCTTGTGCAAGCGCTGGCAAGAGTTTTGCTAGTGGCCCGGTTTCCATTTGTGCGTAGGGGAGTGCAGAACCAATTCGGATCACACCGTCTTGCTGCGACCAAGTGCACAACTCTTTAATTGCGCGTAGCGATAAAACGCTTGTAGGTGCACGATGACCAAAGTTGACCTCGACCATAAAGTCGGTTCCACCAGACAGAATCTGCGCATCGGGATCATCCTGCAATATTTGAACTGCATTGCTTATTGATTTTGGTGAATAAATCATGCTGCCAACTTTGCGTGTAGTCGCGTTGATTGCTCGGTGGCTTTGGCGCGCACCTCTTTGATGTCGACTCTGGAGGGGAGTCCATTCGTAAGTACTTGAGCACCATCAGCAGTGATTGAGATGGGTCTGATCCCTGTTGTGAAAGCGAGATGCCAAGGGTCGTCCATGTGGTCGTAATTCCAGGTCACCCTGTCGTTGAGTGACTCCGGGAAAAAGTCGGAACCATTTGCAAGCCAAGACCAACTTGTTTCAGGTGTGGCGTGAATATCGTCGGCTCGATGGGCAACATATGAGAGTCGCGCTTCATCCATCATGTCGGCGCCAATACCGTCGGTGCCGAGAATGACTCTGTTCTTAAATCGCGCAGGCTGGGCGTATCCCACGGCATTGTTCATATTTGAGCGTGGATTGTGGGCAATGGTGCCTTGAAGTTCTTCTTTTAGGTGCACGCAATGAACGAGCAGCCAGTTGTCAGCAGCCAAGGCGCGTAGGCGTGTGCCAGCGCCAGCGTCTTCGCGGCCTTCGGATACGTGGATGTGAACTCCTACTCCCAAGTCTTGCGCCAGTGCGGCAGATGCCTGCAGTGTGTCATCTGAGCAAGTGAATGCCGCATGAACACCAACCATCGTCCGGTAACCAGCTTCAGCATGGCGTTTGATCTCTCCGAGGCCACGAGCAGCGGCTTTGCTCATTTTTTTTGGCAGCGAAGCATCTTGGACGAGTGATCCATCGTCCCGCCATCTGTCCGTCACGCCGTATGTAGTGATTACACGCACACCAACTGCGTCGCAGGCGCGTTGAATTGCGTCGAGCGACCCTTCAATCGCGTTCGGGGATTCGTGATGATCAATTAAACATGTGGTGCCTGACATAAGGGCCTCAGTAGCCCCGAGCATCGCGGACCAGTAGATCATGTCGAGATCTAATGCAGCATCGAGTCGCCACCACACTTGGTTAAGAACATCCAAAAAATTGCCCGGCCGTTTTGGTGGTGCGGGCATTCCACGCGCCAGCGATGAGTAGAGGTGATGATGACCGCAAACCAGTCCAGGCGTTGTGTCAGTCATCGGTGTTGTCCTTGCGCATCGGAAGACGATTTCGCCAAATGCCATCCACATCGTGTAGCGCAGCAGCTACGGCGCCAGAAGTTGGAACAAGACCTATCTCGCCCACGCCTTTAATTCCGTAAGGCGAATTAGGTTGAGGTGCTTCAATCAGCCTGACCTCGATGTCTGGAATGTCCTTTGGGCGCAAGATTCCAAGTGCACGAAGATTCTTTGCAGTTGGAAAACCTGTGGCGGAATCATGTGGGAAGTCCTCAGTAAGTGCATATCCAAGACCCATATGGACTGAGCCCTCAATTTGACCCTCGCATAAGAGTGGATTGACAGCTCTACCAACATCGTGTGCTGCGATCACTCGAATGATTTCACCCGTGTTGCGATCTGCGATTGCGAGTTGTGCGGCGTATCCAAAAGTTGAGTGAATGATGGGTTCTTCGACACCGGGGTCTCCGAGTTTCGTGGTCCAATCGACTCGATACTCGCCGAGATGGTCGACGTCTTTGGTGCAATTAGCCTGCCGGGCGGCATCACACGCAGCCTTGACCGCTCCTGCACCCATCAATGTTCCTCTTGATCCAGTTGTTTGTCCGAGCCCGAGTTCGCGGGTTGTGTCGACAATTACATCGATGAGAGTTGGGTCAACCCCCAGCTCTTCAATTACCACCTGTGCAGCAACCGTGTTGATCCCTTGACCCATTTCGGTCCAGCCGTGACGCACCTCAACGCGTCCATCAGAACGAAATCTGACCACTGCTTTAGTGATTTCCTTAAAACCGTTGCCAAGCCCGCTGTTTTTGAGCCCAAGCCCAACACCTACAGCGAAGCCATCTTGTCGAGCGCGTTCGTAGTCGTCTTTCACGGCATCAAGACACTGTTCTGCACCAAGACAACCTTCATCCATGCGTTGTCCCGGGCCCCAGATTTCTCCGGGGTGGATCACATTGATTTTGCGAATTTCCCAACCACTGATCCCAACCTTTTCGGCGAGTCGGTCAAGGACACCTTCCATTGCAAACTGAGCCTGATTCGCTCCAAACCCACGGAATGCTCCACAAACAGGGTTGTTGGTGCGAGCAGCGATCGACTCCACATCGATGTTGGGAACCCTGTATGGACCGCTTGCGTGTCCAGCCATACGCTCCATCACTTTCATGCCCACACTGGCATATGCGCCGCTGTCACCGATCGCGCGCACGTGAAGTGCCGTCAGTTTTCCGAACTCATCACAAGCGGCTGTGTAGTGCATGGTCACCGGGTGTCGTTTGGCGTGCATTCGGAAACTTTCATCGCGCGAAAGAGTGCATTTCACGGGGCGGTCAAGTATCCATGCAGCAAGTGATGCGTGAGCCTGGTTGCTCATGTCTTCCTTGCCGCCAAATGCACCGCCATTGGTGATGAGCTCAACCGTGACTTGATCGATTGGCAATCCAAGCATCGCCGCAATGTCATTGCGGTCATCCCAAATTCCTTGACCGCCAGAATAAACGTGCAAATGACGCCTACCGTCAATGGTGCTTGGAACGGCCAGCGTTGATTCTGGTTCCAGAAATGCGTGTTCGATTCTCTGAGTCTGGAAAGTTTCACTCACCACATTCGCGCTGGCCGCAATTGCCGCTTGGACATCACCACGCGCATAACTGCTCACCGAAAGAACATTGGAGTCAGTGCCCCAAACTGCAATCTCTTTGCTATCGATTGCATGTGCCGGGTCGGTAATAGGGGTGTGGACTTGATAGGTGATGTGCACTGAGTCGGCGGCCGCTCGAGCTCGTTCTTTGGTGTCTGCGACTACGACTGCGAGCACATCGCCGGCATAGGAAGTTCGACCACCGACTGGAATCATTATCGGCCAGTCCTTATAGATAATGCCTACCTTGAGGTCCCCTGGGATGTCGGCTGCGGTAAAGCAAGCAATCACGCCTGGCATTTCTCGGGCAGCACTCAAATCAATTTCATCAATATCTGCGCGCGCATGATCGGTGAAACGAAGAGCGGCGTGCAACATGCCAGGCACGCGTATGTCGTCTACATAACCGCGATCACCGAGGGCGAGCTCTTTGGCTTCGTACTTCACACCTCTGGACCCAATACCAGCGAGTGTTTCGGACTCTGGAATCGTTCCTTTGGCTATTGATTCAATCGCATCGAGAATCTTGCTATAGCCAGTGCAGCGACAAAGATGTGCTCCAAGGTGCCTCTTCATCTCATCGCGTGTGAGATTCTCGCCTTTCTTATCAATCTGCGACTTCGCACGCACGAGTATTCCCGGAATGCAAAACCCGCATTGGAGACCACCACAAGCGGCAAATGCTGAGGCGTAACAATCACGATCACTTTCATCCCAGCCTTCAAGGGTCGTGATCGAAGCACCCTCACATTTCTCTAGGGGCTGGGTGCAAGACACGATGGCTTTGCCATCAATTTGCACCGTGCAACAGCCGCATTGCCCCATTGGCGAACATCCGTCTTTGGGTGAGGTGACCCCGAGCTCTTCGCGCAGTGCTGCGAGCAAGTGGGGGTGAGCCGTAGACACCGAAACGGGGCGTCCATTAACGGACATATTGATACGGGGCTTGCCATCGCTGGCATAGATCTCTTGGCTCACCTTTACAGTTTGTCAAAGGAGCACCCATGAAGGGAACACCAAGGGCGGATTTAGTCCAGGATCGCCCCGCGCTGGCTGGTTATAGGCCCATAAACCTCGGGGCGGCGGTACTTGTCAAAATCAAAGAGAGTCTCTTTGTACCGCTTACACCAGTCAAGGTCGCAACGGGCGATAACGAGTTCATCATCGGCAGTAAGTGCTTGGGCAACTATTTGACCCGATGGGGCAACGATGCATGACTGTCCGAGAAGCTCTACGCCTTCCTCCAAACCTGCCTTAGCAACGCCTACCACCCAGGTGCCGTTCTGGTAAGCGCCAGATTGCATGACCAGCGAATTATGAAAGCCCTGAAGGATGTCTTGGCTCGGATCTGGGACGTAATGAATCGGTGTGTTGTAGCCACACAAAATCATTTCAACACCCTTTAATCCCATCAAACGATACGACTCAGGCCAGCGACGGTCATTGCAGATCATCATTCCAAATCGGCCTCCGAAGGCTTTCCATACATCGAAACCCTCTGGCCCGGGCTCGAAGTAGTAGCGCTCAGCATGCTGGAACGGGCGATCCGGTTCATGATGCTCATGACCAGGAATATGTACCTTGTGATACTTGCCAACGATCTTGCCTTCACGGTCAACGAGGATCTGTGTATTAAAGCGATGGCGTACACCGTTTGTGTCAGGTGCCGTTATTTCGGCGTAACCAAGGCAAAAGCCAATTTTGAGTTCGCGCGCCACATCAAATATCGGTTGGGTCACCGATGAAGGCATTTCGGTTTCATACCAATGGTCGGCCTCGGAGATATTTTCGACAAACCATCTTGGAAAAAACGTAGTAAGTGCGAGTTCGGGAAACACAACGAGCTCAACACCGTTACGAGATGCTTCCCTTAGGAGGTGAATCATTCTCGCCACAGCTGACTCGCGTGAGTCTGTGCGTTGTATGGGGCCTAGTTGGGCTGCGGCGACTGTGATTTCACGGGTCATTATTCCTCAGTTCAAATGTTCGTCGTTGGCCATAGCCAACATGGTCGCAAGAAGTACGTTTGCGCCTAACTCAAGGAGGTCTGCGTCCGTGTGCTCGGCTGGGTTGTGTGAGAGACCTTTGTGTGACTGGGTGAAAATCATCCCAGTGGGGCAGACGCGCGCCAACATTTGAGCATCATGCCCAGCTCCTGACGGTAGGCGCATTGATGTCGCTCCGAGTGCGGTGGATTCTCGCTCGATGACGTCAAGTACTCCGTCATCAAAAACAACAGGTTCAAAACGCGCTAATCGGCGAGAGGTGATCTCAACGCCTTCGGTTGATGCAAGGCGCTCAATAAAATCTTGGAATGTGCTCTCTGCGTGTTGCAGTAGTTGTTCATCTGTATTGCGAATGTCAACGGTGAGTGTGGCTGATTTCGGCACGACGTTGATTAGGTTGGGGACCAGTTCAATTCGCCCAACGGTGCAAACCTGATTGCCGCCCATGCTGCGGGCGAGTTCACGTAGAAAAACGCCAATCATTGACGCTGCATAAGCTGGATCGTGGCGCATTGACATCGGGGTAGTCCCCGCATGGTTACTTTGGCCTTTGATCACAATCTCCTGCCATGAGATTCCTTGAACACCAGTAACCACGCCGATTTGTTGGTTCTCAACTTCTAAAACGGGCCCTTGTTCAATGTGGTATTCGATGAAGGCGTGTGGAGTGGCCCCTGGGCACGGAAGTGCACCCGCATATCCAATCCGCTCAAGTTCGTCGCCGAGACGCGGACCATCTATCGCTTTCGTGTCAAGCGCGGCTTCTAATCCGAGACCACCCACGTACACGAGCGAACCAAGCATGTCGGGTGCAAAACGCGCGCCTTCTTCATCGGTAAACACTGCAACGGTGATGGGACGCTTTGGCTCCACCCCAGCACTTTGAAGAGTCTCAATGACTTCGAGCCCTGCAATCACGCCGAGGTTCCCGTCATAGATCCCGCCTGTGCGCACGGTGTCAATGTGAGAGCCAGTCATAACTGGAGCCCCGGCACCAACTCTCCAGGTGCCAAAAATATTGCCGATGGCATCTATCTCGACTGTTAGTCCAAGATCCTTCATCCAGTTCACGACTAGATCTCGGCCCTCTTTGTCTTCATCTGTAAGTGCGAGCCGACAGCAGCCCCCATCGCCTGTATTGCCCACGGCAGCAAGAGCTCGAATTCGCTCCTGAAGGCGCTTTCCAGAGATACGCAGATGGGTCACCGTGACAGTTTACAAACTGTTCAACCTCCTAATCAGGGAGCGCCAAAAACTGTGCTGATTCAAATAGCCTCGGCTGACATGGTTGCCGCTCGCATAATCGACCGCACGCGTCTCGCTGACGGTTTCGAAGCCGAAGAAGAGTTGTTTAAGAAGAGGAATCCAAATTCAGCCCGATTGGCTAAGGCAAGTTCCGCGCATTTCTTGGCGTCTGTTCCAATGCCGTGGATGACGCGTTGGCCAGGGGCGTTTCCTTTGTTCATTGACAAAGCTGAGCGGGCCCGTTGCATTGACGTTGATGGTCATGAATATGTCGACTTTTGCATGGGGGATACCGGTGCAATGACTGGCCACTCGATCAGTGCGGTTTCTAAAGCAGTCCGACGACAGACCAAGCGCGGACTCACCACTATGTTGCCTTCTGAAGATGCTGCATGGGTGGCAGATGAACTCGCTTCAAGATTTGGTTTAGCAAAGTGGCAGTTGGCAATGACCGCCACCGATGCAAATCGGTTCATCTTGCGTATTGCACGACACGTTACAAAGCGTCCGAAAATCGCTGTTATTGACTGGTGCTATCACGGCACAGTTGATGAGACGCTGGTGATTCGTGGTCCTGGTGGCGAAACTCTAAAGAGACCCGGTGCGATTGGCCCGCAAGTAGATCCAGCTCTAACGACACGAGTAATCCCGTTTAATGACTTGAGTGAACTTGACCGAACGTTGGCTATTGGCGATGTGGCCGTGCTTTTAATGGAACCTGCGTTGACCAACATTGGCATCGTCTTGCCAGATCCGGGATACCACGAAGGGGTCCGAGAGATCACACGTAAACACGGTGTTCTGCTAGCCATTGACGAGACCCACACAATTTGTGTTGGCCCTGGGGGCGCAACAAAGGCTTGGAATTTAGAGCCCGATCTTTTCGTGATCGGGAAACCAATCGCTGGAGGTGTTCCTGCAGCCGCCTATGGGATGACACAAGAAATTGCCACATTGGTTGAACGCGATATTCATGGTCATGAAATTGATGTGTCAGGAATTGGTGGAACACTGACAGGCAGCGCTCTTGCAATGGCGGCAATTCGTGCCACGCTGTCTTCCTCGTTACGTGAGCAAGACTTCGCTAAAAGTATTCCTCTTGCGCAGAGTTGGACCAGTGGGGTCCGCAGTAGTTACGAGGCGGTGTCTCTTCCTTGGCACGTGCAACAGCTCGGTGGTCGTGCCGAATACTGGTTTTGCCCACCACCCAAAAACGGAGCGGAAGCCGCCGCCTCCGGCGACGCCCTTCTTGAATCGTTTTTGCATCTCTTCGCTCTAAATCGGGGAGTGCTTCTTACGCCATTCCACAACATGGCATTGATGTCACCGTTCCACACCGAGGACGATGTCCAAAGACACACCCGCGTGTTTGCTGAAGCGATTTTGCAGATTACTGATTAGCTGAAAATACTTAGCCAAGTCTGTTTGTCGCGGGGCTGGTAAACGTAGTTGTGCTTCTTAATCTCTTCCATCTGTGCATATGGTGCTGCGGAGTAACGGTGTCCTGGAAAGAGAATTGTCTGATCGGGCAATGAAGCCAGCTTGTGCAGACTGTCGTACATGTCTGATGGATTCGAGCCGGGAAAATCGGTTCGACCGCATCCATCGAGGAAAAGCGTGTCACCACTTACGCACGCACCATCCACAATGAAGCATTGACTTCCTGGAGTATGGCCAGGCGTGTGAAGCATCTGAATCGGAACTGCACCGATTTCCAATACATCCCCAGAGTCATGCAGTACGAGATCGTTTGCACTGAGTCCGGAGGATTTGAGCACCCATTCAGACTCTTGGCGCTGGATATGAAGCTTCACATTGCGACGGCTAAGCAATCCCGCCACGCCCTCGATTTCAAAGTTGCCGATCTTGCCCCCGATGTGATCGGCGTGGAAGTGGGTCCCCAAGACGTCCGTGATAGTCATCCCATCGGCTTGAGCAATGTCATCAATCTCAAGCACCGCATAGGCCGGATCAACGACCACACACTTTCCCGCCTCGCGATCGCCAATCAGATAGACAAAATTCACCATCTGTTGAGCAAACTGATCCTCGCCGGCAAAGTCTTGCCCAGAGAGCAATTGGCGGAAATATAACTGTGATGCCATGAAATTGAGGCTAATGCCCCAACAAGCGACCACACTAGGAAGATGGGTACTCAGCCTGATCAGAAACTTGTTGCCGGTGATCGCATATTGGTTGGGTCGCGAATCATTGCAGTATCTGCAGATCTCGCCGCTCGGTTTCAACCTGGTGATTCGCTTGCAGGTATCGCGGAGACGGGAGAAATCCTTCACATACCCGCTGCGGAAGCATCACTGGCGTTTGTTGCTGTATCTGAAGCCACAAACGCTTTTGCCCAATTGCAGTCCATACCTCAAGATGCAGTAACGGTATTCTTCAAAACCTTCGCAAAATTCTTGGAAGAGGATGAGTCGTTCTCCCCAATCGCTGAAGCGAACTTGGCTGACTTGGTAGACGCCAAAAATCGCGGGCGTTCCACAACGAGACTTGAATTGTCAGAAACTATGCGCGCGGACATGATTGCGGGACTGAGAATGTGGGCGCAGGCCGAAACTTCAATTGGCGCTATTGAACTGTCAGTCGAAAGGTCTGGGCTTTCAGTAGAAGCGATACGTGCACCATTAGGTGTTGTTGCTTTCGTGTTTGAGGGTCGGCCCAATGTGTTCGCAGATGCAACTGGTGTTTTGCGATCTGGTAACTCAGTGGTGTTTCGGATTGGCAGTGATGCGCTACGCACAGCCCAAGCGATCATGAAGCATGCAGTCCAGCCAGCCTTAGCGGTAAGTGGATTGCCTAGTGATGCGGTTGTGCTCCTTGAGTCACGGGCGCACGCCGCTGGTTGGGCCCTGTTTGGAGATTCGAGACTTGCACTGGCAGTCGCACGAGGTAGTGGTTCTGCAGTAGCTCAGCTTGGAGCCATAGCTCGGCAGTCTGGTGTTCCTGTGAGTCTTCACGGAACAGGTGGAGCGTGGATGATTGTGCGGCCTACCGCTGATTCGAACTGGATTCAAAGCTGTGTGCGCTGGTCACTCGATCGCAAAGTTTGTAACACCTTGAATGTTTTGTGTCTGCCCAAACTGAGAGACGCTGAGCTGAATCATCTTGTTGCAGAAGCGATTGCCGAAGCCGCTAAGGCCAGGGGCGAATCAGGGCTGGTGCATCTGGTTGGGGATGAGCCCGAATTGATTACTGCATTAGAGAACGCATCTGTACGGGTTGAGCGAAGCACAGAATCAGACCTCGCCACCGAATGGGAATGGGAGTCAAACCCCGAGTTATGCATTGTTTCTGCCGAAACAATTTCCGATGCAGTGGAATTATTCAATCGCTACGCGCCACATTTCATTGTTTCGCTGCTGTCGAACGATGACCAAGAACATGGTGAGGTGTGGCAGAAATGTAATGCGCCATTCGTCGGTAATGGTTTCACGCGTTGGGTTGACGGTCAGTTTGCTCTGGACAAACCGGAACTCGGTTTATCGAATTGGCAGTTTGGTCGAATGCTTGGGCGGTCGGGAGTGCTGTCAGGGGATTCGGTTTATTCTGTTCGCCTGCGGGCGCGCCAAAGCGACGAAAAACTTCACCGTTAGGGCTTCAAAACAATGTTGTCAATGAGGCGAACATCGCCAAAGAACACAGCAACTGCCAACACACACTCTTGCTTAATGTCAACTACTGACTGCAGCGAGCGGACATCTGCAATCTCCACATAATCAATACGCGCTGAGTCTTCGCGGCAGATGATTGTGTTTACCATCTCAATGAGAATCCTCGAGTCCCGTTCTCCGCGTTCGAATCGTTCCTTGGCTGCTTGCAACGCTGTTGGGATGACTCCTGCAGCCAGCCGATGGTTCGGTGCTAGCCGTTGATTGCGACTACTCAATGCGAGACCATCTGATTCGCGAACAGTTGGATAACCAACTATCTCGATGCCCATATTTAGATCTGTAACCATGGACCGCACAATTGCCAGTTGCTGGTAGTCCTTTTCGCCAAAGATGGCTACATCTGCCTTGGTGGCGTTGAAGAGCTTCGCGACCACGGTCGCCATGCCAATGAAGTGACCAGGTCGCGCTGAGCCTTCCATGGGCTTTGCCAACTCTCCGGGTGAAACAACGGTGTCAAAATCGTCGGGATACATCGAGTCGTTGGTCGGTGCGTACACCGCAGCCACGCCGAGTCTTTGACAAATCTCGAGATCTTGTTCAATCGGGCGTGGGTATTTGTCGTAATCGGAAGCAACGTTGAATTGAAGTCGATTGACGAATATCGACACCACTACGGAGTCAGATAACTCCGTCGCACGCAGGATGAGTGCTTCGTGCCCGCGATGAAGCGCACCCATAGTCGGCACGAAACCAATTGTCTTTCCAGTAGCTTTTTCCCGCGCCGCCCACTCGGACATGGCTGCGGGGCTTTCCAGCAGTTCCATTATTTGTAACTATGAGCCGAATCGGGCCATTC
This sequence comes from Ilumatobacteraceae bacterium, assembly GCA_017856815.1. Taxonomy (GTDB): domain Bacteria; phylum Actinomycetota; class Acidimicrobiia; order Acidimicrobiales; family Ilumatobacteraceae; genus CAIYHK01. The sequence continues at coordinate 21,276 of JAFMEI010000005.1, forward strand.
GCCGTTGCGGACCTCGGCGGCATAAGTTTCGATCGCTTCGGTGACCGTGGCGTGTAGGTTCGCGTATTTCTTGGCGAATGTGAAGTCACGCTTGGTGATTCCAAGAAGATCGTGAAGCACTAAAACTTGGCCGTCACATTCCTGGCCTGCGCCGATACCGATCGTCGGAATCGAGACTTTACGGGTGATTTCGCCGGCGAGATCGCTGGGCACGCCCTCGATCACGAGTGCAAAAGCTCCTGCTTGATCAACTGCATGAGCATCGTCGAGCAGGCGGTCGCGTCCTCCAGGTTCATTTCCTTGAGCGCGTCCTTGAACTTTGTGGCCACCCATTCGGTGGTAACTCTGTGGCGTCAATCCGATATGGCCCATCACCGGAATGTCCATTCGTGCGATAGCCGCAATTGAGTCGGCCACATTCACGCCACCTTCAAGCTTGACAGCACCAGCACCCGCTTTGATCAAAGTGGCTGCCGAAGCAATGGCTTGACCGACCCCAACTTGGTAGCTGCCAAATGGAAGATCACCCACGATGAGAGCTCGAGGGTTGGCGCGAGCAACCAACTTCACGTGATAGGCCATTTCCTCTAGCGTCACGGGAATTGTGTTGGAATGACCTTGGACAACCGTTGCCACAGAGTCACCAACCAAGATGCAGTCAACGCCAGCATCATCCACCAACGCTGCAAAGGTCGCGTCGTAAGCGGTGACCATGACAATGCGTTGCCCTTCGCTCTTCATACGAGCGAAGTCAGGAACTGTCACGGACTTCTTGGCGCTAGTCATAGCGGAAAACGCTAGTCCCAGAGGGCTAGAAGCTCCGAGTCGTGATCGACAAGGGTCTTTGGATCGGCACACACCTCAACAATTGCCTTATCTTTCATTGTGAAGGGGCTCCAAGGTGCTTGACCCGATGCGAATTCGAGGACCTTACGTGAGAACCAAGTTGCGATTGATCCTGCTTGCGGTATCTCTCCGAGGAAGAACGAGATTCCCGGCTTGTCAAGATTGTCAAACACAAATGGGATGTCCATTGCATGACACGATCCAAGAATCCCATCAAATGACACCGTTGACGTTGTGAACCAATACACATATGTATCGGCACCGTGTTCCGCTCGACGGCGCGCTAGATCGCGTGCCGGGACTCGAAATGTTCCATCGGTTTCAACAGCAGACAAAATCCAAGATGGATCTGCTGTGGGGTGGTTCTCGGAGTATTGCTGATACACCGCTTCCGCCCGATCGCCGAATCGGGGTCTCATTCGCTTCACAACATCTCCGGGATTCAGGTTCTGCAATGCGGGATCAAAAGCTGTGAAGAGTCGGTTCTCATCTTTTGTCGTTCCAATAAACAGTGGAAGTGAGCAGCGCGCAGCGGCTTCGTTGATATCCGCAGCTAGATGGGTTCCGCCATGTGTGGGACTGAACGAATTAAATCCGCGATCTCGGGCTTCAACCACGACAGTTTGCGCCGCGAGAATTTCGTCAACTGAACAAGTCGTGACATCGTTGATCCCATTAGCAAGCAGGGCACTCCTGAATTCGCCCTCACGCAATCTTGCGGTTTCTTGATCTCGGTACTGTCCAAGACTTGGGCTAAGGGCCACAACGCGAGATGCAATCTGCTCGATTCCAGGAGATGCCATAAGAGCGATGACACTGCTGCCGCCAGCGCTTTCACCGAAGATCGTTACATTTTCGGGGTCGCCTCCAAAATTGGAGATGTTGTTGTTAACCCAACGAAGCGCATTCAATTGATCGCCTAAGCCCCAATTGTTGTCCCCAAGAAAACCAAAAGCGCCGAGTCGGTAGTTAATGGTCACGACCACAAAGCCATGTTTCGCAAGATTTGTCCCGTCATACCAGGGAGTTGCACCGTTCCCGTTCAGATAGGCCCCTCCGTGAATCCAGACAAGAACCGGAACGGGGTGGCCGACACTTTCGGGAGCGAACACATTGAGGAATAGACAATCCTCCGACATTGGTAATGGCGGTGTACCGAGCATCTTCTCAACTGTGCCCGGAGTCTGTGGTGCGGTGGGAAGGTCTGCAACATCGCCCGGAAATTGCTCAATCGTCTCAAGTAGCGCGGAGTCTTGAAAGCGTTCGGCTCGCGCATATCGAATGCCGTAGATCGATCGAACGCCGTTTTTGACCTTTGTATTTAGTGACAGTTCCACACTGGCAGGGTAGCGTGACCGCGGTGCATAGGTTGATCCATTGGGTGTGGGCGCGGATCCAATTACATGGCGCTATTGGGGCGACCACCCATAGAGGCCAGAAGTTCGGACGATTTGGAGATAGAAGCATCATTTGTTTCCCTCCCAACACGATTTACAACGAGCACTACATCCACATAGGTAACGACACCATGATTGGGCCCGGTGTATCGCTTAGCGCAGGCATGTTGCCGGGTCAGCAATGCATCACTGATCCTGTGGTGAGCATCGGTGATCGTTGTCTGATTGGGCGCGGGAGCGGGATCGTTGGCCATCTTCGAATTGAGATTGGAAACGATGTTTGGACTGGACATCACATCTATATCACCGACCAAAACCATGGTTATGAAGATGTCACCACCACGATTTCAAGTCAGATACAACCCGAGAGAGAAGTTGTGATAGGCGATGGCGCTTGGATAGGCCATGGTTCTGTAGTGCTTCCTGGCGCACGTATCGGAAAGCACTGTGTGATTGGGGCTAACTCAGTTGTGACTGGAGAGATACCTGACTTCAGTGTTGCTGTTGGTAATCCAGCGCGAGTGATCAAGCAATACGTGAATGGTGAGTGGAAGCGGGTCTAGCCAGCTACATCCGTCGGCGGCGCACACGACTTCATATTGTTTTCGTTCGCGAATGTCAAGAGTCGTTCGCTAATGGGCACACCCTCAATTGCGGTTTCAGAAAAAGTCACATTGTTGCCTGCCCGCAACTCAGCGATGTATTCACGCCGATCTTCTAGATAGGTCATGTATTCGGCAAGCCAGAGTCTGACTACGTTGCGACCGTTTTCGTCAGAGGGCGTACGGAGCTCAAGTTCTTCAATCATTTCATCGAGGCCATCGGTGGCTTTCTCAACTAATCCCGCTCGTTTTGTGAGCTCTTCTGGAGTGCCTTCAATGCGCGAGAAATCGGCGAGTTTGAAACGCTCTTGTTCAGCCTTCGCGCAGATGGTTTCGGCGTATTCGGGCCAAGATTTATCACCGATCAAATTTCGCTTATTTGTATCAGCAATAAAGAACGCATAAATCCAGAAGGCCGCCAACACGAGACTTAAAAGTAAAGCGGCAATTCGGCCAGGGCGCAGTCGGCGAACCGCCTCGTCGTTCATGATTGTTCAGGACTTCTTGGGCCGGTAAAAAATGACCAATTGGCCGATTCCGCCAAGCACTCCTACTGCTAGCGCAATCCAAAAACCAGTGAAGCCTGATGAATCAAAGATTCCGAGGGCATGGTCGATACTGGCTTGGCCACCGCCAAGGGTTCCCGTCGCTAGTGCGGCAACAATGATGGCACCGTTGTACTCCCATCCACCCTTGGTAATCAGGTATCCCGATTTCCAGTGCGCGACGTATCCCGCAACAATCATGAGCCCAACCATCGCTGCCGATGAGAGCGGTGTTAGGAAACCCACAGCAAGAGCCAACCCACCAAAGATCTCGGTTCCAGCCGCAGCGCGGGCCTGCCACGCTGGATATTTCATACCAATTGAACCAAACCAGCCGGCGGTGCCCGCCAAGCCGCCTTGGCCGAACACCTTGTTATATCCGTGAACCACCATTGATAGGCCAAAGCCAACTCGAAGAATTAGGGATGCCAGATCCAGCGTGGAAAATGTTGATTCAGTTACAGCAAACATGGCACCTACGCTAGGCGGGTGCCCGCGGGAATCAATGCATTTCGTCGACTCTTTGTTTGTGGGCCTCTCGTATGTGTTCTGATCACGGCTTGCGGTACACCTGCAAGTGAATCGGCCTACTGCGTTCGATTGAAGTCAGCTCGTGCTCCGCTCGCTCATCTAGCGGCCACGACAGAACAACTCTCCACCGTAAGTGCTGGGGATGCGAGGGATGCCTTTGAAGCGGGAATCAAAGAACTTGAGTACTTAACCGAGCGAGCACCGACCAGCATGAAGGATGAGATTGACACTGTTCGTAATGCGTATCGCGCCATCGCGATTGAATTAATTGCGCTTAATTGGGATACCGCGGCGTATGTTTCGTCTGATGCCGCAGAAGTGCAATTGGAATTGGTCACGGGGGGCAGCGTCAATCAGGCAATTGCTCGAATCGGGGTCGACTCAACTGAGCGGTGCAAATTTGATATTGATTTCATGGCCGAAACGGCTGACACTCTGGTCACACTGCCGCAACCCCCGGTGCCAGATATCTCACAGCCTGATCTGTCGATTGAGCCTGTTGAAGGTGACAGTGCCACGATTGCACTTGGTCTAGTTATCGCCGATCGTTATGAGGCGCAAGTAACTGACCCTGAGGCACTTTGTTTGGGCACTGCGTTCAATGCAGCGACCGAGACGGGGTTGCTAGGAGAGTCTGAAATTGATTTGTTCTACCGACAGATATTCAAATTCTGCGGCATTGAAATCAACTGACAAGCCGTCCTATTAATCCAGTTCTCTCCTAGAGTGCTTGCGTGGAAATTGTTCTCGTGCGTCACGCTGAACCGGAATGGGTTAAAGACGGAATCAACTATGACAACCCTCCGCTCACTGAGCGCGGGTTTAGGCAAGCTGAAATGCTCGCCGATTCATTGCGAGGCCAATCGTTTAGCGAATTTCATGTCTCCCCGCTCGTGCGAGCGCAGCAAACAGCAGCGCCATTGACCAGTGTTTTGTCTGCCAAGGTTGAGACTTCCAACTGGTTAGAAGAGATTCGTAGCGAAATTTGGCACGGTACTCCTGCTGAAAAGGCTGAGGAAGCGTTCAGAAAAGTGAGAACTCTTCCGTCTCAACAACGCTGGGTTGGACTCGAAGGTGGAGAGACGGTTCGCGATTTTGTTGACCGCATTCATCTGGGGGCCAGTGTCTTTCTCCAAGAGCACGGTATTTCGCGCATAGATTCAGATCTCCCGGTTTGGGATATTCAAGATGATCGTGGCGCAATAATCCTCGTGGCACATGCGGGCACAAACAGCGTTGTGATCTCTCATCTTCTCGGCCTGGATACCGTGCCGTGGGAGTGGGATCGATTTGTGCTCGGCCACACCTCAGTCACACGCATTGAAGCGATGAAGTTGGGCGATGGCTACACCTTTTGCCTTTCAAAGCTCAGTGATGTCGAGCATTTGCCAAGCGGTATGCGCACTCGTTGAGTTTGCTTATTTGAGCCCCGGCTGCAGTGGCACAACGCTGCTCTTGCAGTTGTCAATCGCCTTCACAAATGGATATGGGTTGACCGGGTCACCACCACCGGGGTGAATCTCAAAGTGGAGGTGGTTGACCGTGGTCTCGCCGGTATCGCCGACTGTGCCGATGATCTGACCTGCAGAGACGCGTGTGCCGACTGCGATGCCGGGAGCGAACTCACGAAGGTGTCCGTAGTAGAAGTAGGTGCCATTGTCGAGCGTGAGACGCAGCGCGTTGCCAGACAGCCAATGATCAACGGTGATCTTGGAGATGGTGCCGTCGTTTACTGCATAGAGGTAATTGCCTGAGTTGGCGATGATGTCAACGCCTTCATGCACACGGCCGCCCGAGCGAGGTGCATGCCACGTGTCATCGAATCCGCAATTGCCCTGAACAGGGAACACCTTCATGTCGACAGTGGAAGCAAGATCGAAGTAGTTATTCAAAGCCTTTGCGGTAGCTGAATCGACTTTGCCTGTCTGGGCTAGACCCTTCTTGGCCTGGAAAGTCTTAACTGCGCTTTGTGTGGCGGGCCCAAAGACACCGTCGGCTCCACCGCTCACATGGATGCCAGCGATGATCAATGCACTCTGAACAAGTTTCACCTGTTCGCCGGTTTGCCCGATCGCTACAACCTTGCTCTCATTGATTCGGGCAGGTGCTGCAGGAGTCGCTTGGGACTGGCTAGGACCAAGAAGTCCGAGCTTGCGAGCGGTACGACGAGTAAGAGTGCCCGAAGTACGAAGGCCATTCTTTTTTTGGAAGGTCTTGAGAGCTGTTTCTGTCGCTGGACCAAAGATTCCATCGGCACCACCTGGCACCGTGATGCCTTTTTGGATCAAGGCGAGTTGCATTTCTCGAACTGCTGAACTTCGAGTACCGATACGCAATCCAACGAAAGAACTTGCCTGAACGCTTTTGGTCTCGACTGTGGCCGCCGAGGCGGTTCCTGTGGTGACCATTAATCCGGCGGATGAAACCACCGCGGCGATTGTGATCTTTACGATGTACTTCTTGAGTTGGCTTTGTGTGGACATTGCTGGCTCCCTTTGAGATTCGGGAGAGGTATCGGCGGTCCACGGCGCCACTTAAGAGATTTCTCACGGAAAATATCTGAATCACCACTCAGAGTGAGATAAACGGACAAAAAGGGGGGTTTTCGCACAATCTGCGGTTATCCGCCAAAGTTGGAGATAGCCCGAGAGGGCAGAGAGGCCACAAAAAATGCCCAGAATTACCCTGAGACAGTTCAATGTTCTGGCCAAGGTCAGTCTGTTTTTCATTGTCGGAATTGTCATTACTGGTGCAGCCGTTCGCCTGACGGGTTCTGGACTTGGCTGCACGGATTGGCCGCGATGTAACGAGAGCAAGTTTGTGGATGTTTCCACGCACCATGGGCGAATTGAACAGGTGAATCGTCTCTTCACTGGTGTGGTGGGAGCAGCAGTGATTTTGGCAATGATCGGCGCCCAACGCCTGGCGACACCAAATCGACGCCTGCGCATTCTTGGCGCTTTATTGGTGCTTGGGGTGCTCGGTCAGGTTGTGCTCGGCGGAATTGTGGTTCTAACCGGCCTTAATCCATTCGCGAACATGGGGCATTTCGCCCTGTCAATGTTCTTGGTTGGAGTCAATGTCGCTTTGGTGGTCGGCTCCGAGTCGGTCGTGGCACAGCCGACACAGCGAATTCGACGAGATCTAAATGCCTTGGTGTTCCTGCTGACAGCTGTGTTGATTGCTGGCATGGTGGTAACTGGTTCTGGGCCGCATGCAGGCGATGAAGAAGCTGTTCGATTCGGAGTGGCGATCGAGACTGCTACCAGAGTGCATTCGGTGCTCGTCTGGATGAGTTTGGCTTGGCTTGTCTACATCTTGATGCGTTTTCGTAAATCACGTGAGGGTGGCGCTTGGTTCGAGTCGCGTATCAATCAGTTCACTGCTGTGCTCTTAGCGCAAGGCGCAGTTGGGTACTGGCAGTACTTCACCGATGTTCCTGCAGGACTCGTAGCCGTCCACATTGCCTTAGCAACGGTTCTTTGGGCACTGACAATACGTTTATGGATTGAGTCACGAACCGCTGGCGGCGCGGAAGAGTCGGTCTCGAATGGCCAAGCCAATTCCATGAGCGACCGGTAGGACCACTACCGCTACTGCGATGTTGTCATCGTCGCATTTACGAAGGTCCGCATAAAGATTGTGCGCGAAGGCCTCAAGCTGATCGCGATAGTCGATCAGGCGACTGGCGGTGCCGCGTTCATTGAGTTCATCGATTATTACTTCAGCATTGATTGAGTCGTTTACGAGTCGCACCTCGCACCGTGGTGCGTAATGCGATTCGAGGGTGCCCGGCGCTGGCGTGTCTGAAGTCCCACTCACATTCCCAAGCACAGCTTCAATTTGTTCTGCTGTGATTGCACCCGATCGGAGAATCGCCACAGGATTCACAGTGCAGTCAACAATTGTGGACTCAAGACCAACCTCGCATGGCCCACCGTCAAGTACCACCGACACTGATTCTCCTAGGTCTGCTATTACGTGGTCGGCGGTGGTTGGGCTCACGTGACCGAACAGATTCGCCGATGGTGCAGCAATGGGCCGCCCGCTCTTACGCAGAAGTTCTCTCGTAAGAGGATGGCTTGGACTACGTAGTGCGATGGTTGCATGCCCACCTGAAGCTGCTTCGCACATTGATGACTGACGTTGTAGAACAAGTGTTAGAGGGCCCGGCCAAAACTTCTCGCAAAGAAGTGATGCCGATGATGGAATGGATACCACTAATGGCGCGATGTCATCGATTGAGTAAACGTGAACAATGAGTGGGTGCGAATCGGGTCGCCCTTTCGCTACGAAAATCTTCTTAACCGCTGAATCGTTTGTGGCATCGGCACCTAAGCCGTAAACGGTTTCTGTTGGAATCGCTACGAGATCGCCAGCGATAATTGCCGCGGCGGCAACTGTGGAATCTTTGGTGCGAATCACTCTTCGTTCTCAAGGAATTGAAGAAGCGCATCGATGAAACCAAAATCTTCCGTGGTTGCAAAGTGGTCTACGCCTTTTAGGACTTTAAGACGTCCATTTGGAAAGGCTGCGGCAAGTCGATCTGCGGGATGAGCTTCATCCTTGTCCCCAATCACGACGAGCACGCGACCCTCAAAGTGCGCCAGCTGTTCTGGTTTGATGGGGGGTCTTTCTGGACGCATGAATATTGCGGCTAGGGCGTCAATATCGTTGCCATTTTGTTTGGCATAGTGGCCGAATTGCCTTGCGTATTTGTCCTCTGGATCTGCTTGGCCCTTGATGCCGGCTGCAATTCGCTCGCGGTGGGTGCTCGGCTGAACTTCAAAGACCCCATTGCCGATACCTGCCAGCACTATTGAATGAAATGGCTTTGGATCCTTCAGGATCGCGCCAAGCAGTGTGATTGCCCCCATCGAGAATCCAACTGCGTCAACATTCTCGTGTCCTGTGATGGCCTCATAGAGTCGATCCGTCATGTCGCCATAGGCTTCAGGTTCATGCGGCTTGGGAGCGGTTCCGTGTCCTAGAAGATCAACGCCGATAACGGGTCTCCCAATATCGCGGACAAGCTGGGCAACTCCTGGGTTCTCCCAAGTGCTGTCAAACGAGCCGGCAAAGCCGTGAACCATTGCTACGGGACGATTTTCGGCTGTCGACATGTCTGAAACCGTACCTTACGCGCGTCGTTAGGCGTAGCCTTGCAACGCTATGAAATTCATTGCAGAAGTGCCCGCGTACGACCTCACTTATAACGACGTATTCATGGTTCCCAGTCTCTCCAGTGTTGGTTCGAGACTCGATGTGGATCTGACAACGCCAGACAATCTAGGTACAACCGTGCCGATCGCGGTGGCAAACATGACTGCGGTCGCTGGCCGACGCATGGCAGAAACAGTGTCGCGTCGTGGTGGTGTTGCAGTGATGCCGCAAGATATTCCTGTTGATGTCCTGCGTCAGGTTGTTGAATTTGTTAAGTCTCGTCATTCCGTTTTTGACACTCCGATCACCCTCGGTCCGACAGCCACTGTTGGAGAGGCTTTGAGTCTGATCCACAAGCGATCACACGGCGCAGTGGTTGTAATTGACAATGGTGCTCCGATGGGAATTTTCACTGAGCACGATGCTGCGGGATTTGATCGTTTTACGCAGTTGTCAAACGTCATGAATCGGGACATCGTAAGTCTCCCTGACTCAGACTCGATTGACGTGATCTTTGACAAACTCACTGAACACCGCTTGACGTTTGCGCCTGTGGTTTCAGCAGATGGTGCATTGGTCGGATGTATTACCCGCAAGGGCGCTCTGCGAAGCTCAATTTATAAACCTGCTGTTGATCGAAGCGGCCGCTTAATGATTTCTGCAGCGGTAGGAATAAATGCAAACCCGGCCAAGAGGGCCAAGGCTTTAGTGGACATGGGTGTCGATGTTCTCGTGATCGATACCGCACATGGTCATCAGGCGCGAATGCTCGCAGCCATTACCGAGGTGCGAGCCGCATGCCCGAACACTCCAATTGTGGCGGGCAACATCGTCACCAGTAAGGGGACACGCGAACTCATTGAAGCGGGAGCAGACATTGTCAAAGTTGGTGTTGGTCCAGGAGCAATGTGTACAACGCGAATGATGACCGGAGTGGGGCGCCCACAGTTCTCTGCAGTATTGGAATGCGCTGCTGAAGCACGCCGATTGGGCAAGCACGTGTGGGCAGATGGAGGAGTGAGGCACCCTCGGGATGTTGCGCTTGCGTTAGCCGCAGGCGCAAGCAGCGTGATGTTTGGATCGTGGCTCGCTGGAACCTATGAATCAGCTGCAGACACACTTCGCGATACTGACGGACGTCTTTACAAAGAGTCTTTTGGAATGGCTTCCAATCGCGCTGTCCGCAATCGAACCCGCGAAGAGTCGCCAATTGAGCGAGCTCGTAAAGAATTATTTGAAGAAGGTATTAGTAGTTCCAGGATGTATTTATCGGCTGAGTCCCCAGGTGTGGAAGACATCATGGACAAGATCGTGGCGGGTGTCCGCTCGGCTTGTACATATGCAGGTGCCTGCGATATCGAAAGCTTCCATGAACGCGCAGTTGTTGGAGTACAAAGCGCCGCGGGATATGACGAGGGTCGCCCACAGGGCACAAGTTGGTAATGCGAGTAATTGCCATTGACGGTCCTGCGGGTGCCGGCAAAAGCACAATTGCCAAGCGACTCGCTTCCCGTGTCGGGCTCGATTATCTGGATACGGGCGCGATGTACCGAGCCATAACTTTTAAAGTTTTGCGCGAAGGACTCGATCCGGCTGGTAGCGAAGTAGCGGCTGCGGCGCTATCAGCATCAATTGAGATGGACGGAGTGAGCGTCATTGTCGATGGCATAGACGCAACTGCTGCGATTCGTAGTCCAGACGTGACCTCTCAGGTCAGCATCGTGGCTGCGAACTCGCAGGTGCGCGAAGCGTTGAGAGCGCAACAACGTAAGTGGGCCGAGCGGATGGGCGGCGGTGTTTTAGAAGGTCGAGACATTGGAACCGTCGTTTTCCCCGATGCTGTGATGAAGGTTTTCTTGACTGCTTCGCCCACGGTGCGGGCTGAACGAAGGGTCGCGGAACTAGGTGGCGACCTCAAAGAAATTGAAGCGCAGATCCGGTTACGGGATGAGCTGGACAGCTCGAGATCCGATAGCCCATTACGACACGACGATGACTACATCTTTCTCGACACGACAGAAATGGATATTGACGAGGTTGTAGATCAGCTTCATCGCGAATATGTGAAAAGGACCAATTGATGAGCCAAGTGGATTCGTTCATGGTTGGCTCATCTTTGCCAGCGCGGGGCTTCTACATCTTTGGCCGCACAGTTGTAGTTGGAATTACGCGTTTACTTTGTCGCCCGACGGTGATTGGTCGTGAAAATATCCCGACCGAGGGCGCTTTTGTGCTCGCTCCAGTTCACAGGTCATATATCGACACTCCTCTCGCGGCGGCGGTCACGCGCCGCCGACTTCGCTTCATGGGCAAGGACTCGATGTGGAAATGGCGTCCCTTCGGCTGGGTGCTGTCGGCACTCGGTGCGTTTCCCGTTACTCGCGGAACCGCAGACCGTGAGGCCCTGAAGCGCTGTGTCGCGGTCCTCGACGGTGGTGACCCGCTCGTGCTGTTTCCTGAAGGGGAGCGAAAAGATGGTCCGGTGGTTCAACAATTGTTCGACGGCGCTGCTTTCGTTGCAATCAAAGCCGGCGTACCAATTGTTCCCCTTGGTATTGGTGGATCCGATCAGGCTTGGTCGCGTGGCAAGAAATTGCCCCGTTTTGCAAAGTGCGTTCTCATAGTCGGTGAACCTATCCAGACCTCGGTGAGCGACAATGGAAAGATTGCGCGATCAAATGTGCGCGAAGTCACTGCAACACTGCACGCCGAATTGCAAAGACTCTACGACGAAGCGCGCAAGTGAGCTCCGAGGAGTCGAGTTAACTCGATGGCGTCCTTTACGCCACAGATCTCCCTTGCACTGTGCATCGATAGTTGTGGTACACCAATGTCAACAGTCGGAATTCCAACTCGTGTGGAGGTAATTGGGCCGATGGTGCTACCGCAGGCAATGTTGTTGCGAGAAACAAAAACCTGAGGATTCAGCCCTTCGAGTTCAAACAAAGAAAGCACCCTGCGCACGCTGTGCGGTGTGGATGCATAGCGTTGCGATTCGTTGATCTTCACAGCCACACCACGGTTTAGGAACGGAGCATTATTTGGGTCATGTCGTTCTGGGTAGTTCGGATGAACACCATGTGCATTATCGGTGGATATCAACAAGGACCGTCCAAGAGCGGCATATAGATCAGATTTGCCTGTGCCACACGACTCGCTGATCAATTCAACTAAGCGGTCAAAAAGTGGTCCCGAAGCACCATTCAAAGAGTCGGAGCCAACTTCCTCATGATCAAAAAGGGCAATAATTAAAGCAGTGTCTTCATGTGGTGTGGACGCCGACAACGCGCATGTTGCAGCCCAGCACGAAAGTAAGTTATCAATCCGACCACTCGACAAAAAGGAGTTGTCTGCACCGAGCAGGCACGCGCTCGAGATGTCAAACAACGACAAAGACCATGAAGCAATCGAATCCGCATTTGTGTTGAGTTGGTCACCGATCCAATCAACAAACCGCCCAGTGCCGGGGAGCGTGCACCAAATCGGCTGAAGATGTGAATGGCGGTCAAGAACGAGTCCACGATCATTCACTTCACGATCAAGGTGGATGGCAAGTTGAGGTATTCGTGCTACTGCCCCTGAGGAATGAATCAGAAAACTTGTGCCATCGCGCAAGACAACCTGTCCAGCAACCCCAAGGTCGCGATCCAGCCACGAGTTCAACAGAACTCCGCCATAAACCTCGACACCAATACGCCCAAGCCCCGCAGAGTTGTCATCTGGTCGCGGTCTAATGCGCAGTGTGGGTGAGTCTGTGTGTGCACCGATGACTCTGAACGACTTAAGCAGCCGATTGCTTGGCAAGCGCCACGCCAGGAGGGTCCCGTCTATGAGCAGGTATCCAGTATCAGGTAGATCAGAATCGCCAAATTCGTAGCGCACGAATTCAGAACCAAGTGCTTGAACAGCATTCTCTACGGCATGAAACGGGGTTGGAGAGCCGTCAAGGAATCCCAGCAGGGATTCGACATTTTGCGACAACGACATCGCTCAATGTTAGGTCTCTAAGCGGTTCCCACCATTGGTCGGAGAAGGCGACTAGAAACGGACACGTGAAATCGCTGAAGATCAATGGGCTTCAATGTGGATTGCAACGCCATCCAGACTCCGAGACCACTCTGATACTTGTGCATGGTGGGATGGATCGAATGTCGAGCATGCGCAAACTGATGCGTCTTGGTGCGGAAACCGTGAATGTATTCGCCTACGACCGGCGGGGATATGCGGGGTCGCCGCCCCTTGAGAGACCCGCCACAATCGCAGACCATATTTCTGATCTCGTCGGTCTCATTGATTTTCTCAACTCTGAGCATGAAATTGCTCCTGCCAATACGGTGTTATTCGGGCACAGCATTGGAGGTGTGCCTGCAATTGGTGCCGGCATTCAGGTTGGAGCAAAGGCCACTTGCGTGTTCGAAACTTCACCGATGTGGCTGCCGCAGTGTTCGACGTCTGGCATCGGTGGAGGATTGATCTCAGAGATCGATGATCCAAGTCAGTTCGCAGAAGCGTTCATGCGCAAAATGGTCGGAAACAAAGTCTGGGAAAAACTCCCAAGGACCACGAAACAGCAAAGAATGAGCGAAGGGGCCACACTGCGTGCCGAGATGGTGGATGTCAGGGTCAGTATCCCATGGGATTGGCGAGATATAACTTTGCCATTCGGAGTTGGATATGGCGGCCTGTCTAGAGAACACCAGATTGCAAACTCGAAACTGCTTGCGTCCCTGGTTGAAGGCTGTTCACTCGTGGAGTTGCCTGATGCTCGACACGGTGCGCATTTGGACAACGCATCAGCGCTTTATGAGCAGCTGATTCAACCGCTGCTTGCCTAATCGCTATTTGAGCGAATCAGGAATCTGAATTGTTATGTCCTGACCAAAAAAAGTGCAAACAGCGGACTTTCCAGTTGCTGAAATTCCTTCTTCGATTTTGTCCGTAATTTTGTCCGCGCAACTCTTGAGTTGGTCCTGCTGCGTGTATAGAGCCAGTGCCACCGCTGCCGTAATTGCCACCGATATCAACTTGCCGACAACTGATTTGATGACCAATGCAAGTACCAAGGAGAGAAGCACGCTGGCCCCAACGCCTCCAAGAGCGATATTTCGAAGGGTGTCTGCGGTGATTGCGAGCATGTTCCAAAGGTAGTCCGACTAGATTCATCAGATATGGCAGTACATGAAATTCATGCACAAGAACTGATGAACCTACGTACCAACGGCGTCAATTCGGTACTGGTGGATGTGCGGGAAGAACACGAGTACATCGCTGGGCACATACCTGGAGCCATCAATATTCCTCTGTCGCAGATTGTTGATCGGGTGGACGAGATGAAGGGACACGCCACCATGCATATCGTGTGTCAGCTGGGTGGTCGCAGCATGCGAGCATGCGAGTTTGTTGAATCCCACGGGGTAGTTGCTA
>JAFMEI010000056.1 GCA_017856815.1 Ilumatobacteraceae bacterium
CGTAGTAGGCGTCGTAGTAACCCGCCGAAAGCGCATAAGTACCGATCATGATGCGGCGCTCAACTTCTTCGCCAAAACCTTCCGCACGGGTGGCCCCATACATCGCATTTGTATCTGCAGCTTCGACACGCATTCCATAACGCACACCGTCATAACGAGCGAGGTTGCTGCTCGCTTCGGCTGGAGCGATTAAGTAATACGCAGTGAGACCGTAAGTCATGGCAGGTACTTGCACATCAACAATCTCGGCACCACGGTCGGCGAGTGCTTTGAACGCTGCTTCGAGTCGCTCCAATACATCGGGGGCTGCGCCTTCAGGCATGTCTGTGATGCGTCCCACACGCAGACCCTCAATCTTCAAATCAGCATCGGCACGAACCAACGGTGCAAGTGCAGGTAACGCTTCAGGAATTGAGGTCGAATCCATCGGATCGTGCCCAGCAATTGCGTCTAGCAGCACTGCGGCATCCTCCACAGTGTGAGTAAAGGGCCCAATTTGATCGAGACTGCTGGCGAAAGCCACGAGCCCATATCGACTCACATATCCGTAAGTGGGTTTCACTCCAACCACACCACAAAGTGCAGCTGGCTGACGAATGCTGCCTCCGGTGTCACTGCCAAGGCTCGCAGCAGCAAATCCTGCCGCTACTGCTGCTGCACTGCCACCACTTGAACCACCCGGTACTCGCGATGTGTCCAATGGATTACGTGTCGGACCAAATGCCGAATTCTCGGTGCTCGAACCCATCGCAAACTCATCGAGGTTGGTCTTGCCGACAATCGTGGCACCAGCTTCATTCAATTTGCGCACAACCGTGCCGTCATAGGGTGGCTTCCAGTTGGCAAGCATCTTTGAAGAACAGGTGGTCTCGACACCACGGGTGCACATGTTGTCTTTCAATGCAATCGGCACACCAGCAAGAGGTGCAAGCGGCCGACCTGCAGCAGCATCGGCGTCAACTCGCGCAGCGTTTGCACGTGCATCATCAAGAGTCAATTTGTTAAAGGCATGGATTTCAGATTCGCGTGCATCGATGCGAGCAATGTGTTCCTCAAGAACATCGACTGCCTTGAGCGATCCATCTTTGATACCCATGGCGATCTGAACGAGAGACTTGTAATTGGAATTCATTGTGCTCAATCCAGTCCGATTATCGGCGGCACACGAAATCGGCCATCTTCAGCCGCGGGGGCGACCGCCAATACTTCTTCGCGATTGAGGCACGGCATCTCTGTGTCGTCGCGCAGCACGTTGCTCAATGGATACGCCTGGGTCATCGGCTCCACTGAAGTCAGATCAAGAGTGTCGATGTCGGCAAAGTGACTCAACATGTCGGACAACTGATGAGTGAACTTCTCGATCTTGTTCTCATCAATGTCAAGACGCGCCAAACGAGCAACTTTCGCCACGTCGGCGGCACTGATCTGGTGTCCTTTGGGGGTATCGGATGTGGCTGGCACAGCCTTAAATTGTAGGCGTTGACGCCCGCTTTGCCATTGGCGAAATCGTTTCGCCAAGTGAATGCTGTGTTACTTGCTTTCCAACGGCGAGAACTTTGGTGGGCGTTTCTCCAGAAAAGAGTCAACACCTTCCTTGAAGTCGGGGCGCATCAACGACTCTTTCATCAACTGCACAGCTTCGGCCGTAGAAGCCGCTAGGTCACGGGTCGCATCGGCATAAACCTGACGCTTGATGATGGCCATCGAAGTTGGGCAAGCATTCTCGGCGAGATCCCGCGCGTAATCAATTGCGTGTTGAACCAGTTCCTCAGCTGGGAGAACTTTATTGATGAGGCCCATTTCGTATGCCTCTTCGGCAGTGAACACCCGTGATGACAACAAGATGTCCATTGCATTGGCCATTCCGGCGAGACGCGGCGTGACCCAAGAGAGTCCGTATTCGGCAATTAAGCCACGGCGCGAAAACGCCATCGTGAACTTTGCACCTGCCGCAGCAAACTTCACATCACACATCATCGCCTGTGCGAGTCCGAGCCCTGCACACGCACCGTTGATCGCAGCAATGACTGGTTTTGGGATGGTCGTCGTATGCATCTGTGCAATTGAGCCCGCAGCTGCAGTGGCACCTTCTTTGGGGTTGCCCCCAATCTGGGTGAGAGCATCCATGTCTGCGCCAGCACAAAAGGCACGACCAGCACCGGTGACCACAATTGCCACTACGTCTGGATCCTCTGCGCACTGATCCAACATCCCGAAGTAACGCTCGGACAACTCGTTGTTCCAAGCGTTCATCCGATCAGGACGATTGAGCGTGATTAGCGCTACGCCATCAACTGGCTTCGAGAGAAGGACTATGTCGCTCATCGTTGTTCCCCTTTGAGATTGAATACACCACAAGAATAAGTACCGACACCGAGAACACGACTATTGAAGTCCACTGGTTGAGTCGCAAACCACCTGCCTCGGTCGCTGGATCAACGCGCAATCCTTCGATGAAAAAACGCATGAAGGTGTACATCGCCGTATAAACAAAGAACAACAGTCCCGGCCTGAGCTTCACTCGGCGGTCAATAAGCACCAAGACAACTGCGATCAACAAACACCCGATTGACTCATAGAGAAATGTCGGATGAAAAGTGGTGCCAGGGAGTTCTCCAGCCTTAACCGCCGTTTCAGAGGTCACCTCAAGTGCCCAGGGAAGATCCGTTGGCTTACCAAAAAGTTCTTGGTTCCACCAGTTCCCCCAACGACCAATGGACTGTGCAAGTGGAAGCGCAGGTGTCACGCAAGTGAGAGTGAGCGCAATCGGCAAACCTTTGCGCTTCATCACCCACAGACCAACGATCACACCAAGTGCGATGCCACCCCAGATACCAAGACCACCTTCCCAGATCTTCACGATGTCGCCTGGGTTGTCGCTGAAGCGAGACCAGTCGGTCACCACGTGATAGAGGCGCGCCCCGATTACGCCCGCGGGAACTGCCCAAAGCGCCATTTCGGAGATGTCGTCGCGCTTTCCAATACCGCGCTGCTCAAGACGCCGCCCTGCGAGCCAAACTGCAGCAACCACACCGAGCGCAATCATTAATCCATATGCATTGAGCTTTAGTGGGCCGATTTCCAGCGTTCCTGAAGAAGGGCTGGGGATGACCAAGAGGAGCGCTGTCATAGCATTGCGATTGTATGTCAGGTTCCCCCGCCAGAGGATTCGACAAATCTGTCTTCATCACCGCTTTGCCGGTGATAGCACTCCTGCCCGCTTGGTTTGTGAGTGTCACCGTAATCTGGCTGCCAGTTGCAGCGTTTACGAATATCAATCTCTTCAACTTTGCGCTGGTTGCATTCTTGTCCTCGGGCTTAGTCTTTCTCCGCTCCGTACAATCGGTGATTCTCACTCGCCTGATTGGTACCCGAGCCCCTACCCAAGCAGAGATCGCGCGGCTTGAAGCACCCTGGAAAGCGGTGTTGCAAGCCAACCATCAACCGCGAAGCAAATTTCTCATCACGGTTCTCGACAGTGACGAAGTCAACGCGTTCGCCTGCGGTGGGCACCTCGTGGTTGTCTCATCATTTGCCCTGCAGTACTTACCTGAGGCCGAACTGCGCGGGGTGCTAGCACATGAGTTAAGCCACCATCTTGGGTCACATACGGTGTTACTCGCAGTGGGTCAGTGGTTGAGTGTGCCGATCATTCTGCTTGGACGCATTGGAATCTTTTTTCAGAATCTCGCCCAAGCTGCAACCAACACAATTGGTGGAGGATCTCCGGCACTTGAGGTAATTGGGTTCGTGATCGTAAGTTTCGTGCGCGCGATCGCATTGATTTTCTTGTCCACTCTCACGGTTTCACAAAAGATCGGCAACTTAGTAGGACGCAACACGGAATACGACGCCGATCGTCGTGTCGTGCGGATGGGATTTGGACGCGATCTTGCCAATGCATTGCGGCTGATCGGTGGTGACTCACGTGAGAATTCCAACTGGCGTGAAAACCTCGTGACTTCACATCCTCCGGCAAAGACCCGAATCACTCGTATTGAGGCGTTGATCAAACAGCGACCTTCTTGATTGACATCTAGACTCATCGCGTGCCTGTAGCAATTGAAGCCAATTCCCTCGTTCGCGCGTTTGGTGAAAAGAACGCAGTCGATGGCATCAATCTCAAGGTTGAGTCGGGGGAAATTTACGGTTTTCTCGGGCCAAACGGTGCGGGGAAAAGCACAACGGTGCGAATGCTGACCACCCTCCTCTACCCAACCAGTGGGAGTGCACACGTAGCGGGCTTTGATGTCACCACGGATGCCGACAAGGTACGTCTGCGAATTGGTGTCGCGCTTCAAGATGCAGCGCTGGACCCCAAGCAAACCGGTCGTGAACTGCTTGACTTGCAGGCTCGGCTTTACGGTTTGGGTGCACCCGACCGTGAGCGACGCGTTCGGGAGCTTCTGCAGTTGGTTGATATCGGCGATGCAATTGATCAACGCATTGGCACCTACTCGGGCGGCATGAAACGTCGTCTTGACCTCGCAGCAGCCCTTGTCCACCAACCACAAGTTCTGTTTCTTGACGAACCAACAACTGGTCTTGACCCCGTGAGCCGCACCAACGTGTGGGATGAAGTGCGTTACTTAAATCGCGAACTTGGAATGACCATCTTTTTGACCACTCAATATCTTGAAGAAGCCGACGCACTCGCCGATCGGGTTGGGATCATTGCCAGCGGCAAGATTGCCACCGAGGGCACGCCGACAGATCTCAAGCGTGAGATTGGTGCCGATGTTGTTGTGGTTCGGGTCGAGAAGACCGATGCCGAGAAAGCTGCGGATGGACTCCGATCTGTTGAAGGCGTCGAACGAATTGAGACTGACGGCGATGAACTCACGGTTGCAGTTCGAAATGGCAGCGCCTCGATTAGCCCGATCGCAATTCGACTCGCCGAAGCCGGAGTCCAAGTGAAGGAACTCACACTGCGTACACCCTCATTGGATGACGTGTTCCTGCACGCCACCGGAGCCCGTATGCGAGACGACGAGGAGGGAATCAGATGACCCCCGCAAACATCGAGCCGCGCCGCGCAGGATTTATCCATGATCTGTTCACCGTTGGGCGTCGCGCGATTCGCCTAACAAAGCGTGACCCTGAGGCGTTCGGCCCTGCCTTGGTCGTGCCGATCTTTTTCTTAGTTGTCAATATCGGCGCTTTGCAGAAATTTGTTGAGGGCAATTTCCCTGGCGGCTTCGACTTCAAAGGATTCCAGTTACCTGTGTCAGTGGTATTTGCCGTAACTGGTGTTTCGCGTGCAGGCGCACTCGTCGTGGACATTCAAGGTGGTTATTTCGATCGTTTGTTGTTAACACCAGTTTCGCGATCGACGTTGCTATTGGGTCTTATGGTTGCCGACTTCATGCTCGTGTGCGCACTCACAATCCCTGTGGTAATCATTGGATTGATAATCGGCGTGAACTTCGCAACCGGATTTCTGGGGATGATCGTGTTCGTATTGCTTGCCGGAATGTGGGGTCTTGCATTCACGGGCTTTCCCTACGCGATAGCCCTCAAAACTGGCAACCCAACCGCGGTGAACAATGCCTTCTTGTTGTTCTTCCCTTTTGCATTCCTGACTTCTGCTTACCTGCCCCAAGAATCACTCACTGGCTGGCTTGCCACCGCGGCGGACTACAACCCGACCACATATCTGCTGGCTGGAATGAGGGCGCTAATTCTTGACGGTTGGGATGGGTCCGCGCTGCTCCAAGCCTTTGCATCTGTGGCATTTATTGGTGCTGTCTCGTTCTCTCTCGCCTTCCTGGCACTGCGCGGAAGGGTGCGCCGCAAGTAGCGTCAAAGGGGCATGTCGTCACCCATCCCCTTTCTCTCAGCCGCCAAAGGTGAACGCGCTCAACACACGCCTGTGTGGTTTATGCGTCAAGCAGGTCGCAGTCTCCCGGAGTACCGATCGGTGCGCGGTGAAGGCAGCATTCTGAATGCGATCAAGCAGCCTGATGTTGCTGCAGAAATCACTTTGCAGCCCGTTCGCCGTTATGGAGTCGATGCTGCGGTTCTATATAGCGACATCGTTGTTCCCGCACATGCAGTCGGATTTGGAATTGATGTCGCCCCAGGAACTGGGCCAGTGGCATCAACACCGCTTCGTAGCGAAAGCGATTTGTCACGGCTGCGCCAACTCGAGGCAAGTGACGTCGAATACGTGGCAGAGACTGTGCGCATCTTGTGCCGTGAACTCTCGGTTCCATTACTTGCATTTGCTGGTGCACCATTCACGGTTGCGAGCTACCTAATTGAAGGTCGCCCAAGTAAGACCTACGAGCACACCAAAGCATTGATGCACACTGATTCCAAACTCTGGCATTCAGTGATGGAACGATTGGCACAACACTCGGCGACTTTCATTCGTACCCAGCTTGATGCTGGTGCGAAGGCATTTCAGGTGTTCGATTCCTGGGCGGGTGCGCTGGGCGAACGCGAATATCGCGAGTTTGTTCAACCACACACCGCTTCAGTTTTTTCGCAGTTGAAGTCCTCACATCCTGATGCACCTGGCATACATTTCGGCATTGGTTGTGATCACCTACTAGAGGCAATGAATGAGGTTGGTAACGCGGTCATTGGACTTGATTGGCGCACGCCGATATTCAAAGCACGTCAACGCCTTGGTGGAGACACGGTGGTGCAGGGCAATCTTGATCCGGCTCTCGTGCTCGCGGGAGAACAATGTGCTCTTGATGGCGCACGGCGAGTGCTGGATGACAATCAAGGTCACCTGGGTCACATTTTCAATCTCGGTCACGGTGTACAACCAAATTCTGATCCAGGTGTCCTAAAAGCAGTAGTTGATTTTGTTCATGAGACCACAAGGAGTGCATCGTGAAAACTCCCGTAGGTGTTGTCCTCATGGCTTACGGCACGCCTCGCAGCAAGGACGAGATACTCCCGTATTACACGGACATCCGCCGCGGTCGCCCGCCGACTGAAGAACAGCTAGGAGACCTCATCCGTCGCTACGAAGCGATTGGGGGTCTATCGCCACTTGCCAAGATCACCGATGCCCAGCGCGACTCACTACAAACCGCGTTGGATGCAATTCATCCCGGTTCTTTCACGGTGCGCCTCGGCCTCAAGCACGCAGCACCGATGATTGAAGAAGCGACTCAACAGTTAATAGATGATGGTGTTGAGTCAATAGTGGGTGTGGTCTTGGCCCCGCACTACTCCTCTTATTCAATCGGCCAATACTTGGGACGCGTAAAAGTGGTGGCCGAGCCGGCGGGCGTCAAGGTCAGTGGTGTTGATACTTGGGCTACCGAGCCAGCGTTTGTTGAATTCTTGACTACTGATCTGCGCAGCAAACTTGAGAATGCAAACGGGAAAACAAAAGTGTTTTTCACAGCACATTCTTTGCCACAACGAATCATTGATGGTGGCGATCCTTATGTCAGTGAGTTGCGGTCAACTGCTGAAGTCGTTGCCAGCAATCTTGGGCTTCGTGAAGGTGCTGATTGGGATATCGCCTGGCAGTCAGCCGGCCGCACTCCAGAGCCATGGCTTGGACCCGACATCTTGCAAGTAATTGATGAAGTGGCCGCACAAGGTGCCTATCAATCGGTCATAGTCAGCGCATGTGGTTTCGTGGCAGACCATCTCGAGGTTCTTTATGACCTCGATATTGAGGCATTGAATCATGCAACATCTAAGGGCCTCGGCTTTTCGCGCACGGCGTGTGTGAATACCGATTCCAATGTGATGAATGCACTTGCCGCACGGGTCACACAACTCGCAGGAATCTGAAATGTCACGTCGCGTCGTGATCATTGGTGCAGGCATCACCGGCCTGACTGCTGCATACTCCATCAAGACTCAGCGACCCGAGATTGATGTGACCGTTCTGGAGGCATCGCCAATGGTCGGGGGCAACATCCGCACTTCGCCTTTTGCCGGGTTACCAGCAGTGGATGAAGGACCCGATGCCTTTTTGGTGCGCATCCCATACGCACTTCAACTAGTTAGAGAACTGGGATTTACTGAGAATGATTTGACTGCTCCTGCAACGGGCTCAGCATATGTCTGGCACAAAAAACTGCACTCAATTCCCACTGGGCTCATGCTCGGTGTCCCTGGCGAGATAATGCCAATCGCTAAATCTGGACTGATCTCCCCACTGGGGAAGATTCGCGCAGGACTCGAACCATTCCTGCCCAAGACTGATGCTGGTGACTCAATCGGAAAGTTAATTCGTCAGCGGTTCGGAAATGACGTGCACAACTATCTTGTTGACCCACTGATTGGCAGTATCTACGCATCCGACACGGACAACATCAGCATCGATTCCGTTCCACAGTTGGCGGCATTGGCAAACGGCAATAGGAGTCTCCTACTTGCCGTACGTAAACAGAAGAAGGCTGCTACCGCTACTACAGCAGGATCGATATTTGCCGCACCTCGGCAAGGCATCGGTGCTGTCGTTGATGCTCTTTTGGCACGCAACTCTGAACTCGGAGTAAAGACATTCACAAACGCCGCCGTGAAGATGATTGAGCCTGGCTATCAAGTGCACTGCGCTGAACATACGTATGAGGCTGATTCTGTAATCGTGGCAAGTCCGGCTGCTGCTTCGGCTCCAATGCTGGCAGCAGTGGCACCACGTGTGTCAGTGAGCCTGGGCGACTGGGATCACATAGGAGTCACCATTGCAACACTTCGCGTACTCGGGTCAGAGTTCCCGCGTGATCTCACTGGAAGCGGTTACTTGGTTCCGAAGCGTGATCAGAACAAGGTGACTGCCGTTTCATTTGCTTCAAACAAGTGGGCGCACTGGCAGCCAGATGATGGATCGAGAATTCTGCGAGTTTCACTTGGCCAAGACGGAAACCCAGCAGACGGACTCGATGATGCTGAAGTGATGAGCGCTGTGCTGACAGATTTGCAGCGACACCTTGGCGTTAGTTTTTCGCCGATTGAATCGCGCATCTCACGATGGAACAACGCGTTTCCACAGTACCGACCGGGGCATTTTGCACGGGTTGAGAAAATCGAGCGTGAACTCGAAAGTGTTGCCCCAGGCGTGTTCGTAGCAGGTGCCTCACATCGTGGAATCGGCATCCCAGCTTGTGTCCAACAAGCGCGTGCCGTAGCTGACAAGGTTGTTGCATTCGGCGGCCGATGAAATCCCGATACGAAAGACTGCGTCGAACACTGTCGGCTTTGGGAGCTGGCGTTCTCACTGCCCTATCGCTTCCACCCTGGGGATGGTGGCCACTTCTATTTGTTGGTGTTGCATGGTTTCTCCTGTTAGTGAATGAACCAACTGCAACACGACGCTCACACGTACAAGTCGCGGCGATCTGGTGCGCCGCATGGCTCGCGCCTGCGACTTGGTGGATGAAGTCACTAAGCGTGCCGGGATACATCGCAGCGGTTGCGGCCTTTGCTGGCTTTCATGCAGTTGCCGAATACATCTCCCAACTCGTGGTCGTGCATGCAGATCGTGACACAACCCGCCATCGGCTCACGGTGCAGGTGGTGGCACATACACTTGCCGAAGCACTTCGATTTTCGTTTCCGTTCGGCGGTGTACCACTTGCTTCTTTCGGAATCGCTTTGGCTGCCAGCCCATTTGGATTACTCGCCCGCTTTGGTGGGGTTCTGCTACTCACTCTTTTTGGCTTTGCAACAGCAGCACTACTGACCCGTTTGTACACCCACCCCCGGTTCTCGGGGGCCGTTGCACTTGTGGTTGTTGTCTTAATTGCGGGTGTTGTGCCTAGATTCAGTGATTTTTCACGCCGTGTTGGCACCGTGCGAATCGCGATTGTTCAAGGTGGTGGTGAACAAGGAACACGAGCCATCAACTCTGATCCAAATGAAGTACTGCAACGGCACATTGAAGCCACACGCAGAATCAGCAACACCGACCAAGTTGATTTTGTTTTGTGGCCAGAGAACGTAGTTGATGTGGACCTAGAAAAATTCACTACTAGTAACGCACGTAGGTTGATCGCTGCAGAAGCTGCTCGTTTAGATGTTCCATTTTTAGTTGGGATCACAGAAGACGCCGAGCCTGGTCGATTCCTGAATGCACAAGTTGTGTTACAACCTGACGGCACGGTGACTGATCGATACGACAAGGTGCGGCGTGTTCCATTCGGTGAGTACATGCCCATGCGTGGACTTCTTGATGCACTTGGTGCTCCAGTTGATCTTGTTCCAAATGATGCTGTGGCTGGTACAACACCTGCGAAGTTGTCGGTAGATGGGACAACACTTGCAGTTGCGATTTCATGGGAGATCTTCTTTGGCGGTCGAGTTAATGAAGGAATTGAACGCGGAGCAGAGCTGGTCATTAATCCAACCAACGGTTCGAGCTACACCGGCACCATCCTGCAAACCCAGCAGGTTGCATCGTCCAGGCTTCGCGCCATCGAGTCAAGTCGATGGGTGGCACAAGCTGCACCAACCGGTTTTTCAGCGTTTGTTGATCACAATGGCAGAGTCATTCAGCGCAGTGCCGTGAGTGAGGAACGCGTGTTGATCGAGACCGTTCACCTGCGTTCGGGTCGAACTCCCTACTCACAACTTGGTGATGCGCCATTCATCGCGGCATTGTTCATTCTTCTCGCAGGGGCGATGATTAAAGGGCGCGCCCGCGCCAAAGCACTAGCCCAGTAGGTCAAACATGGCCGAAGGGTAGGCTTGAAAGCCATGCCCCCGATGCCTGACCCCAATGGCCCGTTGCGCCTTGCGTACCTCACATACCGTGGCAAACCACACGTTGGAGGTCAGGGTGTATACACGCGCCATCTGACCAAAGCTCTGGCGGACCTCGGGCACCACGTAGAAGTTTTCAGTGGTCAGCCATACCCGATCCTCGATGAACGAGTCGAGTTACACAAACTCCGCAGCCTTGACATTTTCAATGACCAATACCCGGGTCGCTTTCCGGCGATCTGGGAATACAAGTCGTGGGCCGATGTGCTCGAAGTCGCACAATTCTCAACTGGAACATTTAGCGAACCGTTGGCCTTTAGTGCCCGTGCTCGCA
>JAFMEI010000170.1 GCA_017856815.1 Ilumatobacteraceae bacterium
TCACCGTTGCCGTGTCTGGGCAGACCCGCTACATCGTCGCCGAAGATGCCGCCCGGTACCGAGATGCGTTGGGTTGTGCTTTGCCTATGGGGCTACCTGAAGTTTTCACTACTCCAGTAGCACGGCCACTGGAGGAACTCGTCGCGCGCTTTGCTCGCACCCATGCACCATTTCATGCCGCTGACATAGCGCGCAGGTTCTCCATCACCGAAGATCGCGCATTATCGGTGTTGCTTGCTTTGGAATCCTCAGAACGAGTTGTGCGTGGCGAGTTCAGACCCGACGGAGTCGAACGTGAGTGGTGTGATGTCGATGTACTGCGCATGGTGCGGCGCCGATCACTGGCGAAATTACGACACGAAGTCGAGCCCGTTGAGCAGTCTGTTCTTGCTGCATTTCTGGCTACTTGGCACGGTATTGGCCAATCCCGAGTTGGGATGGATGCACTTGTAGAAACAGTAGGAGTGTTGCAGGGAGCTGCAATTACCGCGTCAACACTTGAGACCTTTGTTCTTCCTCGCCGAGTGCGCGGCTATCGCGCGTCGGATCTTGATTCACTCTGCACCAATGGTGAGGTCGTGTGGGTAGGCGCTGGTGCGATTGGCGCAAGCGATGGGCGAGTGCGCATGTATTTCGCCGACCAACTTCCACTACTTATTCATGGTTATGAATCGCCGAATCCGCCTGATGGTGAGGGCCACAACGCCATTCGCGCGCTACTTGCCCAGCGCGGGGCAAGTTTTTGGGGGTCAATCAAGGCGGTGTTGCCCAGCCATTCCGATGCGGAGGTCTTAGCAATGCTCTGGGATCTCGTATGGGCGGGCGAAGTCACCAACGATTCCTTCGCAGCGTTGCGCGCATACCTCGCTGGCGGGAAAACTCCCCGCGTATCAAATCAGCGACGCGCATCAGGCCGAGTGCTTAAAGCACGCCCGGCGCGTCTAGCGCGGGTGGGTCCGCCTGCAGGTGCCGGGCGCTGGAGCCTCGTGCGCGAGTTGGTCGGTGAGCCCAACCAAAATGCAACTACGGCTGTGATGCACGCCGTTGCCACACAGTTACTTGAGCGCCATGGTGTTGTCACCCGTGAAGCAGTGCTTGCTGAAGGTGTTGTTGGTGGCTTCTCTGGCGTGTATCCGATCTTGCGTTTAATGGAGGAAAAAGGCCAAGTACGTCGCGGATATTTCGTGAATGGTCTCGGTGCGGCACAGTTTGCTGTGGTTGGTGCAGTTGATCAACTGCGGTCAACCCGTGACACATTTGTTTCGCTTGCACATGACTCAGAACGCGCAGCGCCACATTTGCTCGCGGCCACCGATCCAGCCCAGCCTTATGGCGCTGCCATCGACTGGCCACACACTGAGGGTCGTCCTGCGCGAGTTGTGTCAGCCGTTGTGATTCTTCGTGACGGGGAGCCGCTTGCATGGTTTGATTTCCGTTCAAATAATCTCTGCACGTTCACCAACACCGATCACAGCGCTTGGGCTACCGCCATCGCTGAAGCGGTAAAGAACGGCGAGTTCCGTGGAGCTGAAATCCGTAAAGCGAATGGTGTGCCGGTCAGTGAGATTTCGGAATTGACCCAAGCCTTAGCGGCTGCTGGCTTCGTTGAGAGTTACAAAGGGTGGGTGTTTCGCTGACCGCTGAGGAGTTCAGCGACCCACGCTGCGGAGTCCCGCCCATGCGAACTGGAACACCTGCTCAGCGACGGTTTCGGGGTTAAATCGCTTTCCTTCGGCGATTAGATGCTGACTCACGCCGATAGCTAACGCAATCAGCCCAAGTGCCAGTGTGCGCTGGTGTTGGGCATCGATTCCCGCAGTAATCAAAGGAGCGATTGCTTCGGCGAGGGAAGACTCGAGCTTGCGGGTCATCGCCGTGAACTCAACGTCTGTGCGGTCATTGCTTCCAAACAACAACTGAAATTCGCGTGGATGTTCGGCCACCCAAGTGAAGTATGCGATAAATCCGAGCCGAGTCGTCTCTTTGCCGGAGTCGGTGTTCTTTGTGGCCTCAAGTACGGCGCTGGTGATGCGGTCACCGACATCCTCGAGCAACGCAACGTATAGCGCACGCTTTGAATCAAAGTGTTGATAGAGAACAGGCTTCGTGACACCCGCTGCTGCAGCAACATCATTCATTGATGTTGAGTGATAGCCACTCTTGGCAAAAGCATCAATTGCTACGTCCAGTAATTGTTCGCGCCGCGCGTCAGCACTCAATCTTGAGGCGGTTGTGCTCATCGGTAACCCTTGCCACTTTCTTCGTTCTCGGTCGCTCGAACTGCATGAGTGAGGACAATTGATGGAGCGAGCAATATCGAACCAACAACCATGCACGCGGTGATCACAGTAACCATTGGTTGCGTAAAACCGAATGCAAAAGCCATTACGAATACAGCCATGGCAATCGCGTACAGAAGATATCCAACCCGATTTGCAATCAGCGCATACTTAGCAATCTGCTGCCGGCGCTCACGTACGGAGTCGATGCCTGGTTGGGGGATATTCATCGCCATTAAGTATTGCGCCTAAAGGTTTGTCGGCAACAACCGCGA
>JAFMEI010000057.1 GCA_017856815.1 Ilumatobacteraceae bacterium
GGCTTGCACGCGTTACACGCTGACTGCAAACACGTTGCGCAGTTACCTGCGCTGCCCCATGACTACGTTGCGCAGTTACCTGCGCTGCCCCATGAACATTCCTTTGAGGTCGGAGTAGTTCTCAATGCAGTACCCCGCACCATAAACAACCGCCTCAAGTGGCGCCTCTGACATTCGCACTGGCACCAGAGTTTCTTCAGAAATTCGATCAGCGAGTCCGTTTAGCAATGCTCCACCACCAACCATGTACATGCCGCGGGTCAGGAAGTCCTGGGCCAACTGGGGTGGCGACTTTGCCAAGCAACGCTTAACTGATTGCACTATTTCTGAGACCACCGGCTCAACCGCTTCTCGAATCTCGGCGGGCGTAATCACAATTTCCTTCGGCAGACCATCCATGATCCCAAGACCCTTAACGATCGCATCGCGTTCACCTGGGATAGGGCGCGCACTTCCAATATGAATCTTGATTTCTTCAGCTGTGCGCTCACCGACTGCGACATTGTGTTCGCGTCGCACATAGGACTGAATCGCGGAGTCAACATCAAATGAACCAATGCGCACCGCTTCAAGTGTCACCACGCCTCCAAGACTGATGACTGCAGTTTCGGTTGTGCCACCACCAATGTCGATAACCATGTTGCCGATAGGTTCCTCAATTGGGAGATCCGCTCCGATTGCTGCGGCCATTGGTTGCTCAATCAACTGCGCATCAGATGCCCCAGCTCGGCGTGCGGCGTCGGTAACAGCACGGCGCTCAACCTCAGTAATCGCCGACGGCACGCAGATAATTACTTTCGGGCGCGAAAACCTAGAGACACCAACCCGCTGTAGCAGGAGCCGAATCATCTTCTCAGTGATCTCAAAGTCCGTAATGGCGCCACCCCGTAAAGGCCTTACAGCAACGATGTTTGCGGGGGTGCGACCAATCATCTCGCGAGCCTCGTTGCCCGTTGCAAGCACTTCTCCAGTGCGCTTGTTCACCGCAATCACAGTGGGTTCGTTGAGAACAATCCCACGACCCTTCATATAAACCAAGGTGTTCGCGGTGCCGAGGTCAATTGCAAGGTCACGGGCCATAACGGCGCTCCCCATGCGGCTTGGTCTCATCACGCATCCGGCTTATTGATTCACGACGATGCTCAGTGTTAAGCGCGTTGATGTGGCGATGGAACCGTTGCATACCCACATCGCCGCGGCGTGACTTGTGTTGGTCAGCATAGAAAGTTGCAACAAGTGCTGCGAATGACAACAGCGCAAGAACAGCGAATGCGAATGTCGCACCGAGTGCAATCACTTCACACCCCCTACTGACTTGAACTCTTCAATGTTCACTAACTCGTGTGCGTTGGTGCCCCAGTCATTGCCATCCGCCCAGTGTTCCTTTTTCCAGATCGGAATCGATGCCTTGAGTATGTCGATCAAAAATCGAGCTGCTTCAAATGCTTCGGGTCGATGCGGCGATGAAACAACAACGAGAACAGAAGACTCGCCAAGATTGAGGTTGCCAATTCTGTGATGGACAGCAACTTTCACGATGTCGGGCCACTGAGCACGCGCTTCAGCCACAACTGTCTCAAAACGTGGCACGACCTGCGACTCGTAGGCCTCGTAAGTGAGTGAACGAACATCACTTCGCCCCTCGGCGTGGTCACGCACAGTGCCAGAGAACAACACGATGGCGCCACATGATGGGTGAACCGCCCACTCGTAGAGCACTCCGGGCTCAAGTTTTTCTGCCGTGAGCATGACCCAGGTACCGCCATTGACACCGGTGTTGTTGTCGGCGGACGAGATGGGCACGCTCCGAGCGTACTAGGCAAGTCCGAACCCGCGCCTTATGTCGGGGTGACGGTTCTTTGGGGGTGACTCGAAAGTAGTGTTCGTGATTCGTGAGTGGAGAAAACGACAACCGAGTCGGGGGTGACGACGATTCGTTCTATCCCCCTGCGCCTTTGCCCCCTCACGAGCGCCACTGGCGCCATCCCGCAGAACTCGGAGCCGCTCAAACGGTGAACGTCCCGTTGGCTGGGAGTCGGTCCAAGTCAATTGCATTCGTGGTTGCTCTTGCGAGCATGGTGACCACAGTGGTCTTTGCGCAGATTCTGCGCCCGGTCGAGCGGGGTCGTGAGAACACGACGCTTACCACGAGTTCGGAATCCACACTTCCTCTCGGGCCACCACCTACCAAAGGTGTCTTTGTTGTGAATGGCACTCCCTTTGCCGCGGTCGCAGTGGCTGAAGGAAACGGTCGTCGGATCCTGATCACATCAAGTGACGCCGCCACTCACACGCTCGTCAAACTTGCTGATTCAAAGACTCGCATGATGCTCGCGGCCGTTGATGAAGAGTATGGACTCGCAATCTGGAGTTCACCTACAAAGGTCGAGACCGTTGCTGCTGATCAGCAATATGAAGTTGTCGCCAATGATCGAGTGATCGTGTGGGATGGCATGACCTACCGCGGCTCAGTGGGTCTCGCTTCAAGTGTCACAAAGACATCATCACAGCCGCTTATCCCGTTGAATATCTCTGACAAAGTGCACGCGGGCTCGCCGGTTTACGACACTGAGGGTCATCTGATTGGAATTGTCACGGTTCGCTCGCACTCACATTGGATGATTCCAATCACCCAACTCGGGGTGAGTGTGGAAACTGTGGCGCGCATCCTTGACATTCTCGACACACTTGGATTCGCCCCAGTAAGTCATGCAAACGGAGTAAAGGTTGGCTACGCGCCGAACACCACCCTGTTTCAACGCGGTGACTTAATTACTCATGTCGGCGATAAGCAAATCACCTCGGTCCAGACACTCACCACGGCAGCTGCCACGATCGCTGGTGGCAAGGCGGTGTTTTCGGTTGTCCGTGACGGCAGGCCAATCCAGGTCAACGTCGCGCTGCCCGCAAAGTAGCCTCAAAACGGGGGTAAAACATGGGAAACACCGTGAAACTGGAGCACTTTGGCAATGTGGCACTCGTAACCATGTGTCGCCCCGATGCCCGCAATGCGGTCAACTTCGAACTCGCCACCGATCTGCTCGCCACGATGAATGAGGCACAGAGTTCGCGTGTGATTGTGCTGACAGGAATGGATCCGGCTTTCTGCGCCGGACTCGATCTAAAAAACCTGGGCATTGACAATCTCGCTGACATCCCCCACTTTGTCGACTCCGCTGGCAACTCAAAGATTCCAGTCATTGCCGCAGTCAATGGTGCCGCAGTTACTGGTGGTCTCGAGTTGGCACTTGCGTGTGACTTCATCGTTGCTTCTGAGAATGCGAAATTTGCCGATACGCATCTTCGTGTTGGCGTGTATCCAGGACCAGTCGTGGTTGATCTTCCGCGCAAGGTTGGAGCTGCCAAAGCCGCAGAAATGTCATTGACGGGCGACTTTGTAGATGCAACGACCGCACTACGTATCGGGCTGGCCAATCATGTGGTCCCGCACTCAGAGCTCATACCAACCGCAATGAGAATTGCAGAGTCAATTGCTGAACAAGACCCCGTTATGGTTGCTGCGATTCGTGAAGAATGGAAATACCTGAACACGCTTCCATTGCACGAAGCGCGTGAAGAGCACCTCCGCAATGCCGCGAAGATCGGTAGCAGCAGTCGTACTAGTGAAGATCTCGCCGCACGACGCAAAGCCGTGATTGACCGCGCACACAAACAGCAGTAGTCAACGCGAATTCAAAGCGCGGCGAATCGTAGACCCGATTATTGCCACGATTGCGACCGCACCGACAATCATCAACCCCAGCGAAATCTCTTGCTTGCGTTTTGGTGTCAGCATGGTCCACCACTTGGACTCAGTTCCCTCAACAAATGCTTGTTCGTTAGTCGTCCGAGGCTCCCATCCAAGAGCTCGAAGCCTGCCGTTAGATACGGTCCACGGCGACTGCACATAGGCCCGCAACCCAGGCGGGATGGGACCACGCTGGAACTTCCATCGCAAGTCCGCTAGCCAAGATGCAAATGGTTCTGGCAGCTTGATTTTCGGTGCCGCCCCTGAAAGTGCGCGCAGGGAGTCTCCCGGGATGACACCATCTGGCGCCACATTGAAGACACCGTTGGCGTCACATTCAAGAACAACACGAATCGCTGCGGCAAGATCGTCTTCATGCACAAACTGAGCAGGTGCATCGTCTTCGGCAGTGCGCGTGCCGAGCCCAGCTGCAAGAGCGCGCACGAGCGCACCCGTACGATTTGCAGACATCACGGGGGCCGAGCGCAAAATCACACACCGGCGGTCAGCATCACCATCTGCCCACTCATTTACGAGTTGCTCGGCCACGGTTAACTGATCGGTGTACGCAAGGCCTGGCGCGGGACGCAAAGTGGAATCTTCGGTGAGTGGAATCGGATTGTTGGCCCAGGCGCCGTAGACCATCGCTGATGACAGCAGGACAACTGTGCCGATTCCCTGCTCGGCGGCGGTGTTCAAGCAATGATGCACATCTTCAATAACTGATACTTGTCGTCTCATCGCGGCGTCATAATCAGCCACGTTCAGGATCACAAGGGCAGTTACACCATGTGCAGAGTCACCATCGGCACCCAGTCGCGGAAACCTACGGACTTCCCAAATTCCACTGGTTCGCAGTTCGGATGCCACCCGATCGCCAAAGCTTGATTCGACACCCGCAATCGCACAAACACCGCCCACGGAAAGAACTCTAGTAGTGCGTAACATTCAGTCATGGCTGAGCCCGACCCGTCCGACAACCCATTTGCGAATATTCCATTCCTTGGCGACATCGCCAAAGCCATGGCATCGCAAGGGTCGATGCATTGGGAGATAGCCCGCCAACTCGCAATTTTGGGTGCCAATGAGATCGGTGCTGACCAGAACGTGAATCCAGCGTCGCGAATTGCGATTGAGAATCTTGTGCCGATCGCACTGATGCACGTCCGTGAAGTTTCAGGAGTTGACCTCGCGCAGCCCGACCTTGAGGCCGTTACCCCAGCAATGTGGGCTCACCGCACGCTGGAAACGTACAAGCCACTCTTTGAAGAGTTGGCGGCATCGTTAGCAGGTGGAATATCCGATCGTGCTGAAGATTCAGATCCGATGGCGGCGATGATTGCCGGATTATCGCGAATGCTTGCACCATCAATGCTCGGCATGGCTGTTGGATCAATGGTTGGACAAATGAGCCAACGCGCCTTTGGTCAATACGATCTTCCACTACCGCGCGCAGACTCCAAGATGATGGTTGTCCCAGCAACTATCGACATCTTCGCCGATGAATGGTCGATCAAGCATGACGATGCCCGAATGTGGACACTCCTCCACGAGTTTTCTACGCATGCGTTCTTTTCGGTACCGCACACTCGAGAAGCTGTGTGGAGTGCAGTGCACAATCACGTGAAGGGTTTCCGATTCGATCCGGGCTCGGCAATGTCAAAGATCACAGACCTTGAAATTGATCCAAACTCCATGGACCCAATGTCATCAATGCAGATGCTCTTTTCTGATCCCGAACTAATGCTTGGCACAACCACGTCAGATGAGCAGCAGGCCAACCGCCCATATCTAGACGCTTTGATCGCCTTGGTTGTTGGCTTCACTGATCATGTAGTGGACACGTGTGCAGCACGAGTACTTGGCCCTTCATCACCGATTGCCGAAGCTTTGCGTCGCCGCCGTCTGGAGAGTTCGCAAGTGGATACTTATGTTGAACATTTGCTCGGGCTGCGCCTACAACGAGCGCATGTTGAGCGTGGTCACAACTTTGTTAGTGGCGTGATTGAGCGCGCTGGGCAGAATGCTCTTGGTCAATTGTTTACAGGGTCTGGCAATCTTCCAACACCCGCTGAAATTGATGCACCGGGTCTTTGGTTGGCTCGACTCGAGATAGAGAATTAATCGCGCCCTTGGCGCATCTGCCCGCGGGTCCAGTCAGGATGGCGCCCCCGCAACTGAAGTACAGCCACAACGCCCATTCCAGCAATCGCCAAGAAGCCGATCTCGCCGCTCAAAGGAATCAGCACTGGCACCAAGGCTGCAAGAGCCCATTGCAACTGAAACCGAGTCTCAAAACGTGCAAAGGTCCTGGCCCGATTGGCTTCCGATGCATCACGTTGCAACACTGCTTCAAATGCAACGCGACCCGTACCAGTTGCAAAACTTACGGACGCTGCTAGCAACACCGCCCAAAGCGGGCCGGCCTGAAGTGCTCCGAGAATCCCCATTGCTGCCAGAAGAACACTGGCAATTAGCAGCATCGTCTCTTCCCTTGCGCGGTTGCGCATATAGGGCCCGATTGCATTTGCAGCGAACGTGCCAAGCGTGCTGAACATGACCCCGACGCCAAACCAGAAAGCACCGGCCGTTTCCCCCCGTAGCCAGAATGCAAGGTGAAAAAAGAGGAATCCAGAACTGGCGCGCAAAAGGCCCATCGCACTCGCGGCCTTTACAACATGGACTGAACGCAAAGCTGCAACCTCAGCAGCGACCGGGTCACTAGCGGCTACCACTGTGTCACGCGGGAGCTTGACCGCCGATATGAGAGCTGCGGCAAACACGCAGACCGCAAAGATCAGGGTCAACTGAGCACTAATCCATTGAAAAACAAATGCGATCGGCACCACAAGGGCACCAGATATTCCTGCAATCAGACCCAACTTTGAGTTTGCTTCTACAAACTCTGTGTCGTTGCGTACCACCAATGGAACCAGCGCGGACTTAGAAATTGCATAACTCTTCTGCAGAACTAGGGAGATGAATGCGAGTGGGAAAAGTGCCAAAGAATCGATGTACCAGATCATTAGAGCGGTTACGGCGATACGGCCAAGCGCAACAAGGATGATCGCAAGGCGACGCCCCCCGCGCATTCGATCCAGTGTCGGCCCGATCAATGACGAGATCACTGTGAATGGGGCAAAGCTGACGATCAGAAATAAAAGCACCTTGCCGCGAGCAGCGTCAGGGCTAATCGACAAAAACAAAGAGTCAGCGAGAGCGAGCATCATCACCGCATCGCCAGCCACCATCAGCCCGTGAGTGCGCGCCATGCGCTGAAAAGGAGTTGGCGGCACGAGCAGGTTCGCTCGGCGCACGTTCATCTCGTTATTTTCAGCCACCGTTAAATGTTACGAGCAATAAGCCACTGGCTAGTTGGTTGGCTTTTCGTACTTGTAGCCAAGCCCACGAATTGTGACGATTCGAGTCGGATTAGACGGATCAGACTCAATTTTTGAACGCAGTCGTTTGATATGCACATCGAGTGTCTTGGTGTCTCCGACGTAGTCGCTCCCCCACACACGATCAATCAGAGTGTCTCGTGTGAGCACCCGACCAACATTGGCAAGCAACAAGTGAAGCAACTCAAATTCCTTAAGCGGCAAGGACAAAGATTCGCCACGAACTACAACTTGATGCTGTTCTGGATCAAGCGCAACATCACCAACGGCAATCGCATCCTGATCAAGCTCGCCTGCGGAATCGACACTGACTCGGCGCAAGACGGCACGCATGCGTGCAACAAGCTCCCTGAGTCGGTATGGCTTAGTGACGTAATCATCGGCACCAACTTCAAGCCCGACTACCGTGTCGATTTCCGCGCCCTTTGCGGTGACCATAATGATCGGGGTCTGGGTACGCTTGCGAAGTTGCCTGCACACATCGATACCCGACACCTTGGGCAGCATCACATCCAACAGCACTAGATCGGGTCGCACCAGATCGAACTGCTCGAGTGCTTCGGCGCCATCGCGTGCGACCTCCACTCGAAATCCCTCACGGCGCAACCCAATTTGCAGGGCCTCGATAAATGATTCTTCATCCTCAACTATCAGAACGGTGGGGGTACTCATCGCGTTCCTTCCTTGGTTGGCGAAATCTTGGAGATTAAGGGAATCATCAAACAAAAGGTGGATCCCTCACCTTCAACGGACTTCACACTTACGGTGCCCCCATGGTTTGTAACCACATGGTTGACAATTGCCAGACCAAGACCAGTACCACCGGTATTGCGGCTTCGTGCACGATCAACACGGTAGAAGCGTTCAAAGATGCGGCTTTGGTCGTTCGCGGGAATGCCAACACCATGGTCCACCACGCAGAGAATCCCGTGGGTCGCATCACTGTCAAGAGTGATCTCTACGTGGCTTCCCTCATCGCTGTACTTGATCGCGTTATCCAGCAAATTGGAAGTTGCCGATACAAGTTGACGAATATCACCGCACACGTCAACAACCTGCTTGCCCGAGATAACAACGCTCACACCGCATTGCTCTGCTGATCCACTCACACGTGCAAGTGCTTGCTCTGCAACACTGCGCAGACTCACTGGGTCTTTCACTGCACTGCCACCAAGCTCGATCCGAGATAACTCCATCAGGTCATCAATCGTCGACGAAAGTCGAGTTGTTTCGGCAACGATCTTGCCAGCAAGGCGACTCACCGTTGCGAGGTCGTCTTCATCGGCAAGGGTCTCAGCAAGAAGTGATACCGCTCCAATTGGGGTCTTCAGTTCATGGCTGATGTTTGCTACGAAGTCAGTACGAACCGAATCCAATCGCACCTGCTCGGAGACATTTTCAATCGCTGCAACACCCACCTCATTTGGGAGCCCGCGTGCTACAACCATGATGTGCCGTGGTGGTGGCCCAACGAGTGAGATTCTCTCTGCCCGTGATTCGCTGACACTGATACCTGTCAGGAGGCGATCCACAACTTCTTCCACCAAAACTTGACCGTGCTTCGTTTCGACTACGTCACGAAAAGCATCGCTCATCCACACCGAACCATCTGCGCGCTTCAAGTAAACGCCTATCGGAAGGTTTTCAATCACTTGCAATAGTTCTGTCTCTTTTGAGTCGGCGTTGAAAACTTCCGGCTCCGGCTTAGCTGCATCATCTTGCAACTCGTTACTCCCGTTGATGAATCGAATCACAGCCACAGCAACTGCAACCCCAACCAGAGCGCCAAGAACGAACTGCATGCTGGCTAGTCAACCTCAGGTGGTCGTGGAATTTCGCCGGTGCGTTCTTTGAACCGTGCAGCACCCTTGTGTTCAGGCAACCAGCCAGTGATCATGTACAACACACGCTCTGCCATATTCACAGCGTGATCACCAATACGCTCATAGAACCGAGCAACAACCGCGAGTTGAATCGCTACCTGGAGTTCGATGTGGCCCGCAGAATGCGACTCCAGGATCGCCTGGACAAATTGGCGTTGCAGCCCATCCAAATAAGAGTCCATGTCGTCCAAGGCAGCCGCCTTGGCCACATCGCCCGTTTCAAAGGCTTCAATGGCTGCGGCGAATAGTTGCTGCGCTTGATCGCCCATCTTGGCGATGATCCCTCGCAGTTTCGGATCGAGTTCGTGACCATAGATACGTCGTGCTGCTTTGCAGATGTTCACGGTTAGGTCCGAAGATCGTTCGATCTCGGCGACCATTTTCACAAGTGCCACAACTTGGCGTAAATCTCCTGCCACTGGTGCTTGCAGCGCGAGTATCTGGTAGCAGCGATCCTCAAGATCAACTGATCTCGCATCAATTTCATCATCAAACTGAATCAGGTAGTCAGCACCTTCAAGGTCGCCGCTCAGGATCACGTTTGTTGCCCGAGCAATTGACTCTATGGTGGAGGCTGCAAGCCTCAGTACCTCTTGTTTGACCTCATCCAACTCGTGGTGAAAGCCTTTGCGTAGTTCTGCCATCAGCCGAACCTTCCTGTTACGTATGCTTCGGTTCTTTCGTCGACGGGTGTCGAGAACATTTTCTGGGTTCGATCAAATTCAACTAACACGCCGGTGCGACGATCGCTTTCTGAATTGACCTCAGTTGTGAAAAATGCGGTTCTGTCACTAACACGAGCGGCCTGTTGCATGTTGTGTGTGACGATCACAATCGTGTAGTCCTGCTTGATCTCGTCCATCAAATCCTCGATTCGCGCGGTCGCAATCGGATCCAATGCCGAGCATGGTTCATCCATTAACAGCACCTCTGGCTCAATTGCGATTGATCGCGCAATGCACAAACGCTGTTGCTGCCCACCGGACAAACCCATTGCCGAGGTCTTCAGTCGATCCTTGACTTCATCCCACAGGGCGGCGCCACGAAGCGATTTCTCAACAATCGCATCGAGCTCTGAATGCTTCTTGATCCCAGTTACACGTGCACCGTAGGCCACATTGTCGTAGATGCTCTTTGGGAACGGGTTGGGTTTTTGAAAGACCATTCCAATACGACGGCGAACCTCTCCCGCATCGGCATCGGCGCCATAGAGATCGATGCCGTGATAGTCAACGCGTCCCTCGACTCGTGCTCCAGGAATTAGATCATTCATGCGATTAAAGCAACGCAACACGGTCGACTTTCCACATCCAGACGGCCCGATGAATGCAGTTATCTCTCCACGCCGCACTTCCAGGTCAACATCACGAACTGCGCAGAACTCGCCGTAAAAAACGCTCAATTGATGCGATGACAGCACCACCGAGTCGGGTTGGGATGAATCTGTCGATTGCTGAATTTCTGCCATCACTACCACCGCTTCTGAAATTTGTTGCGCAGCAATATCGCCGCTGAGTTAAGGACTAAGAGCATTATCAACAACACCATGATGGATGCCGCCGCAAGGGGTTCAAAATCACTCTTGGCATTGCTGATGTAGGAGAAAATCTGGATCGGCAACACCGTGTACTGACTATCCAAACCATCTGGATTAAAAGTTATGAATGTGAGTGCGCCGAGCATCAGCAATGGTGCAGATTCACCAAGTGCGCGTGACACCGAAAGAATGCTTCCTGTAAGAATCCCCGGAAACGCATTGGGCAGAACCTGCTTGCTTACTGTCTGCCATTGGGTGGCGCCAAGCGCAAGGCTCCCCTGGCGCAGCGAGTCCGGCACCGCACGTATTGCTTCACGCGAAAC
>JAFMEI010000171.1 GCA_017856815.1 Ilumatobacteraceae bacterium
AGCCGTAACCGCACCTGTTATTGCTGGCACTGGGTCAAATGACACTGCACACTCAGTACATCTCACAAGGGAAGCCACTCGTATTGGTGTCGACGGCATCCTTGCCGTGTGTCCTTATTACAACCGCCCGTCACAGTCTGGAATTGCCGCACACATCGAAGCAATGGCCAAAGCAACCAACCTGCCAGTTGTGATGTACGACATTCCCGTGCGTTCGGGTCGCAAAATCAACTCCGACACCATGGTTGATCTCGTGCGTTCCAACTCCAACATCGTGGCGGTCAAAGATGCAGCAGGAAATCCTGCCGAAACTGCGGTGTTGATGGAGAAGATGTCGGCTGCTGGCCATTCATCATTTGAGCTCTACTCGGGCGACGACGGCCTCACGCTTCCATTTTTGTCAATCGGTGGCTCTGGTGTGATTGGCGTTGCGACGCATTGGGCAGGTGAAGATCACACCGAGATGATGAAACGTTGGTTTGCTGGTGATGCAGATGGAGCCCGACGCGTGAATTCACGACTGATCGAGTCATTCGCATTTGAGACTGGTGATTCTGCGCCAAACCCATTGCCCACCAAAGCGATGATGCAGCATCTTGGTTTCAAAGTTGGCTCTGCGCGGTTGCCAATGGGCCCAGCGCCACAAAGTGTTCATGACAACGCGGTCAAGGTTTATGAAAACCTGCTCAAGCGCCGCGCAGAAACCAAGTAACGGCGAATACGAGTGACAAATAGTTCACAAAACTCAGTCCGGATTTACTTCCTCGGTGGTCTTGGTGAGATCGGCCGTAACTGCATGGTTCTGGAGCAAAACGATGAACTGTTGATGCTCGATTGTGGGCTCATGTTCCCCGAGCCAGACATGCACGGTATCGATCTAGTGCTCCCAGACTTCACATGGCTGCGAGCGAATGCAGAACGCATTATTGGTTGCGTTGCCACGCACGGTCACGAGGACCATGTCGGCGCATTGCAGTACCTGCTTCGCGAGCTGAGCTTTCCGATCTATGGCTCGGCGGTCACGCTGGGTCTTGCGCGAAATCGCATTGAGGAAGCAGGGTTGCTCAACCGGACGCAATTGATCACCGTGAAAGATGGCGAACGATTGAACATCGGGGCTTTTGATGTGGAGTTCATCCCTGTCACGCACTCCGTGCCACATGCGCATGCAATTGCGGTGCACACTGACCAGGGAGTAATTCTGCACTCTGGAGATTTCAAGATTGACCTCACTCCAGTGGATGGTCGTCGCACAGATCTAGCGAGAATCGGTGCCATTGCCAGCACCGAAGGCGTGCGATTGCTCATGCTGGACTCAACCAATGCCGAAGAACACGGTCATGCACCGAGTGAGCGTGAGGTTGGGCATGTGTTACGTCATTTGTTTGCCGAAAACACCGATCGCCGTATCATCACCGCCAGCTTTGCGAGCCACATACATCGCATCCAGCAGATTGCCGAAGTTGCAATCGACAACGGTCGTGTTGTGGCCACACTCGGATTGTCAATGAAGAAGAATCTCCGCTTGGCACGCGATCTCGGGATCATCAAGATTCCAGATGCATCAGTGATTGACGCCGAGGAGATTGGCAACTTTCCACCCGAGCGAGTGTGCGTGATCTCCACGGGTTCGCAAGGCGAGCCAATGTCGGCATTGTCTTTGCTTGCGCGTGGTGATTCAAAGTGGTTGAAAGTTGGCGCGAAAGACACGGTGATTCTTTCGAGTCATGCAATCCCTGGCAACGAGGGCAACGTCAATCGAGTTATAGACGGTTTGATCCGAGCCGGCGCGAGAGTCATCCATTCAGGAATTGCCGATGTGCACGCCACGGGACACGCGCAAGCAGATGATCTGAAAACTTACATCTCTGTTGCGAAGCCCGAATACCTGATTCCGGTGCACGGCGAATATCGACACATGGTTGCGAACGCTGCACTTGGTGAAATCATGGGCATTCCACAAACAAACATTCCGTTGTGCGAAGACGGCGATGTCGTAGAACTCAATGCCCATGGTCTTGAAAAAGTGGACCGTATTGATGCGGGCTATTTATACGTAGACGGGATTGTTGGCGATGTTGGTCAAGGCGTGTTACGCGACCGACGTGTGCTCGCAGAAGAAGGAGTGGTAGTAGTAGTCGTCACGGTGGACTTTGCCAAAGGTGATGTGATCAACGGTCCTGAGATCATTACGCGAGGCTGGGTTTACGCGCCAGAGGCAGAAGATCTTCTTGACGAAGCCTGCGATGTGGTTGAGCGCGCAGTCGTTGCCTCACTGGCTGCAGGTGTGCGCGACGCTGAAGCACTGGAGCGCGATGTGCGCAGAGCGGCTGGCAAGTTCGTTTCGGATCGAACCAAGCGACGGCCGATGATCGTGCCCGTTGTTATGGGCACATGAGACTCCGCATCGCCACGCTTAGCGTTGCGCTTCTGTTTGCAGTTGCCGCATGCGGGAACGAAACATCAAAGCAGACCGAATTGCTACTCAGAGTCGATCTGATAGATGAAGCGGTCAAAGCAGTCGAAGCCTGGAA
>JAFMEI010000058.1 GCA_017856815.1 Ilumatobacteraceae bacterium
TGACGGCACAAGACTTGCCGCCAGCACACCGCCCATGAGGAGCTCATAAACGGAGTTGGGGGAGTTGTTTGCGCCGTCATAGGCGTCTGCCAATGCGGTTTGTCCAACCACCACACCAAACACCACAACCCGGGCCAAACCAGTGATTCGAGACATTGCAGTGCCGAATGCGACAACAATGTTCGATCTGAGTAGCCCCGGTGCGTTTTCCATCCCCGCGCAAGCGTAGAGGTTCTAGGTGAGAGGGGGTGTCCCGATAGGGTGAAATCCCATGACATTCAGATTTGAGAGCGTTGACCAGGTCCGTCAGGGTTTGCGCGAAGTTGATTACTTGGCAGACGACGGAATTGCCAGCGTTGCATTCTTGGCAGAACGGCTCGGAAAGCCCGTGTTGGTTGAAGGCCCTGCGGGTACGGGCAAGACCCAGCTGGCAAAGAGTGTGGCCGAACTCACCGGTGCTCGCCTGATTCGCCTCCAGTGCTACGAAGGTTTGGACGAAAGCAAAGCGCTCTACGAATGGAACTACAAAAAGCAGTTGCTACGCATTCAGGCTGACAAGAACAGTGACTCCTGGAATGAGGTTCACGACGACATCTTCTCTGAAGAATTCTTGTTGACCCGGCCATTGCTAGAGGCAATTCGTAGCGATGACCCCGTGGTGCTACTCATCGACGAAGTTGACCGTGTGGAAGTTGAGACCGAGGCATTGCTGCTTGAGATTCTCTCTGAGTATCAAGTTTCGATTCCGGAATTGGGCACAATTACCGCCAAGCAAATTCCGTTGGTGTTCCTCACCTCGAACAACACTCGTGAACTCTCAGAAGCTTTGAAGCGTCGCTGTCTGTTCTTGCATGTCGACTACCCAGACATGGATCGTGAGAAGCAAATTGTTCTCACCAAGGTGAAGGGCATCTCTGAGCATCTCGCGGATCAAGTTGCACGAATCGTGCGCAGCATTCGTCAGCTCGACCTCAAGAAGGCACCTTCAGTAAGTGAGACCCTCGACTGGGCGCGCACCTTGGTGCTTCTCGGCATCGACAATGTCGATATCGAGCAGGCTAAGGAGACCCTGCACATCCTTCTTAAGTACCAGTCGGATATCGCAAAGGCCGCCAAGGAACTCTCGAACGAGAAGTGACCAAGCGCCATGCCGATGCTTGATCTTCTTTCGGGGTTCGTCAACGAACTTCGTAACGCCGGGTTGCCCGTGAGCCTCACGGAAAACCTCGACGCCATGGAGGCGATCAGGTTCATCCCGCTTGAAGACCGCGATGCATTTAAGTTCGCACTCGGATCAACCCTGATCAAGAACGGCTCTCATTGGAATGCATTCGAGACAATCTTTGAGGTTTACTTCAGCTACCGCGGCCCTGAGTATCTCATCGACAACGATGCCGAGCTTGATGACTTGATGCAGTCACTGCGCGAGCAGATGGACCAAGGCAAAGGTGACGGCGGCGGTGGCGGAGGAGATTCACAAAATCAACTCTTGATGGCATTGATGCAAGGCGACCAGATGATGATGCGTCAGGTAGCTAAACAATCTGTTGAGCGTTACGCAGGCATGGAGCCGGGTCGTCCAGTTGGCGGAACCTATTACCTATACCGCACGTTGCGCAATCTTGGGCTTGAGGAAATGCCTGAGAAACTCATGGATGAATTGCGCAAGCAGTCAGATGACGAACTCTCGCCGATGGAAGAGCGTCTTCACAAAGATGAGTTTGACGATCGGATTGACAAGTTCAAAAAGGAAGTCGAAGCCGAGATCCGCAGGCGTTTGGTGGCCGATCGCGGTGCGGAAGCAATGGCGAAGACCCTACGTAAGCCTCTCCCTGAAGACGTGGAATTCATGCATGCCAATCGGGATGAAATGCAGCACCTCAAAAAGGCACTGCAGCCGCTAACACAAAAGCTTGCGGCACGACTGGCGCGCAAGCGTCGGCGCGGGCGCCGAGGCCCACTTGACTTCCGCAACACCGTGCGCCATTCGCTCACCTACGGTGGCGTTCCACTAGAGCCAAAATTCCGTGCGCCTCGTGCGAGCAAGCCCGAACTCATCGTGGTAGCGGACATCTCGGGCAGCGTGGCGGCTTTTGCTCGCTTCACCTTGATGCTTGTGTACGCAATTCAAAACCAATTCTCGAAGGTGCGTTCATTTGTTTTCATCGATGGCGTTGACGAAGTCACTGATTACTTCAAGGGCGTTGACGATGTTTCTGAAGCCATCGTTCGTGTAAACAATGAAGCCGATGTGGTGTGGGTTGATGGACACTCTGATTACGGGCACGCATTTGAAACGTTCTGGGAGCGCTACGGAAAAGGCATCAGTTCGAAGTCGACCGTTCTTCTGCTCGGAGACGCCCGTAACAATTACCACGCGTCACAGTCGTGGGTGGTTAAAGAGATCAAAAAGAAAGCCAAGCGTGTCTATTGGCTGAATCCAGAGCCACGCAGTTATTGGAACACTGGCGACTCGATTGTGGGTGAGTACGCAGCGCACGCCGACGGTCTTTACGAATGCCGCAACCTACGACAACTCGAGCAGTTCGTGGAGAAGCTGGCATGACCGGCACGCGTC
The DNA here is from genome assembly GCA_017856815.1 of Ilumatobacteraceae bacterium. Classification (GTDB taxonomy): domain Bacteria; phylum Actinomycetota; class Acidimicrobiia; order Acidimicrobiales; family Ilumatobacteraceae; genus CAIYHK01. The sequence continues at coordinate 2,579 of JAFMEI010000058.1, forward strand.
TGATCCTCATTCGTCACGGTGAGGCGGTTGCAAACGTAGAAAAGCTCTTGATGAGCGCAAAGACCTGCCGCGGTTTATCGGCCAAGGGCCGCAACCAAGTTGAGCGATTACGTGATCGCTGGCTTGAGTTGCCGGAGTTCTCGGCGGATGCTTTTTACGCAAGCCATGTTCGACGCGCGATGGAGACGGGTGAAATTGTCGCTCCCGCAATCGGCACACTCGAGATGAAGATTGAACCCCGTTTTGCCGAGCATGATCCCGGCCCGGAATGCGACGGCTTGTCGTATGAAGAGTTTGTGTCCCGCCACGGCAACCCCGATTGGGAAGGCGATCCGTATGCGGTTTTCTTTCCGGGCGGAGAAACCATCGCTGACTTCCAACACCGAGTTGGTATCGCAGTTCAAAATGTTCTCCGTGAGCACACCGGAGAAACTGTGGTGGTTGCGTGTCATGGGGGAGTCGTCGATGCGGTGGTTCGCAGCGCACTTCGGCTTCCACAAACTGGTCAATTCTCGATGTACACGAAGAATGCGTCAATCACCGAAGTGGTTCACGATAAGCCTGGGCGTTGGCGGCTGATCCGTTACAACGACACCGCACATCTCGCTGCGCTCGCTGAAGATAAGTGATTTCGTAACGATGATCTATGACCTTGTCGTGATCGGAGCTGGCTCGGCAGGTGCAGTGATCGCCTCGCGCTTAAGTGAGGACTCGTCTCGATCGGTTCTACTCCTCGAGCATGGGCCAATGTTCACCTCGGAAGCCACACCAGATGCAATTCGTGGCACAAACCCATTTGTGGCGATGCGTAGCGGAGAGTTCGTGCACCAAGGTATACAGGCGCGCATGAGTGCGATGGCGCCACGAAAGGCTTATCTTCGCGGGCGAGGCGCAGGTGGCTCGTCGGCCGTGAATCTGATGATTGCGCTGCGTGGACTGCCAGAAGATTTTGATTCCTGGGAGCGCGACCATGGCTGTAGTGGATGGAACTGGGCCAATGTTTCCGCCGCTTATTCAAAAGTTCTCGCATCGACCTCAAAATTTGATCGTGCACATTGGGGGCAGCTGGAGAACGCGCTAGTGCAGGCTGCAATCGAAGCGAGCGTGCCAGAGCTGGACGGCGATCAAGACGCACTTGGTGGTGTTGGTGCTGGCGCAGTTGAGCTGAACTACTTCCATGATCGTCGCTGGTCAGTGAATGACGCCTATCTTGAGCCAGCACGCAGCCGTCCAAATCTTGAGATCCGGGGTCATGCGGTAGTTACCCGGCTCGATGTCACAGATGATGTGGTCACAGTGCGTCTCGCTGATGGCAGCCATGTGCACGGGCGTGAGGTGTGTATCTCTGCGGGTGCAGTGCATTCGCCTTGTCTGTTGTGGGCGAGCGATCTCGCTTCGCCAGCCGTGGGCGTTGGGATTCAGGATCATGTTGGCATTTCATTTGCTGTTGAGCTCAAAGACGGCGTCGGCGCCGACCCAAAGATTGAGTTACCAGTGCATGCTCTCGTGCGTCAATCTTCACAATGGGGTAATGGTGATCTGCAGTTTATGGCGGCGTCACACCTTGGCGATGAGGGCGCGCGATACGGCGCATTGTTTGTGGCGTTAATGCAGGTTGACTCTCGTGGCGTAATGAGTTTTGATCCCGCAAGCCCAGCTGTGCCTGTCATCGAAGTCAATTCGCTGTCTGCCGATTTTGATCGTGCGCGCATGGTGGAGGGTGTGCGAACACTCATTGATTACGCGTATTCATCACCAATGCGATCGGTGGGCAAAAATGTGTTCTGTGACGACCAGGGCACCATGGCTGCCGAACTCGCCACGATGAGTGACGCAGAATTGCTCGAATGGATAGCAGCCAATGTTGCTGACTACGTACATCTCTCGGGGTCATGCCGAATGGGCGATGCAGGTGATCCGCAGTCAGTGGTGGGCCCCACTGGTCGGGTGCACGGTGTGCCCCGTGTGCGCGTGGTTGATGCGTCAATCTTTCCGGCTCTGCCCCGAGCGAACACGCACATGCCAACGGTCATGGCTGCCGAGATGATTGCTTCTCGCTGGGACGCTTAAGCGGTTCGTTTCTTTGCTAGCGCTTTGCGCACAACCAACACCCAGCCAATGATCGCGCAGATACTGAAGATCGACCACTGAATCGCATAGGACAAATGTGAACCACCAGTGAGAGTTGGTGCTGCCACCGGGTATGGAGCCGCATTTGTTTCAGTTAGCGACTGGATGTACATCGGAGCTAGGTCACCCTCCACTTGAGCATCGATGCGGGGGATATCAATCCGAATAATTTCGGTGAGTTCACCTTCGGCGTTGTTGTCAATTGATCCAGATCGATGTTTTGCACTCTGACGCAAATAGCCAACCACCGTCTGTTCTCCGGTCGGGGGTGCTGGCACTTCTTCAGCAAGTGGAATAAAGCCACGGTTAACGAGTATCTGTGTGCCGTCATCGAGTACGAGTACTGAAATGGCATCCACCCCCGCAGTGCCGAATTGGGAGATGTTGACCAGCGTGAGTTCTTCATCTGCCAGGTAAGTACCTTTGGCGCTCACAGGTAGCCATTCAATGGTCTTTGGGTCGGCATCTGTGGTCAACACGTCGCCCAGTGGGCGGATGTCGGCGCGTTGGTTCGTGCGGACTTGATCATTGAAGTCGTTGCGTTGCGAGAGGCGGTTCACCTGCCAAAGCGCGAGGTTGATCATCACCACAACCATCGCAATTATTATCAAATGAAAGGCCATCCATTTGGGTCGCAAAAGAAACTTGTACATGCCTCTCCAAAAGTATCCGCTTGCTGGCAGAATTGAACCATGGCTGAATCAATTCTCGTGTTCGACGGAGATTGTGCATTTTGCACAAGCTGTGTTCGCTTCATCGAGCGGCGCATGAAGCGTCACCCCAAGATCGTTGCCTGGCAACTCTCAGACCTTGCCGCCCTTGGCCTCACGCAGGCTGAATGTGAAGAAGCCGTGCAATGGATTGGTGCAGACGGCAAACGGGCAAGTGCTCAGCATGCGGTCGGCCAAACACTGGTGTATGCCGGCAAAGGATGGATGGTGCTGGGGCGTATCGCCCTTCTGCCGGGCATCTCTCATGTGGCAGGAGTGATTTACAGGCTGATTGCCCGCAATCGCCATCGGATGCCCGGTGGCACGCCTGAGTGTTCGTTGCCTCAGAGTGAGCGTGGCAAGTAGGTCGTAGTAACCACACTTGGTTGCGTGCGTCGGGGAATGCGCAGCCTCTCTAGGGGAAGAAACGCACACAGGGCCACACAGTGTGGCAAGAATACGATTCGCAGTGCGGCAAAGGTCATCAAATGAAAGCCGAATAGGCACACTACGGTGATCACGATTGTGCGTTGTTTGCGAATCAAAAAGATCGCAGGTGACACGAATTCACCCCAAAGCAGCACCCACTGTGAGACCCGCAAGATGCCGGGCTGGTCTATCAGCCAGTTCGACCAATAGGTGCCACGGCGGATAATGGCGCGTGTGAGCGTTGCGCCGTTAAGCCATGCCCAGCCACCAAAGCGCACCTTCGCAAATGCCGCAAGGAAATAGGTGGCAACCACTGTGATCTGCACCATCCTGATCAGCCAGCCCGAGTGTGCATCGGGTGTGTGGTCATTTATGTTGAGTGAGCTCGCCCACGCGAGCACTCCAAGGAGCATCAAGAATCCGATGCGGTCGTGATCGACTTTTCCGTAAGACATCGCAATGAACATCCACCACATGTAACCAACAACTACGAGCACGCGTACCAAGCGCGCGCCCACAATGGCCTTTTTGAAGTTGACACGTGGATTAAGGATCAACACGATCGCAGAGATAATCGCGGTCAGCACAGTGAGCCATTGAATGAGGTTTACCCAGAAAACCGTTGGCGTTGGCAAGTGCAAGACGCGCGCAAACATCACCGGCTGATACAGCTCTGCTGGAACTTCGCCATGAAGAGCAATCCAGCGATTGCCCAGCAGGATGTCAATCGGGACGAACAGATAAGCCAACACGCCAAGGCGAGCCAATCGTGACGCTGACAACGCGGGCTGCACCCACCTTGAGACTGCGTTTACAAATCGCATGTGGCCTTATCTTCGGATTCGACCCCGCCCACAGGCTTGCCATCTTCGAGTTGTTGCCACTCACGCACAAGAACAACCCGATCTAACGCGGGAAGTGCGCGCCGTGATTGTGCTGTGCGGCCGATGAGGCACAGAAGCGACGGATCAGCGATTAAGCGATTGGTCTGTCCCTCGATCTCGGCGCGACGGAGTCCATAAGAGAGGCTCGACAAGAACACGCGTTCGGCGTCATTGGTTTCTCCGTAAACCGAGTACCAGCTGCTCCGCCCGTCAAGGCGTTGGGTTGTTGCATACATCCGAAAGGGACCAATTGGAAAGTGATCGTCTTGTCCCCATAGCGCGCCCCACATCAGTGCAAGAACAACTGCGATGGTGGAGAGGGTGCGAAACGGTCGTTGTGACGGCTGCGATCGCATTGCGTCAATGCGGCGTTGCAGATAGGGGGAGAAATAGCCCACGTAGCGGCGTTGTAAATCGGGGAGTTGCCAGTCGTTCCCAGTCACCTTGCCGCGACAGTTTGGGGCACCACATTGACAATCGAACTCGTCGTAATCAGAGCCGTCGGTCATCGCGTAGTCGAAGCTGAGTTCTTCGCCCGGTTCAATGTGTCTCATCGCAACAACCTGCACCGAATACTTCATGCCTCCGTTTGGATTGCATGAATGATTGACACTGTCGCCGGGTTCGCGCTCTGGCGGGCCAAGCACGAAGCAGTCGTCATCAACTTGCACAGAACGAGCTTGGCGATCGGCACTCATTGTTGCCATCTGAGCGCGGTTGACGATCGCGCCACCGAATGTGGCGAGAATCTCGCCTTTTTCGATTGGTTCAATCGCAAAGCTGCCCCAACCTTTGTCTCCCGAAGGACGAGCCTCTGCCTTGGGGGTCAGAAAGTTGAAGTACACAGCAATAGATACTGCCAGTGCCGCATTAGTTGCTGGCAATGAATCGGCGCCCGTGGCTAGGCTCTAGAGCACATCACGAGTGACCTTCTGGTCCGGCAACCGAGATACCCACGGTGCCTTCCATCCGTTGGATGGGATGTGGTCTGCGAAAGCAGACAAGGGTGGAAGTCCTCCTGATGCGAGAAGTCGAGCGCAGGAAAAGGAGGACAACATGGGCAGTAAACACGTGCGATTACACGCAACCACTGGCGCATGGATGCCCGGCGATCCTGTTGGCTCTCGCAAGTTCTTTGAATTCTCCAATGATCGACCCTTCATGGTGGAGAGCGGTGGCCATCTCACCAATCCGGTGATTGCTTATGAAACTTTCGGCACCTTGAACGCAGATAAATCAAACGCGGTGCTGATCCTGCACGCATGGACTGGAGACAGCCATGTGAGTGGTCCTGCAGGTGACGGTCACCCAACCGAGGGTTGGTGGCATGCAGTTGTTGATCGTGGCGGTTTTTTGGATACGGACAAATGGTTTGTTGTGTGCCCGAATGTGATTGGCGGCTGTCAAGGCTCAACGGGCCCTGCGAGCATTAATCCCGATACGGGCAAACACTACGGGTCGAGTTTTCCTGTGGTCACGATCAGAGACATGGTGCGCAGCCAAGCGCTACTTAGCGATCATCTCGGAATTGAAAAGTGGCATTCCGTGATCGGTGGATCAATGGGCGGCATGCAGGCGCTTGAGTGGGCCGTGATGTTCCCACATCGTGTTGCATCTGTTGCCCCAATCGCCACCTGCCTGCAATCAACTGCACAACAAATCGGTTGGGGTCATATTGGCCGCATTGCGATACGTGAGGATCCAAACTTTAACGGTGGTGATTACTACGAGCTAGATGCCGGGCCTGATCACGGGCTTGCGGTGGCGCGACAGATCGCTCAAGTTACGTTTCGTTCCGACAATTTGTTCTCCGAAAAATTTGGACGCAATCTGCAACGTGGAAACACGCATCCACAAGGAATGGCGATGTGGGATCGATTTGAGATTGAGAGTTATCTCGATCACCACGGTGAAGTGCTGGTATCGCGTTTTGATGCGAATTCCTATCTCGCAATTGGCAAAGCGATGGAATTGCATGACATCGCCCGTGGTCGCGGTGGCCTGAAAAACGCCGTAGCTCGAGTCAAATGCCCGACACTCGCAATCGGGATCGAAACCGACATGCTTTACCCCGATTATCAGGAGAAGCAGATCTACAACTTGCTCGCTGATGCTGGAACATCAGTGGATTATGTGAACATCGACACCCAGCATGGCCACGATGGATTTCTGCTTGAATCAGTGCAGGTCGGTCGAGCTCTCGCCGCCTTTATCGACCGCGTCTGACCTGCGAGAATAGAAAACGTGCAATTCGCCCTCGAGACGACCACCACGATCAAAACCGTTGGGGCAGTGCTTGTGCTGTTTGGAATCGGGCTTGCTGTGTTCACGTATTACTACTGGAAGTCGGCTCGCCCAGAGCCCGAAGCTCTAGCGCCGCTCGAGGTTATGAGTGCGAAAAGGTTCGCCGCTGCCGATCCACTGAATCAACAGCGACTCCTTGATGAAGTGCGCCCCGAAGGCATGGAGACACCCAAGGAAACCGCGCGGATGGCGATGCACGCGGTGATTATGGCTACCCAAGCAGAAAAAATTGAAGCAGCGCGTCTGGCCGCTGCACTCGAAGAGCGGGAACGCCTGGCTGCCGAACTCGGCGACGGCGATGAACAGGGCTCGGATGATGAATTACCAACCCGCGCCAACGCTCCAATTGATCCGTTGCTGGGCTGAGCAAAAGTAGGTTTATCCCATGGCAAGTTTTGACCCAAACGAAATGATCGCCCGCTACAAGGAGCGCGCCGCAGCAGTGCGCCGTCGCCCATTGCCCCCAGTGGCCGGGGAAGAGCGCCAACACTTCATCGAACAAATGCAGGTCGACTTTCAAGATTTCGCCATCATTGGTGACGCTGAGGCTTCGATAGAAGAGGGTGTGCTGGTGCTGCGCGTTGATCTGCGGCCCGAAGCGCCCAAGTCGTGACCGACGCTTCGCTACGGGACAAATTCGCAGCCAAGAGCGAGCGCGATCAGGCCCTCGTGGCCACTTCACTTGTGATCTTTGTTTGGGGTATCACTCCGCTGTTCATCAAGGAAGCAACATTCATCGTTGACGTTCCAACGGTTACCTTTTATCGCAACCTGTGTTCGCCAGTAGTGCTGTGGGTGATCTCGCGGATAGTGACTGGTGGTTGGAATTTTCAGCAGATACGAAAGTGTCTTTTGCCAGGAGCGCTGTTTGGATTCTCAATGATCGCTGGCTTCATCGGAGTGCATGAAACTTCGGTTGCTAACTCGGCTCTTATCGGCGCGTTGCAGCCAGCGCTCGTGATGCTTGTAGCGCCAAAGTTATTTGGCGAGAGAATCACCGTTGCCAAAGTTCTTTTGTCAATTGGTGCATTGTCTGGTGTTTCAATGGTGATTCTTGCCGCTTCAAGTACAAGTGGTGCATCGATGCGTGGAAATCTCTGGTCCACCGGCAATGTGGTGATCTGGACGATTTACTTCCTGGTATCCAAGCGTCGCCGCGACGACGGCGCTGATGCGAGTGTGTTCATCGCAAGTGTGATGACCGTGGCGGCGGTGGTGACTTTGCCGTGGTCGCTTTCGCAGGCCAATGATCTTGGCAACATGACCACCAAGACTTGGGTGCTGATCGCATTGATTGCTTTGTTGCCTAGCGGTGTCGGCCATACCTTGATGACCTGGAGCCAAAAGCATCTCGATGTCACGGTGTCTTCACTCATGATGCTTGGGAGTCCGTGTGTAGCGATGGTGGCTGCGTGGCTGGTGCGTCATGAAGCCTTAGACCCGCTGCAGATAGTCGGTGCGGTCATTGTGATCGCATGCCTTGCTGGAATCATGGTTCTCGCACGACGACGCCTTGACCCGCTTGAGGCAACTCTGGGCGAGCCCGTATAAGGGTTTGCGGGATAGCCGGCTTATCGTTTCGGGGGCTGGCTTGCTAGAGTTGAAGCCCTACGCGGACGTGGCTCAGTTGGTAGAGCATCACCTTGCCAAGGTGAGGG
>JAFMEI010000059.1 GCA_017856815.1 Ilumatobacteraceae bacterium
CACTTCTCGCGAGCTTTGTGGGTGACCGAATAGTGCGCGCACTAGACGTACACCACTTGGTCACGCCGAATACCCCAAACGTCTCGCTTGACTTTGCTTTGCTCTGGCGTCTTCCAATTGCGGTCTGTGTATTTGCATTAACCGCAATCGCATTCATCAAGCTCACACATGTCATCAAAGATCAGATGGCATCCAAAATCAGTTGGGCCCAATTTCGGCCATTTATCGGCGGGTTGGTCGTTCTTGGCTTAGTTCTCGCTGCGGGGACACGCTCCTACCTGGGTTTATCCACTGACATCGCCGAAGTTGCTCTTGCTGGTGCCGTTGGACTGTCGGCAGTTGCATGTGTGTGGAAGTTTTTCTTCACCACTATCTCGCTTGGAACTGGCTTCATCGGCGGCGAGGTGCTTCCCGTCTTCATTATCGGCGCTCTGGTCGGTGCTCAAACTGGACGTGTGCTTGATGCGCCAGTTGCTCTATTTGCAATGCTTGGCTTTGTCGGCGTCTTTTCAGCGGCTGCAAATACTCCGATTGCCTGCATCTTTATTGGCTGGGAACTATTTGGTTTCAATGCTCTCGTGCCAATTGCAATCGTCTGCGTGTCAACTTATGCAATTAGCGGTTCAACGAGTATTTACTCGGCGCAGCGACCCTAAGCTCCCACCTCGCGCCGGCCCTCAATCGCCCGACCAAGCGTGAGTTCATCTGCATACTCAAGATCTCCACCCACTGGTAACCCGCTTGCAAGTTTCGTCACCTTTATTTCGAACGGTGCAAGCAAGCGCTGCAAGTACATAGCCGTCACATCGCCTTCGGTGTTTGGGTTGGTCGAGAGGATCACTTCTTGAATTGCGGGTTCTGCATCATTGATTCGCATCATGAGTTCGCGAATCTTGAGCTGGTCTACACCGATTCCCTCAAGTGGGTTTATTGCTCCGAGCAACACGTGATATAGCCCTTTATAGACACCCGTCTTTTCCAGAGCCACGACATCGCGCGATTCTTCGACCACACAGATCATTGTGCGATCACGGCGCTCATCACTGCAGACAGAGCACTGCGGTTCATCTGAAATGTTGAAGCACATTTCACAAAAACGAACTTTGGCTTTGGCATTCAGAATTGACTGTGCAAGCCGACGCGCGTCTTCCTCTGGAACTTTGAGAAGATGAAACGCAATTCTTTGCGCAGATTTTGGTCCGATTCCTGGCATCCGACCGAGTTCATCAATTAATGCCTGCATCGGTGGTGAATAAGGCGACGCCATATCTGTTACTTCTTTGGATCTTCGATTTTGGTGATACCGGGAAAGAAATCAGAAAGGTGATCTTCTGCAGATTTGCCTGCAACTTTTGGTGCATCGGTGAGTTCAGCAGGATCGATGTCGTGAATTTCCTCAGGCTTTTTCCCACCCTTTGACTCAGCGGCTACGAACTTAAGTGCGAGTCCCGCACCCAACACAGCATCAACTAACTGCTGTACATCACCCAAGCATTTCGTTGCCCGAGTGCAATGACCAGCGTTTGGAAACTCCACCGTCATCTCGGTATCGGTGACAACAACTACTTCGCCACCCGACACGATCGCGCGCGCTGAACCCCTCAATCCGGGAAGGATGTCGGTCATCCATTTCTCACGCACGGCAGGCTCCGCCCGAATCGCTCCCGTGGCAGTACGTGTTACGGGTTTCGTATCGGCACTTAAGTCTGGTTTGGACTCCTGTGGGGATAAAACTTTGTCACCAACTTCGTCAGTACCGGTATCTGAATCGCTCTTTTGCTCTGCGGGTTTGGCTGAACGAACTTTGCCACCGAGCTGTGCCCGACCGGTGTTTGGATCAATTGGCGCTGGTCGCGACAACGGAGCGCTCACATCACGGCCACGTGCCACCGCTTGCTCAACACGATCCAATCGTGCGCGCAATGAGTTGACATCGTCACCCAGTTCGGGAGTCGTGAGTTTCACCATGCTTACTTCAAGCAAGAGACGGGGGTCGGGGGCGTGACGCATCTCTACCATTGACTCGCCGAGCACGGTCATCGCGCGCACGACACTTGCCGCACCAAGAAGACGTGCTTGTTCTGATACTCGTTGCAGCATTCGCTCGGGTAGCTGTACTAGTTCAGGAGCTTGAAGTGACAAGAACATGTCGCGCAGATGTCGCACGATTTCTTCCGTGAGTGTGCGAGCATCGCGGCCTTGATGCATGGCATGTGCAACCGCGGCCAGGGCACGGCCGGAGTTGTGCTCCACAAGTGCCGCGATGACTTCCTCAAGCGAGACCGACTCCTCGGCTTCGCCACCGGAGGCAGCACTCAACTCGAGTGCCGACAAAGTGTCGCGTGCACTTCCAGCACCTTGTTGCAGAACTTGAGCAATTGCATCTTCACTGATCTTCAAACCAGCATCTTCAATTACCCAGCGCACATACGTTTCGAGTTCATCGAGTGGAAGCAAGTGAAACTGTAAATGTTGGGTGCGCGAACGAATCGTGTCACTAACTTTTTGCGGATCTGTGGTGGCCAGCACAAAAACAACATGCTCTGGCGGTTCTTCAAGGGTCTTCAGCAACGCCGCCTCGGCGGCTTTGCTCAACATATGGACTTCGTCAAGGATGTAGACCCGATGACGCCCAGGCGTAGCAAGTGACGAACGCTCGATGAGTTCGCGCATATCGTCGACACCGTTATTACTTGCAGCGTCAAGCTCGATCACGTCGTATGAAGTACCAGCTTCAACCGCACGGCACGAATCGCATTCGCAGCAAGGCTCGCCGTCCGCTGGGGCGGTGCAGTTCAGAACTTTCGCAAGTATCCGTGCAGTGGTTGTCTTTCCTGTGCCACGGGGCCCAGAAAAGAGATACGCCTGCCCTTCACGACCATTGACTACAGAATTACGAAGCGCACGAACGATGTGGTCCTGGCCCCTGAGTTCACTGAAGCGACGCGGTCTGTATCTGCGATATAGGGACTGCGTGGCCATTCCTTGAGCCTACGACTTCGGTGTACTGCCCAACTTCAACAGTCCTACAGGGCTACCGTAAATGTGACTTTATGAGCCATCGACGCACGGCCATCCGCCGACTCGGATCGTTGCTTTTCGCGGTCATGGCGCTGCTCGCTTTATGCGCAGCGCCCGCTTCCGCTGCAGGCACGAACACCGTGGTTTCGTCGAACCCAGCCGCTGGCGAAAATGTCGCCGTTCCCCCTACGCAATTGCAGATCATCTTCAATGAAGAGATCCCAGCATTGGCAGCGTTAGGTGGGATCGGTGTAGCGATGACCTGCCAAGGCATTTCTGTCGGACTCGGCCCCGTGCAACTTGGTGTTGATCGCCGAACTGTTTCAACGGCACTGACTCAACTTCCAGGTAGTGGTGAGTGTGCAGTGTCATGGAGCCTCCCAGATGGCAGCGCCGGCGCGATCAATTTCACAATTGCTGGTGACACCACAAGCAGTTCAACCACCTCAATCGTCGAAGGTGGGGACACAACCACCACAACCATCGCCACCGAAGAAGTGGCTGTGGTGAGTGAACCACCTCGAGTTGGCGGCCCACTTGGTCTTGTTCGACTCCTTTCTTATATAGCCATCGCTGCACTCTTTGCGGGGCTTCTCCTTTTGCCACTGTCTTGGCCAGAAGGCATCAGTGACGCAGCAGCGGCACGCTTCTTCAAAATCGTTTGGCCGTTAGCGAGTGTGATCACTGTTTTGAACATGATCCTCGCCGCAGCTCAACATAATGGTGAGACCTTCACCGAATCATTGAGTCTCAACGACTGGATCGATCTCGCAAGTGACACTCCTGGCAAGGCTCTCGTTGCACGCACCTTGTTAGTGGTCTTTGCAGGCTGGATGGCGTGGCAGCCAACACGTGTAATTGACCCTGCATATGACTCGTTCGCACTCGGTCATCTCGCCTTGATTGGTGTGAGTTTCGGCTTTGATCGGGACGATGGACGTTCGGTTGCCTTCGGATATCTCATCGGGATTTTGCACTCAGTGTCAGCGTTGTTCATAGTTGGCGGAGCCATCATGTTCAGCCGAGTGTTACTAACCGGCAAAAGCACCGAAGCAACTACTAACGCACTCCGCGAGTACAGCAAGTGGTTGATACGCGCACTACTAGTGGTGGTAGTAACCGGTGTCATGCAAACTCTGCGACTCGATGGCTTCGGCATTCTCACTAGTCCACACGGACGCGTGATCACCGCAAAGATTGTGTTTGTTGGTGTCGGGATCTTCATCACACTTGCACTTCGCAAATATGTGATCAGCACGTTGAGCCGAGTACGCCGATTGAACACGGCACAATCACTCAAAACCCGTCATGCGATGAATTTGTCCGTTGCGTTCTTTGCGGTTGCACTTGCATTCACATCGTGGTCGGTAACAATGCTCCCTGCTCAGATGCCAAAAGATGAAGCCGCTGCCAAAAAACTGAACTTTGCGTGGACGGAGCGACTCACCAATGAGGGCTTTGATCTACAGATCTCTTTGGATCCCGCGACAACTGGTCCAAACAAACTTCGCATCGAGTTGTATGCACCGGATCGAATCAACAATTTCCATGTGAAGTTCGTTCCGGCATTGGCCAGTGCCACTGGAATTGATCTGGGGATTCCGCTCGAGCGCCCTGGCACAGCGATAGTCACCATCGACGGTGGCCTGCGCTTCAACACAGAGGGGGTCTGGTCCATCGAAGTTTCTGGTACCACCACTACTGGCGACCTGACACCGCTGGCCACCACGATCAATCTGTCTGAGCCACCGCCACCAACCACCACAACCCTGCCCGGCCAGACCACAACCACCACGACCAGCACAACCACAACGACAACCACCACAACCCTGCCTGTATTTACTCTCCCTGATTGACCCCTGATTCAGCGCTGTGGAGCACACCGCACTAGCGTTTCAGCGTGACCGACAACGTGATGCAGAAGAAGCTGGCCGACCTCGAAGACCGTCGCCAGCAAGCCCACAACGCGGGTTCGCCCGCTGCAGTTGAACGCCACCACTCAAGGGGGAAACTCCTTGCTCGTGAGCGCATCGAGTACTTCCTCGACCCAGGCTCCTTCCATGAACTCGACATGCTTGCTCGCCACCGTGCGCACACTGCCGGTCTTGCTGACCAGCCATATACAGATGGTGTGATCACTGGTTGGGGCACAGTAGATGGTCGCAAGGTTTTTGTCTTCAGCCAGGACTTCACGGTTATGGGTGGAGCTCTCGGTGAAGTATTTGCCGAGAAGATTCACAAGGTCATGGATCTTGCACTCAAGGTTGGCGCACCAATGATTGGTCTCAACGACGGTGCAGGAGCACGTATTCAAGAAGGAGTGGTGGCACTTGCTTCTTACGGTGGAATCTTCCACCGTAATGTTCAGTCCTCTGGTGTAATTCCCCAGATCTCAGTGATCCTCGGCCCTTGTGCTGGTGGTGCGGTTTACTCACCGGCAATGACCGATTTTATTTTCATGGTGCGCGAGAAGAGCCATATGTTCATCACTGGTCCAGACGTAGTGCGATCAGTTACTGGTGAAGACGTCACGCTTGAAGAGTTGGGTGGCGCGATGGCTCACGCTTCCAAGAGTGGTGTTGCCACATTTGTTGCCGAGGATGAAAAAGCTGTTCTTGATGACGTGCGCTATTTGCTCAGCTTTCTTCCACAGAACAACATGGAAGAGCCACCTGTAAGTGATGCGACAGATGACCCCGAAAGAATGTGCGATTCTCTTCGCGAGATTCTTCCTGCGTCACCAAACCAGCCATACGACATGCAAAAGGTGATCGCTGAAGTTGTCGACGACGGTGAATTCTTCGAATACTTCCCGCATTGGGCAAAGAGCATCGTTTGTGGTTTCTCCCGCCTTGATGGCAAGCCCGTTGGTGTGATGGGTAACCAGCCAATGGCTTTCGCTGGCGTGTTGGATATTGAAAGCAGCGAAAAGGCTGCGCGATTTGTGCGCACATGTGATGCGTTCAACATTCCACTACTCACGTTTGTTGATGTTCCTGGCTTCCTCCCTGGTGTGAACCAAGAGCACGAAGGCATCATCCGCCACGGTGCAAAGTTGCTCTACGCATTTTGCGAATCAACTGTGCCCCGTATTCAGGTGATCACCCGTAAGGCTTACGGTGGTGCATACGTTGTGATGAACTCAAAGTCCATCGGTGCCGACCTTGCGTTTGCTTGGCCCACCGCGGAACTCGCGGTGATGGGCCCTCACGGTGCAGTTGAAGTTTTGTCGAAGCGCGAACTCGCTCAGGCAGCGGATCCAGTTGCACGCAAAGCCGAGCTGATCGAGGAATACATCGAAAAGTATGCAAACCCTTACGCTGCGGCTGAACGCGGTTATGTGGACGATGTGATCGACCCAGCTGAAACCCGCAAGAAGGTAATTGCGGGCTTCCGCATGCTTGCTTCGAAGCGTGAAGAGCTTCCACGTCGCAAACACGGCAACACGCCACTCTGATCGGATTCCTTATGTCGGTGCAGATTTCTAACCAGCCCACAGAGGAAGAAGCGGTTGCGATCACCGCCGCACTTGAGGCTGCACTCCGACCCGTCGCGATTGCTACAGCAACACAAAATGACAAACCCAAGTGGCGATTCTCCGGCCGTTGGTGGGCACAACCGTCAATTGCGCGACGCCCTCGCCCCTGGACCTGATCGTTCTCCGTGGCTGATCAACTGCCACTCACCGGACTACGGGTCATTGACCTTTCAACTGTTCTCGCTGGTCCGAATTGCGCGAAATACTTAGGCGACTTCGGCGCCGACGTAATCAAGGTCGAACAACCAGATGTTGGCGATTCGCTGCGCAACATGGCATGGCGCGACCCGCGCGACGGCGAGGGCATGTGGTGGAAGATCATTGGACGCAACAAGCGGACGGTTGCACTCGATTTGAAAACCTCCGAAGGTCGAGACGTCTTTTGGAAACTCATTGAAGGTGCGGACGTCTTAGTTGAGAACTTTCGGCCCGGAGTTTTGGAACGCCTCGGCTTTGCACCCGCGATGTTGCTTGAGCGCAATTCACATCTAGTGATCACACGCGTTTCTGGCTTTGGACAAACTGGTCCGTACGCCCAACGACCTGGTTTTGCAACCATCGCTGAATCATTGAGTGGCCTTGCATCTATTACTGGTGAGCCAGATGGCGCACCTCTACTTCCACCAATTGCTCTCACCGACGAGATCACTGGTATCGCTGCCGCATTCGCCACAATGGTTGCTCTCTACTCAGGAGTTGGGCAAGTAGTTGATGTGAATTTGCTGGAAACGATCTTTCAAATGATCGGCGTTCTACCCACCCTCTATGCACTCACAGGCGAACAACAACAACGCATGGGTTCGGCAATTCCATATTCAGTGCCCCGTGGCACCTTCAAGTGCAAAGACGGACGATGGGTTGGGATTTCCGCGTCAGCAGACTCGGTGGCGCGCCGTGTTTTGATGTTGCTAGGCGTTGGTGACGATCCCCGCTTTGCCACGTTTGCCGATCGCGTGACGAATCGATCTGCACTTGACTCACTTCTCGCGAACTACTGCGCCTCGCACACATCTGATGAAGTGGTGCAAGCATTTACTGAAGCGGAAGCCGCCGCTGGACACGTTCTCGACATGGCAGACATCGCCAATGATCCGCATTTCATTGAACGCAATTTGATCACTGAGCTCGATGGCACACCGATGCAGGGTTTGATTGCAAATCTCTCACGCACGCCAGGCAAACTGCGATGGCAGGGTAGAAAAATAGACGCAGATGGTGATCACATTCGGGCCCACGGCTGGGATTGATCTGTAAGGCTGTAACCGATGAAGTCCCCTGCCAAATACCTGTTGTCCGCATGGTCGTGGTTCACCTTCGGACTCCTTTGTGCGATTTGGTTGCCAGCTGTCGGAATTACTTTCCTGATCACGCGACCCTTTGACCGCGCTCGTTACTGGCCCGGTTTTGTTTTTCGACGCTTAACTGTTGTGCATCGTTTCTTGAACCCACATTGGAAGTTCAAAATCAGTGGTGTATTCCCGGCGAATCCACGAACTCCCTACGTGGTGGTATGCAATCACCAATCCTTCGTCGATATGTTGCTGATCAGCCAGCTTCCTTGGGAGATGAAATGGATGAGCAAACAAAGTCTTTTCAAAGTCCCAGTTGCTGGCTGGATGATGCGTTTGGCCGGGGATGTCGAGATTGAGCGCGGCGATGCCCGAAGTGCACTCAAAGCGCTGCGATTGTGCCAAGACAAACTCGAGCAGAAGGTATCGGTGATGATGTTCCCCGAAGGAACGCGCAGTCGATCGGGAGAACTCGCCGAGTTCAAAGATGGTGCGTTCAAATTGGCCATTGAAGCAGGAGTACCAATCTTGCCGATGGTCTTAAACGGCACTTACAACGCCCTCACCCCTAATTCGTGGACATTCAACCAAGTAAAGGCTGAGCTGCGTGTCCTGGATCCCATTGACACAAGTAATTATTCGCGTAAAGAAGCGTCTCTGCTCCGCCAACATGTACAAGGTGTAATCGCGGGCGAGCTCGCGAAAATGAATTAGTGCATGATTCCAATCGCGCTCACTAGCGGGCGCAAAGTCGTAAAGTTGGGCTGTGGATCGTCGTCGCTTCCTAACCAATACTGGGTTGGCTTTGGGGGCTGTCGCTTCCGGTGGTGGGCTTGCGGGGCTAATTGATTCCCGCCTCGCGGGCGCCGAGAGGCAACGCGGTCGAATCGCACTTACATTTGACGATGGCCCTGGCCCCGGCACATTTAAAACTCGCCAGATTCTTGACGACAACGGAATTTTTGGCACGTGGTTCTTTGTCGGCAATGTTGTTAGTCGGTCACCAGATTCAGTGCGGGGTCTCGTGGATCTTGGGCACTCGGTGCAAAATCACTCGTGGTCACATCAGGATCTCACCACACTCGCCGATCCAACCGCGGAAATCACGATGTGCAACGATGCGATTCGTTCCGCCACCGGTGTTACGCCATCTTGCATCAGGCCTCCATACGGCGCCACAAACGATCACGTTGATTCGGTAATAAGCAGTCTTGGTATGACCTCAGTTCTCTGGAGCCTGAGTTGGACCCGCATTGCAACAGCAGCAAACCCAACATTGCAAACGGTGATTGAAGCAGAAGCGCGTCGAGATCGTGGGTTGTCATCCACAATTCTGTTCCACGATGCGACAAATGACTGGGAGCAAATGCTCTACTTCCTGCCCAGCATCGTTGCTGCTTTCAAGGCTCTTGATTATGACTTTTTCACATACGGCTAAACACAAAAGATGCGCTACCTAAATGCATCTGATCACCGGTGGTTGTGCATTGAGAATGACAACAACCCTTTGCAGATCGGTGCTCTAATTTTCTTGTCGTGCGAGGGTTCCCCGGTCGACGAATTCGTAGCGAGAGCAAGACAACATCTCATCGCTCGTCTTCCAAACACGCCCTGGCAAGTGAAGTATGCACGAGCACCATTTGATATCGACTCTGGTGTGTGGCTCGATGTCGGTGAGGTAGACATCGATCGGGTCACCAATATTTGGCCTGCTTCTGCCACCATGCAAGACATCAAGCAGTATGTCTGTGAGCAGGTAATGCTTCCTCTCCCTCGCGACCGGCCACCATTTCGAGTCACTTTCTTCCCATACTTGGATCAGAGCTTGAAGGCCTTTGGTGATGTCGCGATGTTGGTACAACATCACCATGCAGTTGCCGATGGAATCGGATTCCAAAGTGCACTTGATGCGTTAATGGATGATTCCGCTCATTCCGAGCCCAAAACAGCATCGTTGCCCAAGCGTGAGCACCGTCCCATCGCACCTATATATATGGTCCAGTCGCTGGTCCGTTCCCGGACCGTAAAGCGGGCCGAAGAATCCCGTGATTTGGAGCGCGCCCAGGCCGCTTCAGAGCTTGAAATGCTTCGTGCCGACCCCGCATTTAAACGGCAACGAACACCCGAACTCGCAATGCTGGAGGGTGCTACTCAGCGCGAACGCACATACGGATTCGTCGAGCTAGATCTAACCCGCGTGAAACAACGCTCTCGAGAATTGGGCGGGACGGTTAATGACTTCATCATGACTGTCATTGGTGGCGCCACCCGTAGATATCTTGCTCAGGTTGGCGCCCTTAACGAGCTCGGTGAAAAGTCGGTGATCGGATTGATGCCAAGAAGTTTGCGCACGCCCGACGATGGCTTGTATGGGAATTACCTAACGATGGTGTTACCAAGCCTCGGTACTCAAATCGAAGATCACGTGGAACGATTTGCGCTAGTGCAGAATTCCATTCGCGCAGAGATTCGTCGTTCACAACTGACGCTTCAATCAGTTCCCAAGTATGAAAAACCATTCACAGCACGGCAACGCCTTAAGCCCGAGGTAGGCACATCGGCGGGAAACCTCTCCGTATCCAATGTTCCTGGCCCAGATTCGCCGCGCTGGTTCGCGGGATATCGGATGCTCGCGAATTTCCCGACCCCGAGTTTGGTTGCGGGTCAACTCATGAATGTCACGCTTCGCCGGTACTGCAATTCATTGCAACTTGGATTGATGAGTGAGCCCAGCAAAATATCCGATCCTGATCAATTTGCTTCGCTAATTCTCGGGGTTGCAGCCGAGATTTAATTACTGCGCAAACGTCGACCAATTCCCTAGTTCAATCA
>JAFMEI010000060.1 GCA_017856815.1 Ilumatobacteraceae bacterium
CGAAACTCCTCCCCATAAAGTTCAACGGAGCCAGCGCGGACGGGCTCATAACCGAACAGGATTTTGGGAACAGATGTGTGTCCGGCACCCGTAAGCCCAGTTATGCCGAGAACTTCGCCCGCGCGTACTTCAAAACTGAGTGGCCCCACCACACCAGCGCGTACTTCATCGAATCTCAATGCCAAGTCGCCCGCAGTACCCACATTGATCTCACGGGGCGGCAGATAATTTCCGATGATCATTCGAACTAGTTCTTCTTCACTGATTTCAGACGAACGCGCAACACCAACGAGCTTGCCATCGCGCAACACAGTCACGCGGTCAGTTATCTCGACGATCTCGTCCAAACGATGCGTAATCAAGATAATTGCAACACCTTGATCACGTAATCGCCGAAGTATCCCAAATAGACGCTCTACTTCATGCGCGCCAAGTGTTGCTGTCGGCTCATCCAAAACAAGCAGGCGCACATCGCGCATAAGTGCGCGTCCGATCGCGGTAATGGACCTCAATGACATTGGTAGTTCACCAACCAAGGCATCGGGGTCCAGATCGACTCCCATTTTTTCCAGCGCCTCTAGAGCCTTTTGGCGCGTCCCGCGCCAGGAAATGAATGGGCCACTCTTTGAATACCCAGCCGAGAGAGCGATGTTCTCAGCCACGGACATATCTTCGACCAAACCTAAGTTTTGGTGAATGAAGACAACACCACGAGCCGCTACGTCATCTACTGAAAAGCGTGATGGGAGCTCACTGCCAAACATTGACAGCGAGCCCCCATCCGCGGGTTCGAGTCCGGCTATCAGCCGAACAAGAGTTGATTTTCCTGCTCCATTCTCACCAAGCAATCCATGGATCTCGCCGACGTTGATTTCAACATCAACATCAGCCAGTGCAACCGTCCCGCCGTAAACCTTGCGCAGGTTTCGTGCCGACAGTGCAGTCGCAACGGTATTGCTCATCTGAGCTGGATCAGCTTCGACAGACCTTTGCGATCAGCCGAGGCCCCACAGCGAGAGGTATTCAGACTTCCAGTCGAATGCACTCAGGTAAGCGGGCTCAGCCTTGCCGTCTGCTGGTGTGTTCTCAGCAGTGAACAAGTGAACACCAACACCGAGATTTGCAGTCGGGGTTGGCTCATTGCCGGTGAGGGCGCGAACGGCCTCATCGAGAGCTGCGTAGGAAATCCACTCAAGCGATACGCCTGCGTTGAACTTGCTTCCACCCTTAAGGATTTCTGCAAGACCAACATCGTCGCCGTCCTTGGCAACAACAGTGACCGAGTCTTCCTTGCCTGCGGCACGAACACCCTCAACAACGGCGCTGAGGTTGATCGAATATGGAACTACTACGTAGCCCACGTCGGGGTTCGACTGCAGGAAGTTGGAGATCGCGGTCTGCGCCTTGACGGGGTCAAGGGCGTCGGTGATCTGCCAATCAACTTCGGTAACTTCACATGCTTCGCACAGATCCATCACGCGCTTGAACTCGGTGTTCGAAAGCACGAGGTTCGGGAACGCAGAGTCATTCACGAGAAGAACCTTGGCCTGAGCCTCGGAGTCCGCGATGATTGCGTAAGCGTTGATCTGATGCATGAGTGGCATGCGGTACGACACGTATACGTCGTAGGCGTTGTTCGGGTCAGCAGCATTTTCTGCGTCTGCAACCGAAATGGTGACCACGCCTGCGTCACGAGCCTTGGCCAAAGATGCACCAACTGCGAGGTCAGGCATAGCCAGGGTCATGATCACATCAGGATCACCGGCAAGTGCGGTGTCGAATGCAGTAGCGAAGCTCTCAGGAGTACCTGCACCAGCGATGGACTCAACGGTCCAGCCGAGTGATTCTGCTGCAGTCTTGGCAAGATTTGCCGCAACTTCACACGCAGTACCCGGTGCGCAGTAAAGAATTGCAATCTTTACGTCAGCAGGTGCCTCAGGTGTGCTCTCTGGTCCAAGCCACGAATCCATCGCAACAATGTCTGCTGCTGACTGATCGGTGTCGCTTGGTGCATAAACCATGCCCGCAGCTGCGAGTTCGGTGATGCGCTTTGCTTCTTCGAGGATTGGGTCTCCAGCAGCTTCCGTGGTTTCGGTTGATTCCGCGGTAGTCGTTGATGACTCATCATCGTCTGAACTGCATGCAGCGATGAACATCGCTGAAGTACAGAGTGCCGCGAGGAGTCCGCGGCGGAACTTTGAAGGTTTCATTCAATCTCCCCCAGTTGACGTACGACCCTTCCCCCTTGGACGGCCGACGAGGCTCCTGCGAACCTGATTCGAAATCTAACGAACGTTCGACCGACTCGTCAAGGAGAAGTAGCCTTCCATCCACGCTTTTAGGGGAGATGGTTAGCAAATGTCGATTTCACGCCGCGAGGAGGTTCTGCACGCTGCAGCCGAGCTGTTTGCCGAGCAGGGGTTCCACGCAGTGGGCATGCGGGCCATCGCCGACGCCGTCGGGGTTCGGGGCTCCAGCCTCTACCACTACTTTCCATCGAAGGTCGACCTCCTGCACGCAATTGCCGTTGACTCCACACGAGCCTTTATTGAAAGCCAACTTGAGGATCTGAACCCGAGCCCGGATTACGCCTCACGGGTACGCAAGATGATGTTTGACCATGTGGTCTACTTTCACGAGCACCGCATGGAAGAGGCCGTTGGATTGCGCGAACTCCAAGAGCTACGCAAGCACAAACCTGAGGCCTACACCGAGCTTCAGACCCTTCGACGCACGTACCAGAACGAGCTGGAGCGGCTTATTACCGAAGGACGCGACAAAGGTGAGTTCTCATGCGAAGATCCGCATATCACCACTCTTGCGATTCTGGGCATGGTCAACACCATCAACGACTGGTACCGACCGCATCGTGATGGGCCAATCGAGGACATCGCAGATATTTACTCGTCGCTGATTGTTGAGCGCATGCTCGGCAAGACCGCTTAGTCGCCCAACCTCTTACCGAGCATTGCTCGCAGCTGCGCGGCCCCAGTTGCGGGATCAAGTTCGCCATTGGCAACTCGCATTGCAATATCTTGGCCTTCGTTTTTCTCGATGTCAGTGCTAATTCTTTGCAGGGCACTCGTTACGCGTTCACGAAGTTCAACGAGGCGGCGAGTGCGTCGTCGCTCTTCCCACTCCCCCGATGCTTCCATGAAAGCGCGATGGTCATTTATTGCCTGCCACAGGACGTCAGCGCCCTTACCTTCAGCAGCGATCGTCTTAACAATCGGTGGATTCCACGAGCGCGCTGCTCCGAGATGAAGCATTCGCTCAAGATCACGCACGGTTGCATCTGCGCCGGGACGATCAGATTTGTTGACCACCAAAATGTCAGCGACTTCAAGTAGGCCTGCTTTGTTGGCTTGCACTTCATCACCCCAGCCAGGATTCACCACCACAACAGTTGTATCTGCACTTGCTGCAATTGCAACTTCGGATTGTCCAACTCCCACGGTCTCTACGAGTGCAATCGGCCAACCTGCGGCGTCTAGCGCAGAGATCATTCCTGGCACCGCTAACGAAAGGCCCCCGAGTTGACCACGGCTCGCCAACGAACGAACGAATACCGATTCATCGCGCGCGTGTTCATCACTTAGCCGTACTCGGTCACCGAGAATCGCTCCCCCAGTAAATGGCGAGGATGGATCAACCGCGATCACAGCAATCTTGCGTTGCGCTCGCAGGGCTTCGCCGATCATTGCATCAGTGAGGGTTGACTTTCCAGCACCAGGGGCGCCAGTTAGCCCAATGGTGTGAATGCCTTTTGCTGACGCCAGGAGTTTTGGCGCCACAAATTCGAAATCGTCACCGCCCGCCTCAACCACTGACAGCAACTGCGCAAGCGAGCGCCTATCACCAGATAGTGCCGCATTGAACATCTCCTCAATTTCGCTACGGCTGAGTTGTCTCCGTGCGCTCAAGAGGCTTTTACGCGAAGCTCGCGCTTCAAGATCTTGCCTTGAGTGTCTTTCGGCAAAGCCTCAACCACATTCACCACTTTCGGAACTTTGTATGCGGCGAGTTGTTCGCGACAGAAGTTTCGCACTTCTTCCGGGTCAATTGTCTGGCCTGGCCGAGCGACGGCGAACGCCGTAACAACTTGGCTCCAATATTCGTCTGCAAGGCCGACCACGGCGACTTCCAAAATCGATGGATGCTGGTAGAGAACACGCTCGACCTCCACCGAAGAAACATTCATGCCGCCGCTCTTGATCATGTCCTTCTGGCGGTCCATGAAAAAGATGTTGCCCTCAGAGTCCATGCGCACGTTGTCACCGGTGTGTAGCCAACCATTGCGGAAGACCTCGGCGGTCTTTTCTGGATTTTTGTAATAGCCGCGCATCACACCTGGCGAACGACAGATCAATTCACCCTCTGGCGCATCATTGTCATCGGCATCAACAACACGCACTTCGAGTTGAGCCGTCGGGCGACCGATCCATGCGGGGTCCTGATTCGGCACGTCGTCGAGTGATTTGAAACGACCGATTGTTGGGGTCTGGGTTAGTTCTGACTGCGACCATAGGGTGACCCACTCGATGTTTGGAGCAGCACTCTTCATGCCTTCAAACATTGCTCTAGGCATCGTGCCACCGTAGGTAATTGCACGCCGCAAGTTTGAAAGATCAGCTTCGGCAAAACCCGGCGCTTGAATCATCTGCAAATAGAACGTCGGTGTTTGGCCGACAACTGTGACCTTTTCATCAACTAATGACTTAAGTGCCTTAACAGCATCAACTGCAAAGGGAAGAACGATCGTGTTTCCCAACGTAATCAGACAGATTTGCATTCCCATTCCCGCGATTGTGTGGAATGGCAATGTGTAGTACCAGGTATCTTGTTCAACCAGGCCGATACCAGTTGTGTACGACGGGATCATTGATACGAAATAGTTGCGTTGCGGAATCGCGACTGCCTTGGGCAGTGCTTCGGTACCACTCGTGTAGGGAATGATTCCGAGTGTCATCTCATCAACATCAACTACGGGCTCAGTTGCACTTCCGTCAGCGATCAGCTTTGAAAGCCTCAACCAGTTAGCGGGAGCCGTATCGGCATAAGCGTCATTCACTACTTTCACACGCAGATTTGGCAGCGGTTCTTCAAGTGCCTCAATCTTGGCAACGAATGCGTCTTCACAGACGATTGCTTTTGCTTCTGAGTGCGAGAGTTGGTAGTGAATTTCTCGAGCCGTGAACGTGTAATTCACACCTGTGACAGCGGCCCCGAGTTTCGCCGCGGCCCAAAATGCGATCATTGATTCTGGACAATTACGGCCCATTGTGGCTACTACATCACCGAGGCCCACGCCCTGTGCGGCAAGCGAGTTTGCGAGACGATTTACCTGCTCATTCAACTGCCCGTACGTGAGAACACGACGCTCGTGGAGTGGGCTGTCGGTGGCGATAACCGCCGGCTTGTTCGGTATGCGCGCAGCGTGGCGACGCAACTGATCGCCGAAGGTGGCGCGACGGATGGTGTCGGACACTGATCCAGTTGATGAAGTCATTTTCTCCCCCTGTTTCGGTTGTTGATTGAGATTCGACCTGCCGCGTGTGATTGCCGTTCGCAGTCGCGACCAGATCACGCCACGGTCCCCGTGAGTTCACGAGCGCACGCCACGATGTCGTCAAGCGACGACCCCGGTGGAAAGCAACGCACCCCTCGTTTTTCTAACTTCTCGACCGCGTAGTGAGGGATCGTGCCACCCGCGAACACCGGCGTTTTCACACCGTGTTCAGCGAGAGTGTCGAGAATGCGCTCGACGACTTCAACTCGCCCACCAACATTTAGACCAATCAGGTCCACGTCTTCGTCTGCGGCTACTCGGGCAATCGTGTCAGCAGTGACCATCCCAGCGAGGATCACCTCAAACCCGCCATCACGTAACGCGCGCGACACTACGTTGATGCCCCGCCAGTGGCCATCGAGGCTGGTCTTGGCAACAAGAATTCTGGCAGCAGTCATCAGAAACTCACCGGGAACTTCCAGCTGCCGAACTCAGTTCGGAACACTTCGCCCACTTCACCAACGGTGACGTCTTTGCCAACTGCGTCCATCACCGAAGCCATCACGTTGCCACCATCGGCACATGTTTTGGCCAGATCGTCAATGGCGCGCATGGCCACATCAGTGTCGCGTTCATTGCGCAAGGTCTCGAGTCGCTGCATGCCACGCTCCCATGCATCAAGTGAGCCTTGGAAACCATCGATGTTGAATGGGTCATGGTCACTCGTGTGCACATTGACTCCAACAATTTCGCGGGTTCCTTCGCTAATCATGTCTTCAAGGCGAAGTTGATTTTCCGAGGCGACGCCGTGGAGGAATCCAGACTCGAGAGCGGCAATGAACCCACCGTTTTCGTCAATTTCGCGCATGAATTCGTAGGCACGCTCTTCCAACTCTGCAGTTAGGGACTCAACGTAGAAACTTCCACCAAGTGGATCCGTAACTGCAGTCAGATTGGTTTCATGCATGAGAATTTGTTGAGCGCGTACTGACTGCTGGTGAGCTTGCTCCGATGGAACTGAGAGCGCTTCGTCATATGCCGAGATACCCATGGATTGCACTCCGGCAAGTACTGCAGACAGGCCCATGACGGTTCCACGCACGATGTTATTGACGGGTTCTTGGTAAGTCATCGCCGATCCAGCAGTAACGATGTGAATGCGCAATCGTGTAGCTCGCTCATCGGTGATTCCGTATCGATCTCGAAGAATGTCGTGCCACATCTTGCGTGCGGCACGTATTTTGCAAATGTCTTCAAAGAAATCCATCGCCATGCGGAAACTCACACCACCAAGTGCGGTTGCGAGCTTCTCGAGTGGCACGGTTCCACGTCGCTTGATCTCATCAAGGTGTGCGATGTTGCAGGCAAATAGGGCGCCGAGTTCTTGGTAGGCGTTGAGCCCGCTATCTGCACCGTTGTATCCCGCCATGGACACTGGCACCCAGTTGGGCAAGTTCTGATTGCAGAATTCGATGATGTCGCAGTTGACCTTTAGTGCTGCCGCAGGTGGAATCTGATGCAATGGCGGGCAGCCAATGTAAGTGAGGAAGAAATCTGCCTGACCCGTACCGTTCAACTGCTCGAGTTTGAGGCCACGCCGCAGAGCGACATTCCAGTACGCAGCCATTGCAAACGGCGCGTGCTGGGCGACTCCACCGCCAGCATGTGCGTAGTTGGCGGCCTGGTCGATACCGGTCAGGGCTAGCTCACAATCACGAGCCGACATGATCACAGCACCTGAGATTCCAACATCTTCTCGGCGTGCGACGACTTCTGGGTGATCGACGTCGTAGAGATTGTCGCCAGTCATTCGGTCGTGCTCCATGATGAAGCCCGTGCCACCCTTTTCAAGTAAGTAGCGGATGCGTTCCGCTTCGTCTTCAGGGTTGCCAAAACCGGACAGCTGGAAGATTCGCCAAGGCTTCGAGCGGTATCCAAGCGGATGCGCACCACGGAGATACGGAACCGTGCCCGGTGCGGCCGAGGTCTTGTATTCACTCGGCACATCATCCGGGCCATACGCCGGCTTCAGCGGTATGCCAGAAACAGTCGTCCATTCACGACGGGTCACGTACGACTCCACTCACACTTACGGATTTTGCGGCGCACTACTTCGTCAGCGGCTTATCAAAGCTGTCGACAAATGCCATCTCTTCAACCGGGCGGCGGAACAGCTTCTTCGGGAAGCCCTTCTCTGGGTACCCAGCAACAATGGCCGCAGCAACAGAGAGATTTTCAGGAACATTGAAGAGTGCCTTGATCTCTTTTTCGAACATGCAAAGCAATGTCGTGAAAGTGGTTGCAACACCCTGGTCGCGCAACGCAAGGCAGAAGTTCTGCGCAATTGTGTAGACAGATGCACCACCTACGATGCTCAATCGACCAAGATCCGTATCGGTTGGGTGGGTGTCTTCAAGATCCGCTAGCACGAGGACAATCGCAGGATGTTCGCCATAGTGCTGAGCGAAGTTGTCAGCGTCTGCAAGCGACTTCTCAGGATTCGACATCGTGATGTTCGTAGCTTTCTTGTCACCACTCTCTGCTTCGATCGCGTCCTGGCCAGACCCCGCTGCTTCGTAGTACGCCTTCCACGGCACGTTGTACCACTCCGACAGCTGCTTTTTCTTCGCAGGATCGGTGACAATGAGAAAACGAACGGGTTGGCGATTGCCACCTTGTGGACCAAAACGCGCAGATTCAATGGCGTTGTAGAACACAGCGTTCGGCACCGGGTCTGACTTGTAATAGCGACAAGCATTCTGCGACCGCATTGCTTCTGTTAGTTCCATATTTCTTGCCCCCTTTGTTGGCCGTAGGCTTCACCTAACGGTCGTTCGATAGGTCAGTCTGCCCAATAAAACACTGGGTGGTCAAGTGGCAACCGGGACGAGTTGCGTTGGAACGCCTAGCCGTGTCGACGACGACGGCCGAAACCGACCAATGCGAACCCCAATGACAGTGCCAATAGTCCAAGGAGGGGCTGATGATTGGTTTGGGCGCCAGTCTCTACCAGAGTTTCCTCAGTGGCTTGGGTCGTAGTGCTGGAAATTGCCTCAAGGTCATCTTCGAGAGTTGGAGCTTCGTAAACGTAGTCGACTGGTTCAGCGACCACTTTCACACTGGCACCCCAGATTTCGTGGAAGTCGGTAGATGCTCCAGTGCCTGCTGTCCACCCAAACTTCACTGTCTCGGCATCCAGAAATTCTTGTGGCACTGGCACGGTCAACACCTTCACATCGTCAATGAAGATGCGGACCTTGCGCTCTTCTACTTCAGCAGAGTCAACACGTATGCGGAATAAATGCGCACCTTCTGCTCGCGTGTCACCGCGCAAACTGATACCGAGTGGTGAAAGATCAACCCCATCTATCCAGCAATAACCGTTGGCGCCGTTACCCGGGCCACGAACACCAATTGAATTCGAAATGCCACCCGGCGCAGGGGTGGAGCAGTCCGCGCCATCAGAATTTGTGGTGCCGTAGCTGCCATAGACATCAAAGCCAACACCCAAAAGCCCGTGCGCCACACCGTCTTGCGGGGTGCCTCCGCCATGCTGATACTTAGAGGCATAACCAAGGGATCCACCGTTGCCTCCAGGAGCATTTAACTCATAAGCACCATCCACGAAGAAGAAGGCAATCCCATCAGCACCGTTTCCACCCCACTGCGATGCATAAAAGAATGCGTCAAGTCCATCGCGGGAGTTGATTGGCGCGTTGTAAAGCAGGTAGCCCGATTGGTCGAAGTCAGCATTCGTCAAGCGAAAAACACCGCTTCCGATCTCATCAATGCGTGGCCTTTGGCATCCAGGAATAGGGGTTCGAGCTAAATCGTTGCCCGCCGTAAGGCATGCGCTATTCGGAAAACCGCCAGCAATCCAATTATCGCTAACCGCATTCGCGCCAGTAAATGACTCCACTGGAATAGTGACCTCAGCCTGTACTGATGATGACGCGACGATCATCAAACCAAGGCAGACTCCGACACTTACCAAAACTTTTTGGATAGAGATTTTTTCCATTTGCACCCAAAGAACCTACCCCACCTCAAGTGTCACCATGGCACTGCCTCTCTGGAGTTGAGTGCCGAGCGCAAATGTGACCGATAAGGTTGCCCTCAAACAAAGGGGACCTATGAAAACCAAGTTTCGTGGTGTTGTTTTGGGCATCTGCCTAATTTCAACACTTGCAATCACAGCATGCAGTTCATCGGGGGACGAAGCCACACCACCGCTCGACATCGACGCCGCAATGGCCGAGATTGAAACCGCCGCCGAGGAATTCCTCGACTCTTCTGGTGCACCGGGCCTCACTATGGCGGTCCTGTTCCCCGATGGTGACGGTGGAGTCATCGAGCGCACTCTGGCCGTTGGTATGAGCGATGTTGCAGCCGATCAAGCTGCGGCCGTTACCGACCACTACCGGTTTGGCTCAATCACCAAGACCATGACTTCTGCAGTAGTGCTGCAGCTAGTAGACGAAGGCTTGATCGAGCTCGATGAACCAGTCTCTACCTACCTGGGTGCTGGATGGGCCGAAGGATACGTATGGGAAGGCGTCGACTACGGCGACAAGGTCACCATCCGCCAGATCTTGAATCACACCGACGGGTTCGCGGAATTCGCATTCGACCCTGAGTTCTACATTCAGTCGAGCCTGCGCATGGAGACGCCTTATGAGCCAGAAGAGATTGTTGAGTGGGCAGTCAAGCGCGGTCCACAATACGAACCCGGTGGCGACTACCTCTACAACACAGTTGGTCACGTGGTGGCTGGCTTGGTCATTGAAAAGGTCACCGGCAAGACCGCTGAGGAACTCCTGCGCACACGACTGTTTGAGCCAGTCGATGCATCCGATGCGTATCTCGCTCCCACCGTGTATGCGCCTGAAGACGGTGTAGCTGGTTATGTGCAAGGTGAGTTGAAGGCAGCGATCGACCTGCTTCCTGGCTACCAGCCATACCGTGAAG
>JAFMEI010000061.1 GCA_017856815.1 Ilumatobacteraceae bacterium
ACATATGGGCCTCCAATTTGGCTTAGTTGTTTGCGCTGGCACTCTGCGGACGCGGTGCCCGCTCGGTGACAACTTTGGACGAGCCGCCTGGCTGCATGCTCACACCAAGCAAACTGTCGCCAGCTTCCATGGTGCGCTTTTGGTGGCTCACGATAATCATCTGTGCTTCTTGACGGAACTCATCCACCAACTGCAAGAAGCGGTGAAGGTTTGGATCGTCTAGTGCGGCCTCGACTTCGTCCATCACGTAAAACGGGGACGGACGACTACGGAACACCGCAAATAGATATGCAAGTGCCGTCAACGAGCGCTCACCACCGGAAAGCAACGAGAGTTTCTTGACATTCTTTCCGGGCGGCCTTGCTTCAACTTCGATACCAGTATTCAAAAGATCATCTGGATTGGTGAGCACCAACTTTCCGGAGCCACCAGGGAACAGCATTGAAAAGAGAGTCGTGAAGTTTTGGCTCACATCTGCATACGCAGAAGCGAACACAGTCTGGATTTCCAGATCAACAGCCTTGATCACGCGGGAGAGTTCGCGTCGAGTTTCACGAACATCTTCCAGCTGTTCCTCAAGGAATTGGTGACGCTGTTGCAACTCGTTGAATTCTTCCAATGCCAGCGGATTGATCGGACCCATAAGTCGGAGCTCGCGTTCGAGTTCACGGGTCTTTGCCTGAGGCGTAACACCTTCGGGAAGTTCGGGCAACGGCGATGCGATTGCCGCCTCGGGCTCCACTTCCAGATCGCGACGAATTGACTCAACGGCTGCCTCAAGTCGCAACTTCACTTCGGCTTCGTCGATCTCGAGTCGACGCGACCGCTCGCGTTGCTCCTCTAATTGACGCTCGGTAGCAGTTCGCGACTTGCGTGACTCATCAAGTGACTGTGCCGCAGCACGCACTTCGTCACTCTGGCGACGTCGCTGCTCCTGCAGGTCTTGCCACTCAACTTCAATTGCAATGCGATGACCATCAACGAGCTCGGCAAGGCGACTGATCGCGTTGATACCCATCTCAATTTTGGTGCGACGCTCTGCGGCCTCGGCACGGGCCGCTGCATCGGCGTTGAGCCGAGTTTCGGTTTCTTCGAGACGGCGATGCAGGAACTGTTGGCGCTCAATGAGTCCAGCGCTACGCACCTCAAGATCCTTGCGGCGTGAACCAAGCGATGCGGCTCGCGATTCAATCTCGGTGCGAGTGGCCGAAATTGCGCGTGCCGCCTCAGCTTCGGCTGCTTCATCACGTTCGAGCTTGACCAACAATGATTCGAGCTCGGCTATGCGCTGTTCTTGGCGCACACTCCCCTGCACCATGTCATTGCGCCGATTGGAAATCGACTCGGTTTCAGCGAGCACTTCGCGTCGTTCTCCGTTCAAACGGGCGAGGGAATCACGCGCCGCATCACTGCGATGGTCATGAGCATCCAAACGCCCTTGGAGTTCAGCGAGTTCACGTTTCCCATCAACGAGTTCTGAGCGAGCCGCAGCAAGATCAGAATCAGCTCGTGCAAGTTCAGCCGAAGCTGACTGCGCGCGCTGAATAGCCTCTTCAAGCGCCGCAGCGGTTGCGCCACCACCGGCGGTGCCAATTCTCCAACCCGAAGCCGAGAAGCGGTCGCCATCACGCGTCACCACAACTACTCCTGGATTGGCTGCAACGACTTCCAGCGCGGCAGACCAATCCACCGCGACAACGATCTGACCAAGGAGCGCATCAAGGAGTTGGTTCACGGCATTAGCGTCACCGCCATCGCGCGCGCCGACATGGTGCCGCACCGAGTCATTGCGCACAGCACCAGGCTGAACACCAAGAGCCAGTACCGCACCACTCATTGATCCAGAGCGGAATTTCGACAACGCATTACGGGCTACTGAGCGATCGCGCACCACGACTGCTGCGAGTGCCTCACCAAGTGCAGCTTCAATTGCGTCTTCCCAACCAGCATCAATGACCACCACATCGAGAAGTGTGCCGATCACGCCATCGACATCTGCGAGAGCCTTAACACCTGCTTTGGCACGTGCACCTTCAAGTGCAAGCTGCAGCGCATCAACTCTTGAAGTCCAGCGGGTCTCTGCACTGTGGGCATCGGATCGTGCAGTGGTAGCAGCGTCCACCTGTGATTCCGCCTGCACAACTCGACGCTGAGCTCGATCAAAATCGTCGACAAGTGAAGCTTCAACGGCATCAAACTGTGCGAGTTCGGCGGTCAGTCGCGCAATTTCATTTTCAATGCTGCTGAGTCGATCCCCGAGCTGTGTTGCACGCACATCGAGACGGCGGTTCTCCTCGGTGTCGCGTTCGCGGGACGAATGCAACGTGCGCAATTCGCCACGGACTTCTGCAGCCGCACTCGCGGCACTGGTGGATGGGCCTGCCGCAATCGTTCCCGACTCGAGCGCAGCACGCTCGCGTTCAAATGCCGCCTCATCGGCCACCAGCTGATCGGTGTCAGGTTGAATTGTCGCCAGCTCAGTTTCGACGGCATCAATCTCACTGCGCAGTCGCGCACTGTCGGCTTCAAGTGTGGCGACCAACCCGGTGTCCATGAGTTGACCACGATCGCGTTCCATAGAGCGACGGCGTTCGGCAATGATCGCATTGAGGCCACGGGCGCGCTCGCGCAATTGTTCGATACGCACCAATTTGTCGGACAATCCAGAATCACCGCGCGCAGTGAGCTCTGCTTCGGCGGCTAACACCTCAGTATCTAACTGTGCGAGTCGGGCACGAAGGTTCTTGTCGTTCTCCTCGGCCTGTGCGCGATCCTGGGCGAGAGTTGTTAAGCGAGTGCGGTGACTGCTCACCTCGCGACCAGCTAGGTACAGCTGGAGCGCGCGCAATTCTTGTACGAGGTCACCGTGGCGTCGAGCCGCTTCTGCCTGGCGCTCGAGTGGGCGCAGTTGCCTGCGAACTTCACGCAGCAAATCCTGTACTCGCAACAGATTTGCTTCGGTTCCCTCCAAGCGGCGTTCGGCCTTCTCTTTGCGCTTGCGGTACTTCAGAACACCAGCGGCCTCTTCGATGATCGCGCGCCGATCTTCAGGACGAGCATTCAAAACTGCATCGATCTGACCCTGACTCACGATCACGTGTTGTTGGCGTCCGACACCAGCATCAGAAAGGAGTTCTTGAACATCAAGCAATCGGCACGGAGATCCATTGATTGAATATTCGCTGTCACCGTTACGGAACAGTGTGCGAGTGATTGATACTTCGGTGAACTCCACTGGAAGCAACCCTGAGGCGTTGTCGAAGGTAAGGGTCACTTCCGCGCGACCAAGTGCGGGACGCTTGTCAGTGCCATTGAAGATGACATCTTCCATCTTGTTGCTGCGCACCGCCGATGGCGCCTGGGCGCCAAGCACCCACGCAAGTGCGTCGACAACGTTGGACTTTCCAGAGCCATTTGGCCCAACCACGACGGTCACCCCGGGCTCGAACTCCATCGTGGTCGAATCAGCGAAGGACTTGAACCCTTTGAGTATGAGTGACTTCAAAAACACAGCGAACAGAGGTTACAAGACCCACAGCCAGCCGTTCTTAGATTGTGGCTTGGTATTTTCAGCGCTGGCAGAACGGGCAGAAAAAGGTGGATCTGCCCGCGACTTGGATGCGTTTGATGAGCTTTTCTCGCCCCACCGCAGCACAGGTCAAGCACGGTTCGTCCTCGCGCCCATAAGCAAGGTGTTCGTCCTGGTACCCGCCATATGAGCCATCAAGACCCACGTATTGGGTATCAACAAGGGTTGAGCCACCGAGTGCGACGGCTTCGGTCAAGACCGCCACAGTTTGGCTGCAAATCTCACCAATCTTGGCGGCGGACAATCGGTTCGCGGCGCGTCGTGGATGCACCCTGCTTCGGTGCAGGATCTCGTCAGCGTAAATGTTGCCAATTCCCGAAATCGGGCGCTGGGACAAAAGTACCGCCTTGATCGGCGCGCGTTTGGTCCGTAGCACCGCGTGTATCCCTGATGGATCAAGCGTGGAATTGATCGGGTCAACGCCTAGACCTGAGATCTCAGGAACTATCTCGGTCTCAAGATCAGTTGGATACACCACTACTTCACCAAATGTTCGTGGATCCACAAACCTCAGTTCCTGATTCGCCTTGCGACCACGAGCAGACGCGAGATGCATCACCACATGCGTGTGCGGGAGCCTTGGGTCGAGTGTGCTGTTCAGAATTAGCCGGCCACTCATCCGCAAATGGATCATCATCGAGTGATCGTTATCGAGATCAACCATTAGGTACTTCGCATGGCGCCGAGTACGGATTACTTTGCCGCCTCGCAGCCCGTTGATGACCGCTTCTTTACCGACCCGCCGCACGCTGCGTTCACGTCCAACTTCCACATCGGTGATGACCTTGCCTACAACAGAAGAGTCCACGCCGCGACGGACGGTCTCGACTTCGGGCAGTTCAGGCATTGAGCTTCTTGAATGCCAACTCAGCGGCATTCTGTTCGGCCGCCTTTTTACTTCCACCACTTGCTTCGCATACGACCAAACCGCCGATCGCTAGTGTCACGACAAATGTGGGTTCATGGGCCGGACCAAATTCTCGGTGCTCGTATCGCGGGCGACCTTGGTCGTTCTGGGCGAGCCATTCTTGCAGCAGAGTTTTGTAATCAAACTGCGCCCTACCAGCGATCGCATCTGCAATCTCGTCAGTCAAGAGATGCAGCACAACCTTCTTTGCAGAATCAGTGCCTCCATCTAGATACACAGCGCCGAATACCGCCTCAAGTGCGTCGGACAAGATCGATGTTTTGTCACGACCACCATTTGCTGCCTCTGCATCTCCAAGAGCGAGGTGATCACCCAGGCCAATTCGGCGCGCGACTGCGGCAAGTGCGTTGGTGTTGACCACCGTCTTGCGAATGTCTGTGAGTCTTCCTTCGGGAAATCTTTCAGGGTCCCGATAAGTGAAGTCAGCAACTACCCAACCAAGTACGGCATCGCCGAGATACTCAAGGCGCTCGTTTGATTCGGCCTCAGGAAAATCTTTTGAATACGAGCGATGGACAAGGGCGTGGGCAAGCAACGATGAATCTGCAAAGCGATAACCGAGAGCTTGCTCCAGCTCGGTAGCGCTGAGAGCCATAACTTCAGCCGAGTTGGCCGACAACGAAGTCGACCGCATCACGAACGGTCTTTAGATCAGCCAGGTCTTCGTCTTCAATACGAAATTGTTTGCCGGTTTGTTCAGCAACATCGGTTTCTAAAGCATCAACGAGCTCAATCAGCGCCAAGGAATCAGCACCCAGGTCGTCGACAAACGACTGACCTTCACCAATTGCCGCCGCATCCATCTCGAGAATCTCCGCAAGGTTGTTACGCACAATCGCCAACACTCCAGCACGATCAAGACTTGCCATTTTTACTCCCCCGCTTTTGGAAACAACGAGAACTTTAGTCAGCCAACGACGCGAGTGCGGTGCGGATACTGCCGACCATGTCGCAGTCCACCATCTCTTTAGCGACTTTGATGCCATTCAACATTGCGCGTGGGCTCGATGAGCCATGCGAAATAATGCAGACGCCGTCGATTCCAAGCAGGATCGCACCGCCATAAGTGTCTGGGTCGAACTGTTCGTACATCGGCAACAAAGCGGGCATCAATGCGTCAGCATGGGCTTGCATCTCAGGGGTGGACGCGAACGCCGCGAATAGGGACTTGATGACGGTCTTCAACGAACCCTCAAGGGTTTTGAGCACCACGTTGCCCGTGAATCCATCAGTTACAGCAACATCCACTTCGGTGGTCATGAGGTCACGGCCCTCAATATTGCCAATGAAATTGATCCCCTTAGTGCGAGAAAGAAGCTCAAATCCTTCTTTGCGTAGAGTGTCGCCTTTGCCTGGCTCTTCACCGATTGACAACAACCCGACTCTGGGGTTTTCGATTCCGAAGCGTTGACGTGAATAGACCGAACCCATAATCGCGAACTGTGCGAGCCACTCAACGGACACTTCAGCATTTGCTCCCGAATCAAGCAACACAGTCGGCGTGCTGCCCGGCACAGGAACAGCAGTTGCAATCGCAGGACGTGCCACGCCTTTGATACGGCCCATCCGCAAGAGGGCACTCGCCATTGTGGCGCCAGTGTTACCCGCTGAGATCATGGCCGACGCCTTGCCATCGCGAACAGCTTCGGCGCAACGCACGAGTGTTGAATCTTTCTTGCGGCGCACAGATCCCGCAGGGTCTTCATCCATTTCAATTACTTCACTTGCGTGAAGCAAAGGGATGTCACCTACACCGTCAAGACCTTCGGGTCCAACCAGTAACACGGGGATTCCCGCAGCAACAGCATCGTGAGCACCAGCGAGAATTGCCGCCGGGGCGTTATCGCCGCCCATTGCATCGACGGCGACGGGGAGCATTAGGCGACGTCTACAGCGACGCGGTCCTTGTACCAACCGCAGTTGGGGCACACGGTGTGTGGCACTTTCGCCGAACCACAGCGTGGGCAGTTGGAACGCGACGGTGCGGCCAGCTTCCAATTGCTGGCGCGACGCATGCGGGTCTTTGACTTGGACTTTTTCTTCTTGGGAACGGCCATGGCGCTCT
Organism: Ilumatobacteraceae bacterium; assembly: GCA_017856815.1. Classification (GTDB taxonomy): domain Bacteria; phylum Actinomycetota; class Acidimicrobiia; order Acidimicrobiales; family Ilumatobacteraceae; genus CAIYHK01. The sequence continues at coordinate 6,583 of JAFMEI010000061.1, forward strand.
CCCTAAATTGCGGATTCTCGCGAACCCTCGGACAACAAGGCTTGATAACGATAGCGGGGGCGGTGGTCCGACTGCTAGTTCGCCGATTTCGCGCCGTCAGTCGTTGGAAAGGCGACCCTTTAGGGCATCTAGGGCGTCCCACGGGCTGGACTTCTCTACAGGGGCGCAATTGCAGGGAGCCACGGCGAGATCGGCGCCGCACACGGTGCACAGCCCAGGGCACTCGGGGGCGCAAAGCGGCAGGGTCGGCAGCTCTAGCAGCAGCACTTCACGAACCATCGGGCTCAAGTCGAGCTGTTCACCCACAATCTCGTAGGCGTCTGGATCAGTAACCACCTGTTGATACAGCTCATTGACCACGGTGGTGGCAACTCCTTGCACCGGCTTTAGGCAACGACTGCATTGGTCGCTCCACTCCATACTCAATTCGCCACGCACCGCAATCCCACCGTTCACACTTTCAAGATGCAAGCGAATCGGAATTTCCGTTGCGGTAACGCGTTGGTCATCAAAATCGAAGTGATTCACATCAACAGCAACATCGATCAGTTTTTCCGAACCCGCTCGGCGAGTTAGCTCGGCAACATTGACAAGCAATGGATTAGCCATGGATGATCCGTTCAGGAATCGTCTTGGTCAAAGAAACCACTGCGATCGATCTCGCCGCTTGGGTCCTTATCGTCGTGCAGTGCTTGCTCACCGATTGACAAACGCTGACGACCTGCGGCCACAGTTTTACCGAGTCGATCCAGAAGGATTTCAAAACTGGCAAGACGCTGATCCAGAAAATCCTCAGTCTCAAGCTTGAGTCTGCGCGCCAGATCTTCAGCCGCCTCACGGACATGCTGTGCATGCGCCTCTGCCGCCCGCACCACATCGGTGCGTTGGACCATCCGTTCAGCACGCACGCGTGCAGCGCCGATTATTTCATCAGCTTCACGACGCGTCTTGTTGATGAAGTCTTCGCGCTCTTTCAGCATCCAGCGTGCTTGGCGAATCTCGTCGGGCAATCGTGCAACGGCCTCATCAAGCAACGCCAGAACTTGTTCTCGATCAATTCTGGGAGTGCTTGATAACGGAACATTTGGCGCAGTAGCGATCAAGTCAATGACATCACGAAGCAATACTTCAGCTTCACCGAGTTGGGGTTGCACTGGCTGATCTACGGGGCCAAGGTCATCGTCATATGAAGGGTTCATCCACGATCTCCTTTGTGTGGGAAACGCAGTTTGAGTTCATTGGCCACAACAACCGGCACCATTGACGAGACATCGCCCCCGTACTGGGCAATCTCACGAACAAATCGACTGCTGATGAATGACATTGATGGGTCGCTCGGTAGGTAAACCGTGCGAATCCCCGAAACGGCAAAGTTGGTTTGGGCCATCTGCTGTTCGACATCAAAGTCGCCCGCATTGCGCACACCCTTCACAATTGCCGTGACGCCAACGGATGCCGCGGCGTCAATTGCAAGACCTGGGAATGCGATCACACGCACATGCTTGACTTTGCCGAAAACTTCCTCAAGCAAGCCAAGCCTTTCATCAAGCGTGAACATTCCCGTGTGTTTCTCAGGGTTGTACATCGCAGCGACCACGACTTCGCCAAAGATCTGTACCGCCTGGTTGACGATGTCAATGTGGCCGTTGTGGGGCGGGTCGAAACTGCCCGGATAAAGCACTGCCATATCTATTTACGGTAACCGTTGCAGGAACGTCACCCATGTCCCGCCGTAACGTTTGCTGCGAATTGCTTCCCATCCCTCAATAATTGCAAGGGGTTTATCGCTTTCGACCACGACGGTTGTCGCAAGATCTTGCCTTGCTTCAGCCACCTGCATGAGGAGTTTTTGCCAGTCAGTGAATTCGTATGGTGGGTCAGCAAGAACGATGTCAGAGGCCGCGAGCACATCACGGCGGGACATCGCGTCACCGTGCAGAACAGTTGATCTCGATTCCAACCCAAGGTGCTCGATGTTGGATTTGATTACTGCAATAGCGCGACGATCCGACTCGACAAACGTGCAGTGTGAAGCACCTCGCGACAGTGCTTCAAAACCAAGTGCGCCAGACCCCGCAAACATGTCAGTGACTCGTGCTTCGTCCAGCACATCCATACTCCAGAGCGCATTGAAGACCGCCTCGCGGACTTTGTCGGTAGTTGGGCGAGTCGACTTGCCTTCGGGTGCTTCAAATCTGCGTCCCCTCAGGCTTCCAGCGACAATTCTCACGTGGCGATACTAGAGGTGAGAGAGTTGAGCGATGCAGGACGACAACAAAATCAAGCCCGCAACAACAATCGTCTGCGTCGACTGCGGTGGCCCCGCCACTCTGATCACCTTTGAGCCAGAACTCGGGTGGGAAATTGGGGATGTTGTCGCATATCGCTGCCGTGATTGTCTTGATCGCTGGGACCTCGTACTGGAAGCCGACGACAACTAGCTCTTGAACAAATACTCGAGATCATCTGGAGAAAGAAGCAGGTTGATCTCGTCCCGTAATTGTGAGTGTTGCTTCAGCAATGGATCAGCGTCTACCAGGCTTTGAGCGATGTGACGCGCACGCTCGATCAACTCGCGATCTGTACGGAGCGAGGCAAGCCGCAGGTCGTTCTCACCCTTTTGTGCAGTCGACATCAATGTGCCCTCACCGCGGATATCAAGATCAACTTCAGCCAAGACAAATCCATCGGTACTGGCAACTAATGATTCGATGCGCGGGCTTGCATCAAGTTCTTCAGTGGTTACCAACCAACAAGTGGAAGCGATAGATCCACGACCAACACGCCCACGCAGCTGGTGAAGCTGCGCAATGCCAAATCGGTCAGCATCGAGAATCACCATCACCGTGGCATTTGGTACATCCACACCAACCTCGATCACAGTTGTCGCAATAAGCACGTCGGTTTCCCCGCGACGAAATGCCGACATCACAGCATCTTTTTCAGCTGAGTGCATACGGCCGTGCAACAGCGCCAAGCGCAACCCCTTTAACTCGCCTGCCTGCAGAGTCTCCAAGGTTTGTTCCGCCGATGCCGCTTCCAACTTCTCGCTTTCCTCGATCAACGGGCAGACGACATAAGCCTGCTGACCTTTGCCGACGGCATCACGGATGTTCTCCCAAGGCAGCTCTTGGTCTTTGGCACCGTTAGCCCATTTCGTAACGATTGGGGTTCTCCCCGGTGGAAGTTCGTCAAGGATGCTGACGTCAAGATCTCCATAGACAGTCATTGCTGCCGTGCGTGGAATCGGCGTGGCGGTCATGACGAGCACATCTGGAGTTGAGCGACGACCGTCAATTTCAGCGCCCTTGTCACGCAAAGCGGCGCGTTGTTCAACACCGAATCGATGCTGTTCATCAACCACCACTACTCCGAGACGTTTAAATCCAACAGCATCTTGAATCAACGCATGCGTGCCGATTGCGATGTCAACTGATCCGTCGGCAATACCCGCAACAATGCGTCGCTTCTCCCCTGCTGAGAGACTCCCCGTCAAGAGTTCGACTGTGAGATTTCGGACCCCAGTCAAAGTTGCTGGATCTGGCACCGTGAAACCCGTAAGCAGATTTTTGATTCCGAGTGAGTGTTGTTCGGCGAGCACTTCAGTTGGCGCCATGATCGCTGCTTGATACCCGCCTTGCACAGCCTTCAGCATTGCGGCCACCGCAACCACCGTCTTTCCACTACCGACATCACCCTGGAGAAGTCTGTGCATTGGTTGTGGGTTCGATAGATCAATGCCAATCTCCTGAATCACACGGGTCTGTGCGGCAGTGGGTTTGAATGGCAGAGATTCAACAAAGCGCGCGACCAAATCTCCAGCCGCATCAGTACCGCGTGAGTGCTCTATGC
>JAFMEI010000062.1 GCA_017856815.1 Ilumatobacteraceae bacterium
CGGGGTGACGATCTGTTGTCGAGTACACCGCGACAGGTTTATCTCCAGCGTTTACTTGGATATCCACCACCTGAATATCTGCATGTCCCTTTGGTTCTAGGTAATGACGGTGAGCGTCTCTCAAAACGCAATGGAGCTCTATCGTTGCGTGACCTGAATGAACAAGGGCAATCGGCGGAATCCGTGCGTGAAACCCTGCTTGCCAGTGTTGGTGGACGCTTCAGTACCGATGCATTGCTTAGGGTTGGTACATGGATGATCTAGAACGCGTACTCGGTTATCAGGACTACGCGGATAACTCCCGGACCGCTGAGGTGGTTGGTCCAGAAATGTTGTCGCTTTCGTACTGGAAGCCTGACTTCTGTGCTGCAATCATCCGTGCTGCCGAAGCAGTGGGTGGGTTTGAACCGCAACCCGACGATCCAGTACCAGGGCATGAGATATCACTGGCAATGATCAGCCCGCGTCTCTTTGAAGCGGTGCAGAATGATTTTGGTGCCCGCGTTTGGCCGCAACTGCAAAGTCATTGGCCTCTCATTGACTACTACGGGCTTCGTGATGTCTTCGTGATCAAGTATCAGCCTGGGCTGCAGGAAGAGTTACGCATTCATCACGACGTTGCACAGGTTTCAGCGAGCGTGAAACTCAACGATGATTACGAAGGCGCAGATCTCGAGTTCCCACGTCAGGGAATGAGCAACGCGTCAATGAAAGTCGGGGAAATGCTGGCGTGGCCTTCGATGGTCACTCACGCCCATCGCAGTGCACCAATCAAGAGTGGCGTGAAATACAGCCTGACTTTCTGGTGTGAATTGCCTCTAATTGTTTGAGCGACGCACACGCAGTGCTTTGTCGTCTGCAGTAAGACACTTCCCAGTTTCTAGATCAAACTTCCAACCGTGAAGCGTGCAAGTGAGCACCTTGCCATTGCATTCGCCAAAAATGCTGAGGTCAGCTTTTCGGTGCGGGCAATAACGCTCCATCGTGTATCCACCGAGCTCGATCTCGTCTGAGTCTTCTTGCTTCACGACCTTGCCACGCGCTTCTGACTCGGTTCGGCTCATTCGGTCTGGGTTCAGCGACTTAAAGAAGTTGTAGAGGTACTCATTGAATTCGCCTTCGCGCCAAGCCTTGAATCGACACGATAGGAACAGCGAGTTGGACCAATCCACCGCTCGCACTGAGATGACACTTTCCAATATTTCCGACGGAATCTCAAAACGAAATCCGTAAGGCTCATTGGCGTGAGCTCGTACTTGGTGTGCCGCAAAATCAATCAGAATCTCATTTGCACCTGAGCGAATTAGGCAATTAGCCCCCACTAGTGAGCACAGAGTCGGTGCCATAGACATCAGCGGCTCCCACCAGAGCTTCAGCGTTTGTAGGACATCAACACCGGGAACACCCCAAGTTGTCTTTTCGTGTGCAATCCTCTCGGCCCAATCTGCTTTGTATTGCTGAAGGTATGCACTTTTGTTGGCAAAGATTGCGTTGAGCTCAGAATCACCACACGGCTGGGTCACTGTAACTGAACCATTCTGGATAGTGACAACAGTGCCCGGAATATTCATAACTCCACGCCCTAAGTTCATCTGGCTGAGTCGCCGCAGAAACTCACTTTGGTCGGGGAAGATCGAAAGCTCATCGCCACTAATGACATTGAACGCAAAAAGATCGTCATCCAAGAAACACGGTGGGCCCGCAGAAGGAGCCACAACTTGTGCGTTCAACGACTCGACATACTTGAAACTCCGCGCGAACTGACTTTCGACCTTTGCAGATACGAGTTGGCGCATCTCGGCTTCAGGGATTTCGTAGACCATCGGATACCAAATTGCACCACTGAACTGTAAGTAGTGAACATCTACGGGGCCATGTGCTGCGAGTGCAGCCACGTCATGAGTACGGCAATCATTCTGATTTACTACTCGACCAGTTGAGTCGCTGATCACAATGGCTGAGTCACCGCCTGGCCCATCGGTGATAGAGGTTTCAACATGAATCACCACTTGCAACTCACCCAGAGACAATGGTTGAGCATTTGTGGTGCGAATGAAATTGGCGAAGCCAAGTTTGCGGAGTTCACCCTCGAGTTCCTGCGATGGGTAGTCCGGCAGGAGAATGGAGACGTTTTTGTTCATCCTGTTACCAAGAAACTTGGCATCTAAGTGGTCACCGTGGAGATGTGAGATGTAGAGATAATCCGGATTAGTAATTGCGGCCATCAACTCATCCGGGAGTTGATCGTTACGGGGAAAGACGAACCATGACGCAAAGAACGCTGGCTCAAACCATGGATCACAAACAATGGTCTTGCCACCGGCCTGCACCATGAGGCCAGCATGGCCAATGGTTGTGACCTGCATGAGTTAACTCAGCGTTACTTGACCGGTGCGTCGGTGGATTGTTGGCCACCGGTGGATACATGCTCGGTCCACTTGTCGCCATTCCAATAACGAAGCTCAAAGCGCCCCGATGGATCTGGATACCAGTTGGCAGGAGCGCTTGCTGCTGGAGACGCCACCGCATCAGTCGCTTGTGTTGTGGCGGTTGCCAGATATTGCGATGGGCTGTTTCCACGGCGACTGCGTTTGATAATCGCCACAACTGCTTTGTCCCACGTATATATGGTGACCACTTCCCAGCCATCAGCATTCTTGGTGTTGAGCTGAGAAGTGAGATCAGCTGGATTAGTGGCGGGCGCGGACACGTGGTCGTACTCGTACATGGTTTTGACGCTACTAGCCCTGCCGCACAAGTTCACCTACGTCGGCATCCCCCGGAGGGCCGTCGTAGACAAGGATTCCATCCCGCAAAGCAATTATGCGTTGCACGGAGTGGACAAAACCGAGTTCGTGAGTGGCCACCACTAGTGCAGCGCCGTCATCATGGGCCTGGTCAAAGAGTTCTAACAATGCGTCTTTACCTGCAGCGTCCAACCCGACAAATGGTTCGTCCACAATCAATAGTTCGAATGGACGCACAAACGCGATCGCAATTGCGGCTTTTTGTTTGAGGCCACGGCTGAAACTATTAGGGAGATCATCTGCGCGTTCATATAGCCCAAGATGATCCAGAAGATCTGCTGCATACTGATCCCACTTGTCCACGCCGTGCAGACGCGCAACGTATTCAAGGTGTTGCCAGAGTGAAAGATCGTCGTAGAAGGTGGGCTGGTCTGCGATGTAGCTCAACCATGCACGTGCTGCGAGGCTGCCGGCGGGTTGATCAAAAATGGTTATGTCACCCGACGAAGTCGAGAGCAATCCAGACGACATCCGTAACATCGTGGTCTTGCCAGAACCGTTGTGGCCAAGAAGTGCCACGCGTTGCCCAGACTCCACTCGCAGCGAGAGTGTTTCAAGCGCAGTTGCATCTCCATAATTTTTTTCGACGGCATGAAGTTCTAGTGCGGCAGGTGGGCCGGACGGCACATGTAACTTGTCGCTCGCTTTCGGTGGTTTTGGATGTTTATTCACAACAGACCGCCTTCACTCCTTGATCGATCGGCTTGTGCCGCGCGACCACCTTCCATAACATCGCGCCACCATTTGTGGATCAAATCACGCTGGTGTACCCAACCCACGATCAACACGATTGCAAGTGAGCATGCAACCGCACCACGAATGGCAGCACCGATCACATTCATCCCGTTTTCTTCTGCCGAGCGCACGATCAAGACAGGAGTGCAAGCAAGAATTGAAACAGTTGGCGGCCATGCACTGCGGATCACGGTCGTGAGGCCGCTTACCTCTGGCGGCATGTAAAGGCGTTCAGCACTCTGGCCAAGCGGATCCGGCATGCCTTTCACTGTGTTAATCACAGCACCACAAGCTGATGCACCAACTATCGGAATTGAAAGAATCGCTATCACTGCAGGTGCGCCTGGCGAGTTGCGTTGCATAATTCCCGCAACAACGCCCCCAATGATCGCAAATGGGATCAGCATCAGAGCGGGCATTACGAGATGCATTCGCATTATTTGTCCGCGCACAACGGGGAATGACTCGTTGCGTTCAGGCTGATCAACTTCTTGTGACATTGGCTCAACAAGCTCGAGTCCCAAGATAAACAGGCAAAGTCCACTGACCACAACGGCAGGTGCGGTTCCGCGATAGGCATACACAAGCCCGATTGCGGCGATCGCTACGAGAATAACCATGCGGATGATTCGCCTCGCGGGAAAGCGCGTGTAACTGTGGAGCCCGCGCCTCATCACCGGGCCAAGCCTGCCTACGCGTGCGATTTTCCACCACGGCACGGACCGCATGCTTTCTTGTCCGAGTTGGCGACGGAGCAAGACAACTGTGCGGATGTCCTGGAGAGTAACCGCGAACTTAAGTTGTGCCACCAGATTTGATCGTCGCGCTAAAGCTTCAATTGACAGGCGACCGCTCAGTAGTACACCAACTGTGAGGAGCACCAGGATTACTAAAGCACCAACAAGATTGACTGCGTCTACACCAAGTGGCCATATCGCGATCTCCGCAACCGCATTGGCAGGGCCGTGGCGCACACCTGTTCCGAGTGCGGCCCAGATCTGCCAGATCAGTACGCCACCACCAAAGATTGTTGTTGCCCAAAACGGCATGTTGATTGCATGTGCAATGAGAGCGGTGCCAACGAACAACGCGCCAATCAATCCGCCAATAATTGCGCAGTAGAACACCCAGTGAATTGGTTCGCCAGGCAAACGTCGCGCGATTAATTGCCCTGCAGCAGCACCAGCCAGCACCCCAACGAATGTGAGTGATCGAACTTTCTGAATTACTGGATGGCGTAGAACTACGGATCGACTAATCGGAGCAAGTAACACATGCCGCACATCTGCGTCCTCTACGGCGATCGGGCCACCGTTAGCTCCAGTGCGAAGACCCAAGAAAAACGCAGCTGCAAATGCGACACCGAGTATCTGTGGTGTGCGGGCTGAAAAATCGGCCACTCCAAGTGAATCTAACTTGGCGTCCTTGATCAATCCAGAGACAAAGAGAACGAAGCCCCCACCCAAGAATGCGGTGAGGTAGACGCGATACAGAGCATCAAACCACTCCATTTCCAACAGGCGGTTTTTGCGCCGGCTGATACGCATCTCTTGAAGCGCATTAAGACCCAAACTTGGTTCGGCCTGTGGCTGAATTGGTTCCACACTCACATATGAATCCTGCCACTTCGAACGCCTTCAATTGAAGGTGGTGTGTAGGGCAGACTTATTGCGTGGACGTTACGGGCATGCAGTTGCTGTTTTCGTTACTTGTGTTCGTGGCATTCGGCATCGTTGTGCTGTATTGGACCGTGGCCCTTCTGGCGCGACGGGGCAAATGTCTTCAATTGTCAGATGACTTGGGGCGCGTCGGTCTAGCAATTGCGTTCTTGGTCTCCACCACTTCAATGCTCGGCAGTCTCTATTTCAGTGAGATCGCCAACTACGAGCCGTGTCGACTGTGTTGGTATCAGAGGATCTTCATGTATCCGATATCAATAGTGCTTTTGGTTGCGCTTATTCGTCGTAGACGTGATGTGGTGCCGTACGTGCTAACTCTCGCTTTACTCGGTTCGGTGATTTCCGTTTACCACTACTTGGTGGAGTGGTATCCAACTCTTGAGAGCAATGTCTGCAGTCTTGATGTCCCATGCACAACTGTGTGGTTCAGAGAATTTGGGTTTGTCTCGCTGCCGCAAATGGCTCTCACGGGATTTGTCACTGTTTTCACGGTGCTTGTGGCACCACAAATAACCCGCGTGAAAAACCAAGCCGTAAGCGAATAGGTTGAAGACATGAGTAATAAATCGCGTCGAAGTGCGACCCCGGCTTGGGCCAAAGATGGATACAAGAACAATTCTGATCGTGCAGCGCGTGACCGCCGCCTATGGACAGTATTTGGAATTGCTGTGGTGGCGGTGCTGGTTGCAGTGGTAATAATCGCAGCCATTGCTGGTGGTGACGATTCGAAGGAGTCAAACACTGGCATCAAGATTGAGGAAGTGCGAGCTGTTGACATTGTGGCGGGAACGAGCCTCGCTTCCTACGACGATGCTGCGAGCACTGACGATGCAATTGGTCAAACTGCTCCGCACATCAGTGGCGCAACCTTGGAAGGCGACTTTGTTTCGACACTGCCAGAAGACGGCAATTACAAGATGATTGTGTTCCTTGCGCATTGGTGTCCGCATTGTCAGCGTGAAGTGCCAAGGCTTGTTGATTGGGCGGCTGCTGGTGAGGTCCCAGACAACTTGGACGTGATGGCAGTTAGTACCGCCGTAGATGAGTCACGAGGTAATTACCCACCGTCGGAGTGGTTGACCGATGAAGGCTGGAAGTATCCGATCATGGCCGACGATTCTGTCGGAACCGCTGCCAGCTCGTTCGGGCTTTCATCGTTTCCATACTTTGTGCTTCTCTCACCAGATAATGAAGTACTGGCTCGTCGCTCGGGAGAGATCGAAATTGAGGATCTCAAAGCGTTACTAACTTCAGCTATGGGGCCCGTCAACTAAACGAAATGCCTCTTCAGCGCGGGAAATAATTTCACGCAGAGGCAAGTTCAGTGCGCGCGCGGCAGCGGCTGCATCGTCAAACTCAACTTTGTTGCGAATGTTTGTGGTCTTGATTCGGATCTTGTGCCCACCAACTGAAACAGTGGCAAAGTCTCTTGAGATTGCTTCGCGTTGAACGGTTGAAATTCTCACTCCCAATGCCCCTGATTCGGTGAGCAGTATCTCTTTAAGTTGTTGAGATAGTTCGGGTGTGCTGAGGCAACTAATGGCAAGACCTTCACGGTTCTTTTTCATTGTGATGGCCTGTGCCCAGGCATCAAGTGCGCCAGATTCAAGCAATCTTCCAATCGTGTAAGAGATCACTTCGGCGCTGACATCATCCACATTGGTTTCAAGAAGAGTCAGCGTGTCGGTCGTCTCAGTGTCATCAATAACACCAACCAGTGATTGCACCACGTTTGACCTGCCAGGGATATCACGTGCGCCAGCACCATGACCTGTTGCTGTTACAACCATTGATGGCGCTCCACCGAATTCGTCGGCAAGCGCAATCATCAACGCCACTCCTGTTGGAGTGCATAACTCAACATCGATGTCGACACCGCGGACCGGGATTGCGTGATCGGCGAGCATTCGTGCAACCGCGGGGCCAGGATTGGGTAACTCACCGTGTTCCATTTTTATTGTTCCGTGGCCAACTGCGATCGGAGAGCACGAGATGTAATCCACACCGAGAACCTCGAGTGCCGCGCATACTCCTACGACATCAATGATGGAATCAACCGATCCCACCTCATGGAACTCAACATCTTCGGTATCAATACCGTGAATGATTGCTTCAGCTTCTGCCAACACTGCGAACGCATGAAGTGCGCGTTCACGGACAACTGTTGGGATATCTGCAGCTTGTAGCAACTGAACGACACTGCGATATGGGCGATGGTCGTGCACGTCTCCATGTGTGTGCTCGACAACTATGGCTCGTGTTGCACTCACGCCAGATCGGTTGGTCTTTTCAAAGGTAAGTGCCCATCCATCTACCTCAAGACCATTCAGAATCTCCACAATGAGGCTTGGCTCAGCACCAGCATCAACGAGTGATGCCAACAACATGTCACCAGCAACCCCATTACCGCAGTTGAACCACACGGAATTACTCATTGGCTCGTCCGGAACATTCGCACGACAGACATTGCGGCGCCAAACCCGTTGTCAATTCCCACAACAGTGACTCCCGACGCACAACTCGACATCATCGCCAACAATGCAGTCACACCATCAAGCCCCGAGCCGTATCCAACGCTTGTAGGTACTGCTACCACTGGCGCCCCACTGAGACCACCAATCACACTGGCGAGCGCACCTTCCATGCCAGCAACAACCACGATTGCATCAGCCGATTGAAGGTCTTCGACATGCACAAGGAGGCGGTGCAATCCTGCAACACCAACATCAACGATTCGCTGAGTAGCTATCCCATGAGCGCGCAAAGTGTGAATACACTCGTCGACTACTGGCACATCCGCGGTACCTGCTCCAATCACAAAAATCCTTGGGCCATCATCGCGAACGACTGGGGCGCGCCACACCAATGTGCCACCGAGCACTTCGGCTTCGGCATTCACAGCAAGGGCAGCCTTGGTTTGCTCCGGTGTCGCGCGCGTGAGAACCACACAGCCCGAACCATTGTTCAATAACTCAGAAACGATTTCCGCAACTTGTTCGGGTGATTTACCAGGGCCATAGATCGCTTCGGGCATACCCGTGCGTAGGTGTCGGTGATGATCGACCATGGCATCACGGCTCACCGCAAAGGGAATTGCACGCAGGCGCGCCACCGCATCGTCTGGCGCCAGCGTCCCACTACGCACGGATTCAAGCAGTTCGAGGAGATCACTGGAATTCACACCCGATATGTTGCCACCTGAACGCCTAGCCTTTACTAAGTGAGTTCTTTAGCAAAGCCAAGTAACCGCATGCGAGTGGCATTTCTGGGCCCCCATGGCACGTTCACCGAACAGGCACTCATGAGCCAAACCGACCTAAGTGATGCCGAACTCATACCTCTTCGTACCGTGCCTGACGTATTAGATGCGGTTGAAAGCGGCTCAGCCGACGTTGGATTTGTTCCGATCGAGAACAGCATTGAGGGCACAGTTAACTTCACGCAAGATGCTCTGGTTAACGATCATGATCTCTTGATTCAACGAGAAGTCGTGCTGGATATCGAGCATTGTCTTTTGGCTATCCCTGGACAGAAACTCTCTGACATCAAACAAGTTTGGTCAATGCCGGTTGCAACGGCGCAGTGTCATGCATTTCTCCGTTCCGAGTTGCCGAGTGCTGATGTACGACCGACTAACTCAACTGCCGAAGGCGCACAACTTCTCGCCAACGAACGCAATCCTGGAATCGCGGTCATCGCACCTAGATCAGCAGCAAAGTTGTACGACCTTGAAGTAGTAGCAGATGACATTGCTGATCACCGCGGGAATCAAACGCGGTTCGTTCTCGTTGGCAAGCATGTCATTCCTCGTGCGACCGGGCACGACCGCACCGCGATAGTCGTGTACCAGCGCGCCGACGAACCCGGAAGCCTGATATCGATCTTGCAGGAATTCGCGGCACGGAGAATCAACTTGTCACATTTGTCGTCGCGCCCCACGAAAACGGGCGGCCTTGGCGACTATTGCTTCATCATGTACGCCGATGGCCACATCGAAGATGAGCTGGTTGCTGATGCTCTGCGCGAACTGCATGCCAAACAAGGCGATGTGAAATTTCTTGGTTCATATCCAGCAGCTGGTGAGCACGCCCACTCAGTGCGTGAACACGCCGATGCGCGCTGGCAACAGGCCGACGATTGGGTGGCGGAGCTCCGCAAAAGGATCAAGTAGTCGTATCTAATTGACCGCGCAGCCGTGCGCGCCACTAACTTTGAAGGCGGAACGGTGGCAGAGTGGACAATTGCACCCGCCTTGAAAGCGGGAGGCCCAAAAGGCCCGGGGGTTCGAATCCCTTCCGTTCCGCCAATTGGAATTAGTTGCAGAGTGTAAGAAAAACGTTTCTAGAGCACGACTGCATTTGTGTCTAGAGCACAGTTAGCATCTTCGGTGACATTGTCCGGCACAGGAGCTCTTATGAAGTACCAGCAGAGATATCTATTTGGTGGTTTTGTTTTGTTGGCATCCACCATGGCGATGGTCAGCAGCGCATCTGCGGCTGGCCCAACATATGTGGAGTGCGATGGCATTGAGGCCACAATCGTCTCTGACGCAGCAGTGGTCATCGGCACTCGGGGCGACGATGTGATTGTTGCATCTGGTGAGGGCCAAAGAGTTCGCGGACTCGCGGGAGACGATCTCATTTGTGGATCAGAATCAGCAGATGTAATTTTTGGCGGTCCTGGCGAAGATGAAATCCATGGAGATGAGGGCGCTGACAGGATCATTGGTGGCCCAAGTGACGACGTTGTCCTAGGCGAAGAGGGTCGCGACACGTTGAGTGGAAATGCCGGCGAGGATTCACTTGTTGGTGGTACATCTACCGACACGCTTTACCCAGGAGCAGGGCAAGACTTTTGCAGTAATGATGTCGACGATGAAGTACTTGGTGGTTGTCTTACCGATACCACCGCACCAGAAATTCTTGACATTGAACTTCCAAGCACTGTTGAAGCGGGCACTGTATTTCGGGTCACCTTTGAGGTTTCCGATGCGAGTGGGATTTCAAGCGCAGTCGCATTTGTTGGTGGGGCGAGTGGATGGACAGAGTGGTGCTTTGGGGCGACCACAACGTTGATTGCGCAAACCGAGACTTCGCAAACATACGAATTCGAATGTGCAGTTCCTGAAAATAC
>JAFMEI010000063.1 GCA_017856815.1 Ilumatobacteraceae bacterium
CAATGCTGCATCAATGCCACCTTCATTCTCTGGCAACGTAGTAGTTGTGGCGGGAACGGTTGTTGTTGTCGTCGTTGTGGTTGTGGTTGTCGAAGTGGTGGTAGTCGTCTCGCCAGGCAGTGTCGATGATGCCGCAGGAGCGCTGGTGCTGGGCGCGAGTGTTGTGGTGGATGCATCGCCAACACTCATTGCAATAACCGGTCGTAATTGCACTTCCCCGGTACGTCCCACGATGTTCAGCGCACTTTGCTGGTCCTTCACGCCAGGCAGGTTCACCACAACGGTGTCGCCCTGACGAATGATCTCGGGTTCTGCCACACCAATTGAGTCCACGCGCTTGCGGATGATTTCAACTGCCACATCAATTGCTTCGCTCTCGGCTTTTTCGCGTGGCTCAAGAGTCACGGATGCGCCACCCTGTAGGTCAAGGCCAAGCGACGGACTATTGCCGGCGATGAGATTGGCGGCAAGTGAGCCAAAAGCGACCACGAGAATCGTGATCAGCGTGATGATCTGTCGACGACGCATCAGTCTTGGTCGTCTGACTCCGTGGCCGCAGGATTGCCGCCCGCAGGCTCAACGGTTGGGTCAATCTTGCGCGCTATCGACCCACGAGTGCAGCGAATCGTTACATCATCTGCGATTGAGATCCAAAGCACATCGCCGTCAATCGCATCGATAAATCCGATGATTCCAGAAGTCAAAAGAACCTCGTCGCCAACTTCAATTGACTTTTGCAACAACTGTGCTTCTTTCATCCGGCGACGCTGCGGACGCAGCAGCAAGAAATACATCGCCACAAAAATGAGCGCAAAGAAAATGATCGAAGCGAAACCACTGCCGCCACTGTCGCTTGTTGTTTCACCGAGGATTACGAGGGTTGACATAGACCCGAAAGCCTAGCCCCAGACCTCGAGCACGGACCTGCGCAAAGCCTCAAATTGCCCATCAAAAATGGCGGCCCTCATGCGTCCCATCAAATCCAGAGTCCAAGCGATGTTGTGCCAGGTAAGTAGACGCATGGCTGTTGGCTCCCCCACCTGAAATAAGTGCCGCAAGTAGCCAACACTGTGGCGCGCACAGACTTGGCATCCACATGTCGGATCAATTGGGTCGTCGGAGAGTGCATATTTGGCGTTCTTAACCTGCACCTTGCCTGATGTTGTTAGAGCAGTTCCATGGCGACCAAGACGACTTTGCATCACGCAATCAAATTGGTCTACGCCGAGTCCCACTGCCTCGACCAGGGATGCTGGATCGCCGACACCCATCAGGTAGCGGGGTCGGTTGCTTGGCAACTCTGCGAGCGCGGACCGCAACGCTGGCAACATCTCAGCGCGTGATTCGCCAACACTTAAACCGCCGATCCCATAACCATCAAACTCCAAGCTTGCGGTGTGGCGAGCACTCTCAGTCCTCAACTCAGGAGAAATCCCACCTTGAACGATTCCAAACAGGCTTTGGTCGTCACGCGAATGTGATTTGCGTGCACGCTCTGCCCATTCAGCTGTTCTTCGCATCGCAAGGCGCACGGTGGCATCGGGCGACGGCAACGCCGGGCACACATCCAGAACCATCTGAATGGTGGCTCCAAGTTTTTGCTGTACATCGACGGCAATCTCTGCGGTAAAGCGGTGCATCGAGCCGTCATAAGTGGACTTGAACGTAACCCCATCATCATCAACTTTTGGATCAAGTGAAAACACTTGAAATCCTCCGGAATCTGTAAGGGTAAGCCCGTTCCAGCCCGCAAACTTCGCAAGACCGCCAAAGGATGCAATCGTGTCGGCGCCGGGTCGCAGCATCAAGTGATAGGTGTTACCAAGAACAATTTGAGCACCGAGCGCTTCGTAGTCAGTTGCGCTCAGATACTTGATCGCACCGCGAGTTCCAACCGGCATGAAGCATGGGGTTGTGTAATCGCCTTGTGCCGTTTTAGCAGTGCCGGCACGAGCGGATCCATCGGTGGCTTCAGTTGTGAATTCGACTGGAAACATCGCTCATCATTCTGACAAATGGCGGTCTAGAAGCATCGCATCACCGAATGACAAGAACCGATAGCCACGCTCAAGCGCGTCGGAGTAGAGACGCCGCCAACGATCCCCCACAAAGGAATCAATCATCAGCAATAACGATGTTTGGGGCATATGAAAATTGGTGAGCATCACATCTACAACCTTCCAGTTGTATCCACGATGTATGAAAAGCTCCGTGCGTCCGGTCAATTCACCGGTTGTTGCCGCCGATTCAAGTGCGCGAACAGAAGTTGTACCAATTGCAATGACTCGCTTCGCATCACGACATCGCTGCATCACTTCGCCAGGAACGTGGTACCACTCAGAGTGAATCTGGTGGTCGAGTGGATTTTGTGCGGTTACGGGCTTAAAGGTTCCAAGCCCAACTGCGAGCTCCACTTCTCCCATTGTCACACCTTTGGCTCTAATGCGGTCCAGTAGCGAAGCGGTCAGATGCAACCCAGCGGTAGGCGCCGCCGCACTCTTATCACTTGCGGCGAAAACTGTTTGGTAGCGCGAAGGATCCTGCAGAACTTCGCGAATGTATGGCGGTAGCGGCATTGATCCAATTCGATTCATTAACGCCCGCGCCTCACCGTTGACTTTGAACGTGACCACAAAGGTGTCGGGATCGTCGCTGCTTCTTCCCCCAAAGATCAACGCCGGATTGCCATCGACATCAAACAGCGACTCCCCTTCGCGCAACTTTCCCCCGGGTCGCACCAAAGCGGTCCAATTGCGTTCTTCGGAATCAAGAGGCTCAAGCATCAACACTTCGACGGCGCCGCCAGTAGAGCGAAGCAAAGGAAGACGAGCAGCCATAACTCGGGTGTTGTTCATCACCACAAAATCACCTTCACGAAGGAAGTCCACCAAGTCGTAGACATGGTGGTCCTTGGGCGGTAGACCACCTTGATCTACCAACAGTCGCGCCGAATCGCGGGGCTCAAGTGGAAACTGCGCAATAGCTGCCTCAGGCAACTCGTAATCAATATCGGAGAGTTCCATTGGGTATATCAGTCAAACAAAGCGGGGCCCGACGCCGGTGGTGTGAGTCCAAGATGTTGCCAAGCCGCTGAGTGCGCGACTCGCCCGCGAGGAGTGCGCGCAAGCATTCCCTTTTGAATTAAGAACGGCTCATACATTTCTTCAACGGTCTCGGGCTGCTCCCCCACACTTATTGCCAGCGTGGTGAGTCCAACTGGGCCACCAGAGAATTGCTCACAGATCGCTTTCAAGATGGCGCGATCAACTTTGTCTAAACCGAGATCATCCACACCAAACACTTTCAGTGCCTCCGATGCGATGCCCTCTGTGATTTTGCCGTCTGCTCTAACTTCAGAAAAATCCCGAACCCGTCGCAAGAGACGATTGGCAATGCGTGGAGTGCCCCGTGATCGACGCGCGATCTCAAAACCTGCTGTCTCTTCAATCGCAATTCCAAAAATTGACGCCGACCGAAGAACAATGGTCTGCAATTCCTGGTCGTCGTAATAGTCGAGTCTTGCCACTAATCCGAATCGATCACGCAAGGGCCCGGTGATCATTCCCGTACGAGTTGTGGCACCGATCAACGTGAAATGAGGCAGGGTCAGGCGAATTGATGAAGCAGCGGGCCCCTTTCCAACCACGATGTCAATCTGAAAATCCTCCATCGCGGGATAGAGAATCTCTTCCACAACCCGCGACAGTCGATGTATCTCGTCAATAAAGAGCACATCATTGGGCTGCAACTTGGTGAGTATCGCTGCGAGATCACCAGCGCGCTCCAAAGCCGGGCCGCTGGTCACATGAATGTTGGCGCCCATCTCGGCAGCCACGATTGATGCCATCGTGGTTTTCCCAAGCCCAGGCGGCCCCGCTAGCAAAATGTGGTCGGCCGCTTGACCGCGACGCCTGGCAGCTTCCAACACAATTCCCAGGTGCTCTTTGAGTTCACGTTGACCGACGAAGTCGAACAGTGCACGGGGCCGCAAACTAATTTCGTCGGCCACCTCCGATAAGTCGTTTGCTGCAGGATCTAGAAATTCGTCACGCACGACTGGATCCCAACATCGACAGCGCTTGCCGCAACATTTCGGCCGTATCACCTGTTGCGGTGACGCCCTTCAACGCCTCGCGAATTTCTTCATTGCCGTACCCCAAACCTGCCAGTGCCTCCCGCACTTCCGACATTGGAGTCGCTGCGCCTTCAACGGCTGGTCCGCTCAGTATTGGAAGATCGAGTTTGTTCTTAAGCTCCACCAGCAATCGTTCTGCAGTCTTTTTACCAACACCTGGAACAATCGTGAATCCCGCAAGATCACCTGAAGCCACGATGTCGATCAGCGATGCGGGAGTGTGCACTCCCAAGATTGCAAGAGCCAACGAAGGGCCAATGCCATGAGTGCCAATGAGAATGTTGAATGTGTCTCGTTCGGCGCGCGACATAAAACCAAACAGCACTTGTGAGTCCTCGCGAATGTGGTGATGCACATACAAAAAGGCGTTGCTGGTGGGCTCGAGTTCAGCAAGGGTGCGGGGTGTGACTTGTACGAGATATCCGACGCCACCTACTTCAAGCAAGGCTGTTGCATCATTTCGCTCGAGCACCTTGCCGCGCAATGAGCCGATCATCTTTGACCTCCAGCGGCAATTGCTTGTTGCAGTGGCGCAACAGCCAGATAGCAAAGTGCGAGTGCTGCAGCATCAGCGGCGTCTGCGGGTTTGGGCAACGCTACGAGCCCAAGGCGCTGTTGCACCATGCGTTGCACTTGCGCCTTGTCTGCACCGCCCCAACCAGCCACTGAATCCTTAACTTGGCTCGGCGTGAACTGACGCACAGTGCAACCACGACTTGCGGCGAGAGCGAGCGCCAATCCGCTTGCTTGGCCCACCCCCATCGCGGTGCGAACATTGTTTTGAAAAAACACCTGCTCAACAGCCACTGCCTCGGGCCGGTATTCAACCAGCAACGCATCGATCTCTGCGCCGAGTTCAGCAAGCCTTTCGGGCAGTGGCGCAGACGCCGGAGTACGGATCACTCCAAGTGCCACCTTGGTTGCGGAGCCTTGGTGACTTGGGTCAATAACCGCATATCCACATCGTGTGAGACCAGGGTCAATCCCGAGCACACGACCCCTCACGGGGGTAACCGGGGTCAGTGACTGGGCGAACACATGTTTGATTCTACTGCTCAGCCGCCTTTTGGATAGCGGATACCAGTTCCTCAACGGGCCGGTATGTAAGCCCCGCTAAAGCCCTGTGGGCATAGGAAATGCGGCCATTGGCATCAATCACAAACACGCTCCTGCGCGGGAATCCCATTGGGCCCAGCACTCCATATTGACGCGCAACGCTCTTGTCGGTGTCGGCAAGTAGCGGGAACCCAAAATTGTGCTTACAGGAAAATTCTTCATGTGAGTCGAGGTCTTGGGCCGAAATTGCGAGCACCTGTGCGCCTAGCTTTTCGAACTCATCGAGACCTTGGTTATACGAATTCAACTGCCTAGTGCAGACCGCAGTGTTGTCACCTGGATAGAAAACGATCACAACAACTCTGCCGCGAAAGGAAGACAGACGATACTGCGCTGAGCCAGTTCCTGGCAGTTCGAAATCAGGGGCTTGATCACCCACTCCTAGAGCCATCAGTTCACCGCCTGCATGATTTCCTCCGACATGTCGAAGTTGGCATAGACATCCTGCACATCATCGTTGTCCTCCAGACCATCCATGATCTTGAGGATCTTCTTGGCATCCTCAACATCGGTTACAGGAACCGTGTTAGCCGCAACCATCGTGTTCTCTGCTGAAGTTACCTTAACCCCTGTGGCTTCAAGCGCGGACTTAACGTCCCAAACGTCAGATGGATCAGTCAGCACTCTCCAGTCATCACCATCGCGTGCCACGTCTTCGGCGCCCGCTTCGAGCGCTGCTGCCATCGCATCGTCTTCACTTAGTGAGCCATCGATATAGATCACACCACGGCGTGAAAACTGCCAGGCCACTGCGCCAGGCTCCGCCATCGAACCACCGAGCTTGGAGAAGATTGCGCGCACATCTGCACTGCTGCGGTTGCGGTTATCTGTCAACACGTCAATCAACAGAGCAACTCCACCCGGTGCGTAACCCTCATAAATGATTGATTCGAAGTTTGCTCCACCAGTTTCACCAGCACCGCGTTTGACCGCACGATCAATCGCATCGTTGGTCATTTGTGCAGCCTTCGCCTTCTGCACGATGTTGCGTAGCTGGGCATTCATTTCTGGATTCGCTCCACCTTCGCGCGAAGCAACCTCAATTTGTCGTGCGAGTTTGGCGAACAACTTTCCCCGAGCCTTGTCGGCGGCGCCCTTCTTGTGCTTGATGGTTGCCCATTTGGAATGGCCAGACATTCTTTCCCCTAACTCTTCGACGCCACGACGGCGTTCTCTATCCGGTTGACAAAAATTTGGTGCACCCTGGAGTCCAATGAGAGTTCGGGGTGAAACGCTGCGGCTATGCAATTTCCTTCAGCAACTAGCACCGGCGAATCCTCGAATGTTGCGAGAACCTCGACATCGGAGCCAAGGCGCGAAACACGAGGTGCCCGTATGAAAACAGCATGAAAAGGTGCATTCAATCCGCTGATCTCAATGTCGGTCTCAAACGAGTCAACTTGTCGCCCATACGCGTTGCGTTGGACAGAGATGTCCATGGCGCCAAATGAAACTTGGTCATCACGGCCATCACTCACTTGGCGCGCAAGGAGAATCATTCCAGCACATGTGCCGAACACGTGAAGCCCAGAGCCAATTCCCTCTTTCACCGCGGCAAACAAACCTGACCGCAACAAGAGATTCGACATGGTTGTCGATTCCCCTCCAGGGAGTATCAGCCCGGAAAGCCCTTCTAGATCTTCAGCGACACGAACTTGTCGCGACTTAATTCCGCATTCAGATAGTGCGTTTTGATGCGCCGCAAATGCACCCTGCAACGCCAATACCCCGACTTCCACCTGGAGGCCTCCCATCGGGCACGCTGTCACCAGCCTCGTTCAGCGAACTTTTGGTTTACTTCGTCCATGCCTATTCCAGTCATGGGCGCACCGAGTCCGCGCGAGACCTTCGCAAGAATATGCGGGTCGCGAAAATGTGTGGTCGCTTCCACTATTGCTTTTGCACGTGGCGCTGGATCGTCGGACTTGAAGATTCCCGAACCAACAAAGACCGCTTCAGCCCCCAACTGCATGGCGAGCGCAGCGTCAGCTGGTGTGGCAATGCCGCCAGCGCAGAACAATGGGACTTGCAGCCATCCGGTCTCGGCAATTTCCTGAACTAACGGCAGTGGTGCTTGGAGTCGCTTTGCCCACTCAAACAATTCAGCAGAGTCAGCCTGTGTGATCTTGCGCATGTCGCCAATGATTGAGCGAAGGTGACGCACAGCTTCCACGATGTTGCCAGTTCCAGCTTCACCTTTGGAACGAATCATTGCGGCACCTTCAGAGATGCGGCGCAAGGCTTCACCAAGGTTGGTAGCCCCACAGACAAAGGGCACGGCGAATTGCAACTTGTCGATGTGATGGGTCTCATCGGCTGGGGTTAGAACTTCGGATTCATCGACAAAGTCAACACCGAGAGATTCAAGTATTTGCGCTTCGACAAAGTGACCGATTCGGGCTTTTGCCATCACCGGAATCGATACAGCTGCTTTGATGCCTTCGATCATTTCTGGATCGCTCATTCGCGCGACTCCACCATCGCGGCGGATATCTGCAGGCACACGCTCAAGCGCCATCACTGCACACGCGCCAGCATCTTCGGCGATGCGCGCCTGCTCAGGGGTGACGACGTCCATGATGACGCCACCCTTCATCATTTCTGCCAGACCGCGCTTAACGGTCATTGAACCCTTTTGGGAGGAACTAGACATGCCCTCCATCGTAGGCACTTAGCCCACGAAGTCCACCGTTAGTGGGTCTTTCCCAGCCTCCACATAAACACCACGGTCCTTACGTGGGAGGTCCACCCAGGTACGACCCGGGGTCAACTTGATTGGCTTACCGGCTGAATCAAGAAGCGAGAAGACATCAAGACGGTCTTCTCGCATCCAGGTTCCTACATAGAGCTTGCCGCCAGTGAAAACCCATGCAATACCCGAACCAACGGTCTGGGCCTCGGGTGATCTTGGGTCTGCTGGGCTTGCTTCGTAGTCGACAAAGAGCACGACGACATTCTCAGTTGTGATCGGCTTGCCCTTTTCATCAACCTCGCCTTCGCGATCGACAAAACGCGTATATGAACCAGCAATTTCATTCCAGACCCAGGTGAGATCAACACCGTCCATTGAGATATTGACACCAGAACTACCAATCGCAGTCGCTGCAAAAGTTTCGTCTTCCTCGCGGTACAAGAACTGTGCTGGCGGCGCTTTCGTGTCCTCTCCCGCAATCGGGAGAGTTTTGACTATTGACGCATAAAGGTTGTGTGGAGCCGATCTCGCATTGTCGCGAAAGAAAGATGCATACGGAAGTGCAGCGGTGGCCGAGGCATCAATGAGATCAGATTCGCGGATCGCTTGGGTCACCTTGGAGTTGCCGCCACTCCACATCAATATCGGTCGCATCAAAGAGCCAAGAAGATTGATGTCTTGAGTTCTGCCACTACGGATTGGTCCTACGGGTTCTGGCAGTTGCGAATGAAACACCGCAGCAAAACGAGTGAGATTTTCGACGTTTTCCTCATACACAATGTCGGCAAGATTCAGGCCGGTTTGCGGCCGTGCCGATGGATGATTATCGATCTTCACCGCTACCGCTGGTCGTGTGAGCAGAGCTTCATCGTCATTTGGTAATCCAGTTAGAGGCGCCACGGGACCCTTGGGCTCTGTAGTGGTTGTGGTCTTTTTCACCGTCGTGGTGGTCTCAGTTGAGTTTCCACCCCCGCAAGATGCGACAACAACTGCGGCAGCCATTCCACACGCGATCACCCAGCGACGCTTAATGCCCATGTTCAACTCCTCGGACTAAATCTCCCGAAGAAGTGCAATGCGCTCCTCTAGAGGGGGATGTGTATTGAACATTCTATGAACCCAACCCAACCGGCCGCTGTCACCCACTCCAGACATTGGTTGTTCAATCCACATATGCGCAGTCGCAGTAGTCGAAGAATGAACAACTGTCACGTCTGATTTGAGTTTTTCAAGAGCAGATATGAGGCCAGGTGGATAACGAGTGAGTTGGCACGCAGTGACATCTGCAAGCGTTTCACGCCGCCGACTTATAGCTGCCTGCATTACTTTGGCCGAGATCGGTGCAAGTATCAGCATCGCAAAACCGACTAAAGCCAGAGGATTAGCACCGCCTTCACGGTCACCGTCTCGTGCAACGCGACCGCCATTCCACCACATCATGCGGATCGCAATATCGGTTAGCAGTGCAACTGCCCCCACCAGCGTTACGGCAATCGTGCTGACAAGAATGTCGTAGTTCTTGATGTGTGAAAGCTCGTGGGCGACAACTCCTTCCAGTTCGACCCGATTCATTTTTTCGAGCAAACCAGTTGTCACAGCGATCGCGGCATTCTTTGGATTGCGTCCCGTAGCAAAAGCGTTTGGTGCTGAGTCATTGATTACGTACACACGGGGCTTGGGCAACCCGGCAGCGATGCAAAGACCCTCAACAAGATTGTGCAGGCGCTGATACTCCTGCTCATCTGCTGGAACAGCACGACTCACAGCCAACGCAATCGAGTCGGATTTCCAATATGAAGTGAAGGCCATGATTGCGGCAAAGACCAGAGCGATCACGGTACCGGTGGCGCCCTGACCCGTGAGCACACCGATTGATACTCCGGCCAACATCACAACCAAGACAAAGCCAGTCAATAACAAGAAGGTTCGGCGCTTGTTCGCCGCTATCTGTTCGTACACGTCAGAACTGCACCTTGGGTACCACGCGATCGGCGGCGTCGGCTTCGAAGAACTCCTTGGCCGTGAACCCACCTATACGGGCAAGAAAGAGAGTTGGGAACTTTTGAATTGAAGTATTGAACGCCATCACTGAATCGTTGTAAAACTGGCGCGCATAGGCCACGCGACCCTCGGTTGCCGATAGCTCTTCTTGAAGTGCAAGAAAGTTTTGATTTGCCTTGAGGTCGGGATAGGCCTCTGAAAGCGCGAACAGCTGTCGCAGGGCTCCAGACAACGCGTCAGAAGCTTGCGCCTGAGCTGCCGGGCTTGCCGCAGCACTCGAAGCAGCATTGCGGGCTTGAATAACAGCATCAAGCGTCTTTTGCTCGTGTG
>JAFMEI010000064.1 GCA_017856815.1 Ilumatobacteraceae bacterium
AATTGGCGGGGGATTTCAGGAACGATCTGATTTAACGGGCGCGGTGCTTCGTGTACCTGTTTATAGGCAATTGCAACTTGAGAATCACCGATAAATGGTGGCTGACCACAAACCATCTCATAGAGAACAATTCCCAATGAATACAGATCACTACGTGGATCGGGCTGTGCACCTTGTGCTTGTTCAGGAGAAAAATATGTAGCGGTACCCATGACGGCGCCGGTCTGTGTGAGGTTGTCTTCTGCTCCAGAGTTGACAGCGCGCGCGATTCCAAAGTCCGCCACCTTTACCTGACCCGTGTTGGCGATCAGGATGTTTGCGGGTTTCACGTCACGGTGCACCACACCGCTTTGGTGAGCGAACGCGAGTGCGCCAGCAACTTCCATTGCAACGTCTGCGGCCTGATCTGCAGTGAGGCGTCCACGTGCATGCAACATGTCGGCCAAGGTGCGACCCTGTACATATTCCATCGCAATGAAATAAGTGGTTCCGGCGCGACCCCAGTCATATACCGCCACAATGTTTGGATGGTTCAGGTTGGCTGCTGACTGTGCTTCGCGACGGAAACGCTCAACAAAGGCAGGATCAGTAGCGAACTCAGGGAAGAGAACCTTGATGGCAACGAGTCGGTCAAGCAGTAGATCTCGCGCCAAGAACACATCGGCCATTCCGCCACGACCGATACGTTCATGAATTTCGTATCGATCGTTAACAATCGTGCGGTCAGGGTTCGTCATAAGGTTCTCTCAAGGTTAGTTAAGGGTCATGGACCCAGAACCCTCAATGCCAAATCAAGTACGCGTTTGGCTATCGGTCCGGCAAGCCGGCCTCCAGTTGAGGCACTGACTTCATCGTTAACGCCTTTCACCATCACGGCAATAGCGATTTTTGGAGCATTGGCAGGTGCAAACGCCGTAATCCAGGCGTGTGAACGCATGGGTTCGCCTTTGGCATTCAACTGAGCAGTTCCAGTTTTTGCTGCTGCCTGTACGCCATTGGCAAGTTGCATACAGCATGATGCGGTGCCATTGCGCACAACACCGATCATCAACTCAGTCAAGATGGCGGCAGTTTCACTATCAATTGGGGTGCGCCACACGGTTGGTGATGTTGATGTGAGCACTTTGCCATTGCGATCAACAGTGGATGAAACCACGTATGGGACCATCATCTTCCCCCCATTTGCGATGGTTGCTGCGACCATCGCCATGTGTAATGGAACCATTTGTGCATTGCCCTGCCCGAAGCCCTGAATTGCAAGCATTGGCAGATCATCTTCAAAGTCATTCACTGTGCCAAAGACACTTGCAACTGGGCGTGGTAAATCAAGTGGGAGATTTTCACCAAAACCCCAATCATCTGTTGCTCGAACGAGTTTCTTTGCACCAAGTGTCAACGCAATGCGTGCAAATGGGATGTTGCAACTACGAGTGAATACTTCGGTGAGGTCTCCACCGCAAGTAGAGCCACCATAATTTTCGATTGGGTCGGTGGTCTGTGGTGGCGTGAAGGCATTTTCTTGTTCCCACACAGTTGTGAGGTCGATTAACGAGTCACGAAGAGCAGTTGCAGTCGTGATTACTTTGAATGTTGATCCAGGCATGTAGCGCTCCTGGTAGGCGTTTGCTAGCAGCGGCTTGCGATTGTCGGCGTTAAGGAAGTTGAACCAATCGAGTGTGTCGGTGCGAGTGCGGTCGGAGAGAATGTTGGGGTCAAAGGTGGGCCAGCTCCACATTGCCAACACCGCACCAGTGCGAACATCAAGAACAACAACGCTTCCCTCACGTTCACCCAATGCTTCCTTGGCGGCACTTTGGATGTCTTCGCGCATTGCCAGAATCACGTCACCGCTGACATCCTGATCGGTAAAGAGGTTCTGTGCGAGTTGTAGTTGCTGTTCTGCAGTGCGACCTGCAAGGACGTCGTTCTCGCTCCGCTCAAGTTGGCTAGAACCAAATCCAAGTGTGAAGTATCCGGTCACATTGGCAAACAGATCGCGCTCTGGATAGGTGCGCTGACGCACAACATTTCCATCGAGATCACGCTCAATTGTTTCCGCCACAACAACTTCATCGGCGGTGATGATTCGTCCACGTGGCGAGTTGAAATCGCGGAGCAACTCGCGATTGTTGCGGGAGTCATCCTTTAACTCATCACTTCGTGCAACCTGCCAAACATTCAACTGCAGAAAAAGAATTGCGTAGCAAGCGATCAAACCCAACGCGAGGCGTCTAATTTGCCGGTTCATTGGCGGCCTTTCTCAGCTTTCTCAATTCCCAGCGTTCAGAGAGTGTAAGAGTGTCAGGGGCATCACCAACTTGTCGCGCGGCGCCGTCTGATATTCGGACCAATATCGCCAGTAACACGTAGTTGGCTACGAGTGATGAGCCTCCGTAACTAACAAATGGCAACGCAACACCAGTTAGTGGGACAACGCGCAGCACACCACCGATGATGATGAATGCCTGTAGGCCGAAGATCAATGTGAGTCCTGTTGCTAACAGTTGTTCAAATGGGCGTTGCGTACGACTCGCCGTGCGCAGGCCAGCACCGATTAGTAAAACAAACGCCGCCAGAATTGCCGTGCAGCCAAGTAGCCCAAGCTCTTCTCCGATAGCGGCAAAAATGAAGTCGTTCTGCGCTGCTGGAATACGAGTGGGGAAGCCCTTCCCGAGCCCTGATCCCGTGTAGCCACCCGCACCGAAGGCGAACATTCCCTGAACAACTTGGTAACCCTTGCCGCTGTATTGGCTCCAAGGATCTAACCAAATCTCTACACGGTCACGCACGTGGTCAAACATGTTGTACGCAATGACCGCACCTACGGCAAACATCGATAATCCAACCACGAGATAGCTCATCTTTTCTGTTGCTACCCACAGCATGACTACAAAGAGCATGAAGAAAAGTAATGAAGAGCCAAGATCCTTCTCGCCGACCATCACGACCACGGACACCCCCCACGCCATTAGTAATGGCAGAACATCACGGGGTTCTGGCAGATGGAGTCGGCCGATGGTCCAAGTACCTGCGGCGATTAACTCACGACGCTCGGCTAGATAACCAGCAACGAAGATCGCAAGGGCAATTTTGGCGAATTCACCTGGCTGAAAATTGATTGGGCCTAGGTTCACCCAAATTCGTGCACCACCATTAGTGAAGCCGAGACCCGGAACGAGTGGAAGCAAGAGCAGAAATACACCACCTGTGAAAAACCCCCACTTGTAGCGAGCGAGGTCATTCACGCGTTGCACGATCACAAGGGTGCCTACAAAGGCACCGATACCGATTAGCGACCACGTTGCTTGTAGACCAGAAAGGCGATCCGACAAACGAGTGATCATCACAAAGCCAATACCGTGCAGAAAAACCGCAAGGGGTAGGAACAATCGGTCCGCGGCACTGGCCAAATACTTGACAGCAAAATGTGCCACTACAACTAGCAACAACAACACGATGAGAAATGTGCCAGCACCAGCAGGTATCTCGGAGTTTTCACCGAGAGCTGCAAGGAGATAAGCAAAGGCAGTGATGAGTCCAGCTAGTGCTATCAGCCTGAACTTCATGGGTTGTTACCCAATGATCAACGCTATGGTCACCGCAATAACGGCAATCACTCCGACGACTGCAACCATTTTGCGCACGGCGAAACGAGGCTTTTTCGCTGCTGATTCAGTTGCTGATTCTTCTGAGATTACGCCCTGGAGAACTTCGTCAACATTGCTCATCGGCTCGGTGACCGGCATTCCACCTGCTGGGGTCGCATCGTAGATGATGACATCAATAACAATCACGGTGGTGTTATCACGCCCACCATGATCATTGGCGAGAGTGACCAGATCCTCCGCAGCCATCTGCGGCGTTTCGTGGCTGTAAAGCACGGTATCAATCTCTTCATCGTCTGCTTCATCAACGAGCCCATCGCTGCAGAGAACAAATCGATCACCGTGTTGTACCTCAATCACCGAGATGTCAACTTCAACATCGGACTCAATTCCGAGTGCACGCGTGACAATGTTGCGCCTTGGGTGCACGCGGGCCTCAGCAATACTGATGAAACCTTCATTGACAAGTGCTTGTACGTATGAGTGATCGAGAGTCACACGCATCAACTCATTGTTGCGTTTTAAGTAAGTGCGCGAGTCGCCAACATTTGCAATGGCAAGTTCAAAACGCTGACCAGATTCAGACTCGTCATTGTTCAACCGTGCAATTGCAGTGATCGTGGTGCCCATTCCACGCTGGTCCGCATATGTTGTTGACGCCGTGTAGATCGCAGCATTTGCACTGCGAATTAGAAGCTCGAGTTCCGAAGGCGACTTAATGCCTTGGCCCGCGCCGGCACTCAGAGAGGCAACTGCCATCGCACTGGCTACTTCGCCAGCGTTGTGTCCTCCCATGCCATCGGCAACCACAAACAGATTGGGACACGCCATGAAAGCATCTTCATTACCCTGGCGAACACGACCTTGGTGCGTGGTGGCGCCCCACCGCAATTCCATCCGCCGAGTCATTGCAGCTCCACCACGGTATGACCCGCTTGCACACGATCACCGCGCCGTAATTCACGAGTGCCATTGACGCGCTGCCCATTAACAAAAGTTCCGTTCGTGCTATTGAGATCTTCAACCCAAATTGAATCCCCAGAGGGGTAAAGACGTGTGTTCAGCGTGGATAGGAATGAGTCTTCTGGAAAAGAAAGAGCACATTCTGGACCGCGTCCGACAACCAGTTCTGCGGCAATAAAGAATCGTTCACCACGCCGTTCTTTGGGTTCCAGCACGACCATCTTCGCCATCTTTCGTTCTGTACGCCCCGCCCGGCGGTTGGTTTTTGGCTGCGCTGCTGTGGGAGCAATTCCTACTGCTGGTCGTGGTGTGCGAACTTGACTCCAGACAGCCCAGAGGACACGCCCAAAGAAAACGTAAATCAACGCGAGCAACGCGAATTTGAGGACGGTGAGTAACTGATCGGTCATATTGCGAGACCCAATTGTCTCACGCGATTTCTACACGCACCTGCTCAGGGCCAATTTCAATTACATCACCGTTGGCAAGCACACGTGACTCCGTGATTTTGACTCCATTTACTTTTGTACCGTTCGTGCTCCCGAGGTCGGTGATTGTGGCCCCCTCAGGCATGATGCGAATTTCTGCGTGTTTACGGCTGACGTTTGAATCTGGAATCACCACATCGCACTCAGTCTGACGACCGATGACCACGGCTTTTTCGGAAATACGCACCCTTTCGCCGGAATTACGTACAAGATATGAAACCGACGGTGTTACAGCACTGGAGGTGACCACTGGATTGCGCTCTTCGGTCCAAGCTGTGTCACCAGGAGCGGGTTTTTCGGTTTGGGTTTCGACGGAAAAACGCCCCGGTTTTAGATCTTCATCGTTAACAAACACGATCTTGACCTCGGCAGGGAGGTGGTACCCCTCATCCTTGGCGTAGTGCTTTACGGCTTCAGCAAGTTCCGCAATGAGCGCGGGCTCAACATCGTTAAAACCCTCACGATCAGATGGGTGAAGCTTGATAGTGAAGGAATTCGGAACCAAGCGCCGGCCCTTCAGGTCGACTTCGCGGTTGTGGTCCATTTCGCTGAGTAGGCGACGGCCCAACTCAATTGGGCGCACCCGGAGCCGTGACTTGCGGTTAAACACGCCTTCAACCGTACGCCCTAGGAGTTCTTCAATTGAGTGCAATGCCATATATACGGTGAATCTTCGACTACTCGAACCGCCCAACAAAGGGTATTTACGGGATTTCCCTGCTCCTTGGTGTCGCTGTAGCGTTTAGTCCTCACTCGCGCGAGTGGCGAAATGGCAGACGCGCTGGCTTCAGGTGCCAGTGTTCGCAAGGACGTGGGGGTTCAAGTCCCCCCTCGCGCACGGAGATATTGACGGGAAGAGTGACTGCGCGTTCGCGGAGTCCTTGCCATGAGTTGCAACTTGAGTATTTAGAAACCGTGTGTATAGTTGGGACTTGACCATACTTAGCGTATGGGGTATCGGGGGTAGGCGACGCGCTTGGTCGCCGTAACTGGGGGGCCACATTGAACGGATTTATTCAGGGCAAGATTCGTGCTCTTGGCATCGCTGCAACTCTGTTTTCGCTGCTAGCAGTTGCGATGCCTTTTGCGCCCGTATCTCGAGTGCATGCCGTTGCCCCAACTTTTGCTGTTGAGGGGCGACAGCCCAACGGGCTTAATTGCTGCGCTCAAGGTGCATTCAGCGACTCCACCGGGCGGTACGTGTATTCATTCTCTACTTCTTACACCGTGATGAAAGTTGATCGGATCACCGGCGCGCACACCGACACCGGAGTGCCCGCTGGTGTGTGGAACTACTCAGAAGATGGATCAATGGTCTGGGTGAGATCTAAGCAGGACAACATGGTGAGTTCCATACACCTAACTACTGGAGTTGTATCCACGCACGAAATCACGGGAGCAGATTGGCAAGAGAGGGGTAACCCCCTGGCTTTGGCGGCTGGAACAATCTCGATATTAGGTTCACCCACCAGCGTATTAATCGTTCTTGACCGAGGAGACTCATATCTAGGGTACAAAGGGGGGCTGTCCGTAATTGACGCCACAACATTTCAGGTAATTGCTAAGTACGACTGGGACTACGTAACTGGCGCCCCGCTTTGGGCTGGGTATCAACTAATGGATTATGTAGGGTCAATCGAGCTTTCCACCGACGGCGCCACTCTTTTCGCAAGCAATAACGGAGTTGCTTACGAGATTCCTACATCAGATTTTGATGGTTTGACGCTTGCTGGAATTGGCGTTGCCTACAACTTAATTAGAGGTCGAACAGTCGGGACGTCCAACCTTCTCTACAGCTTCTATGGCGGGTCAAATGGATTCGTAAAGGTTTATGACACCGCGACCGACACCATGGTTCATGAGATCAATCGCGTTTCTGTTCCCGCCTATGAAGAAGATCCGAGGGCGATGATGGAAGCGCCAAATGGCGATCTTTACGTTGCCGAGAACTTCGGGTCACTTGTGCATCTTTCAAAAGCCGACTCGTACAGTCTCACCCGGGTTCCACTGCCAGTTGGTATTGAGCTGCCTATAGGTCTTGCCTATTCGAGCTATCCAGCTGACGGCGATTGTGTTTTTGTCAACAACAACTCCGGTTTCGCTGATGTGTTGGTCGCAGTCTCAGTAAATGGTGCTAAATGTGGCGCTTTTAGATCGGCGAGATTCGGGCCATTGCCCGACAGGCTCGCAATTGATGGCACTGAAACGCTTTCGATCAACAACGACTTCAGCGATAGTGAAGGCGGAACTGATGCGGACTGGGTTGGACTTGGTGTGTTCTTGGATGGACAGCTCGCACAAACAATTTCCCCAGTTCCATCGAGCCTTGAGTTGAACTGGACGGATTTGGATACAGCAAGGAATTTCGAGATTCGCGCTTACAACGCCGCGGATCTCGGAGGTGACGCGCTTGAAGACGTTGACCTCGACACTCAGTATGTGGAAAGCACATCGATGTTGATTGACTTTTACCCACTTGCACCGAGCCAGTTAGCAAATGGTGAGGAATACACCTGTGGCATCGTGAGTGACTCCGCTTATTGCTGGGGTGTTAATTGGGACGGTCAGCTGGGCGATGGAGCCGACCTCAGCAGTGACCCCGAGAAGCAGTTAACGCCAAGACTCGTGGATGCTAACGATGGCTTCGTGAACACTGATGTCTCAACGCTGACAACCGGGCTCGCGACGGTGTGTGCCATTGAGAGCGGCAAGCTGTACTGCTGGGGTGATAATGATGACGGCCAAGTTGGCACCGGTGGTGACGCGGATGAATCATTGCCACAGAAGGTGACTTCTAACGCCGGCTTTTCAAACTCAAATGTGACGGTCGTGGATACTTATGACGATGCCACTTGTGCGATTGAGTCCGGTTCGGTTTACTGCTGGGGTGGAAACTACGACGGGCAACTGGGAAATGGCTCCTCAATGGACGCCTCCCTTGTTCCGGTAAAGGTTCTTAATAACCCGACCGATGGGTTCACGAACTCCGGGGTGACTGACATCGCCACCGCCAGCGATTCGGCTTGCGCGATCAAATCTGGCGTGGTGTATTGCTGGGGCTCAGACAACTCTGGTCAACTCGGCATTGATGGAAATGGCTCGTCCAACGTTCCGGTGAAGGTATTCGACCACGTTGCCGAAGGATTCACGAACACTGGTATCACCGATATCGAAGCGGGCAGTGAGCACTACTGTGTCGTCAAATCTGGATCAGTATTCTGCTGGGGCTATGGAAGCGAAGGGCAGCTAGGCAACGACGATACCGATGACTCTTATGTGGCAGTGAAGGTTGTGGCTAACGAAGGATTCACGAACACTGCCGTTACAGCATTGGGCTTATTCGACTACAACACGTGTGCTGTCGAGGCGGGTGCGCTCTATTGCTGGGGCTATAACGACGATGGACAATTTGGCAACGACGATTCCGGGTCCGAGGAAGCTCCAGTGAAAGCCCTTGATAACCCTGACGGAGATTTCACCAACAGCAACATCACAGGTATAGCTGTTGGTTATGGACATAACTGTGTCATTTCCGACGGCAAGGGTTACTGCGCTGGCGAAGGCGATAACGGTGAATTGGGTACCGGAGTCAGACAGGAAGAGGATTATTTCGTCCCTATTTTTGGCTGGGCAGTATCGGACGACGAGGACAGCGCGATACCTGGTGTGACTGAGACTGATTCCACTTTCTATAGCAATGCGTTGCCGACTGAGGTTGCGAAGATGTCAACGGTGAAGGTGTTGCGTCCAGCAGCTCGTGCGACAAAGCGTCTTGCCTCAAAGACTAAAGGTGTGTGCCTTGTCGCGCGTGGCCGCGTGGTGTTCTTGAAAGCCGGTACCTGCCGTGTTCACGTTTTCAGTCGATCCACAGGCAATGTTGTGAAGCGCATGCGTACCACGGTGTCGAACAGGACTGTGGACGAAGTCGGTAAGGGCAGTGCGGTTGTTCTTTCCCGGAAGGTGATGTTTGGCTGGGAGTCAACCAGGCCGCTGGGTATGTCAGTGACTAAGTGGCGTAATCTCAAGCAAAGCGTTACCCGCACAGGTCTTGTTCTTGTGGTTGGACACACGCATATTGGGAAGAACGCTTATACAACGAAGAAGTTCTCAGCGGATCGAGCCAGGGTTGTAAAGACCAAGGTCAAGAAGCGCGGTACAAAAGTTGCGGTACGTGGCATGGGCGGAAAGTATCCGTTGACACGAGCAACCTCACGTGCTCAGCAGCTGAAAAATGAGCGGGTAATGGTCTACATGATCCCGACCGTAACGCCCCCAAGTTGAGCCCTCAATTTGTTGCACCGTTAAAAATTACCTTCGAATTGATGGCTTCAGGACCAGGCCTTCGAGTTCGGCGAACTTTTTGCAAGATGTAATTGATCCCTGCCGCCCCAAAGAGAACGAAGGTGACCTCGGAAATTGCACGGTAGCGGGTGCTACCGAAGGTGATCGCCACGGTGATAACCGCCGTGATCAGCGGAGTCATAACGATCGGCAGAACCCTATTTTTGCGACGACTGATCAAGGCGCCGAGTGCAGCGAGTGGAAGCAGACCGTAGTAGGTGTACCACGCGGCACGTGACACCGTTTTGCCTCGCCGATCGGAGATCTTGTCGGCGTCAAGTTGGAAGTCAAACTTGTAGAAGCCGAAAGCTCGGGCTAGCCGAAATCCCATTACACGGGGCTGGTCAGCCAAATGTTCCTTGATGTAATCACGTGCAATATCACCGATGAATTTCATGGTGTCGCTACGGTCACCGTCGGGGTTTGCCAGTTGTGCTTGCTTTCCACGTCGCGCCGTACACTCGATCCACCAGTACCCAACGTATGGGCCGTTGTACGTGCGATCGCAGTTGGTTCCTGCAAGGGTGACACCCGCACCATCCGAAAGAAAAACGGGCTGATTGAAGCGAGACAGGTTGTAGCCAATCCACGGGGCCATTGGGACCAACGAAACAATCCCAACTGCAACCACCTTCTTAAACGTGGGCCACACGGGTCGGCCCATGAAGCAAACGAAGCCAATTATCGTGCCGCAGAGCAGGAGCTCGGCGCGTGAAAGCGCCGCAAAAGAAATAGCCAGCCCAAGTGTGACAACATCCCATTTGGTTGAGATACCTTCAACGACTCGTGACCGCACCCTTAGAGCGGTCGCAATCAGGATTGCTACACACAGAATTGCCATCGAT
>JAFMEI010000065.1 GCA_017856815.1 Ilumatobacteraceae bacterium
ATCCTCGACAAGATCCTCGACATGCGTCGCTACTTGTCGCTGATGGAAAGCAACTTCCCTGCTGAACTTGGAAACGCGTACCGCTCAATGGAGAACCAGGGCAACCCGTGGGGCATGAGTCAGGCAGACCGTGGCGAATGGGCAAAGGACCTTGAAGTTGCAATCGTTGATCCAGGTGACGCGTTCAACTACGAGTACCTGTACTGGGTCGGTTGTGCTGGTTCGTTTGATGACAAGAACAAGAAGGTCACACAAGCGATGGCCAAACTGCTGAAGCGTGCAGGCATCGATGTTGCAATCCTCGGTCCCAGTGAAATGTGTACCGGTGACTCGGCACGCCGATCAGGCAACGAGTACCTGTTCCAAATGCTTGCAATGCCGAATATTGAAATGATGAACGGCATGGGTGTGAAGAAGATCATCACCCAGTGCCCGCATTGCTTCAACACTTTGCAGAACGAGTATCCACAATTCGGTGGAAACTACGAAGTAGTCCACCACAGCCAACTACTTGAGCACCTCATTGATTCGGGCAAGCTCGATATGTCCTCGGCATCACTCGAAGATCGAATCACGTACCACGACTCTTGCTACCTCGGTCGTCATAACGATGTGTACATGGCGCCACGCAAAGTTGTTGGCTCAATCAAGGGCTTGCAGATCGTTGAAATGCCGCGCAATGGCACCAAGGGAATGTGCTGCGGTGCTGGTGGTGCACGCATGTGGATGGAAGAGTCCATCGGCACGAAGGTGAACGACGAACGCGCTCGTGAAGCATTGAGCACTGGAGCCACACGCGTGGCAACTGCGTGCCCGTTCTGTTACATCATGATGGATGACGGAGCAAAGGCGGCCGGTGCAACGGATGACACAGTGAAGGTTGCAGACATCGCGATCCACGTGCTTGATGCACTGGAAAACGGTGAGCGCAATCTCGCTTCTCCTGGTGCACCACTTGTGCAACCAGTCGCCGGTGAATGAGCACGCCGCCGATTAACTTCGGTGATCTGTATCACACTGGCGTTGTCGTCCGAGATGTTGACCGCGCGAAGATTGAGTACAGCGATTTATTCGGAGTGACCTGGGGGCTCGAAGGCGAAGCTGAAATGCCTGTTTGGCTTCCAAGTGGTGCCCGCGTGGTGAACTTTAAGTTCGCCTACACAAATGAAGGTCCTCATCGACTCGAATTGGTACAAGCGATAGAAGGCACGCTTTGGAGTGACTCTGGCGGCGGCCAAGCACACCATTTTGGTTATTGGTGTGAAGACGTGATCGCCACCTCTGCAGAACTCGAGCGGCGCGGAGTTCCACTCGCAGCAAAGATAGGTGTGGATTCAAAAGAGGCCGAGTCGATGTTTGTGATGCATCAGATGATCTCTGGTGCATATATAGAACTCGTGAGCGCAGCGGTGCGCGAACACATGTTTTCAAACAATTAAGTCTGATTACTTTTTGAAATTCTCGAAGTAACGACTCGGAGTTGGACCGCGTTGCCCTTGATACTTGGAGCCCTTTGCGCCACTGCCGTATGGATTTTCAGCTGGCGAGGTCATCTTCATGAACGACACCTGACCGATCTTCATTCCTGGGTAAAGCGTGATTGGGAGATTGGCAACATTCGCCAACTCCAATGTGACATGCCCATCGAAACCTGCATCAATAAAACCTGCGGTTGAGTGGATCAAAAGACCAAGGCGACCAAGGCTGCTCTTACCTTCCACACGGGCCACCAAATCATCTGGGACGCCAACACGTTCGAGTGTGCTGCCGAGAACAAACTCACCTGGATGCAACATGAACACACCATCCATCGGAATCTCCACCAACTCCGTGAGGTCGGTCATGTCTTTTTTGACATCAATGACACCAGCGGTGTGATTACGAAACACACGAAACAGATTGGAGATTTTTACATCTACAGATGAGGGTTGAATACACGTTGCGTCGTATGGCTCAATGACGATCCGACCCGCCTCAATCTGGGCTTTTACGTCTCTGTCGGAAAGGATCACAGCCGTTAACCCTAATCAAGCCGAGGGGTTCTCTAAGGCGGCTGAGATTCATCATTTTTGACTTTGGGCTTGACCGACCATTGAGGGTCTGGGCCCCTGAACGACCAACGGCTCCTGTCCTGAAGATGTTTCAAAATTGGTTAGTGTGACAACTGGCACCCGTGAGTGGGTTCAAAAAGTTGGGGGAATGATGAAAAAGGGATTGGGTAGTGCTCTCTTGGTCGTGGCTGCAATGGCCGTCGGTGCATGCAGCAACGCGAGCGAAGAATCAAAAGATACGTCCGTCGACACATCGACAGAGACGACCGAGGCTGTTGCGCCAGGTCAACGCGATGAGTTCGTCGCGATCACTGGTGTGCCTGGAGTAACTGACGAAGAGATCAGTTATGCAGTGATCGGCACCAAAACCAACAATCCACTCGGTACTTGCATTCTTGACTGTTTCACCGAAGGCATCGAGGCCTACTTTGCCTACCGCAACAGTGAAGGTGGTGTCTACGGTCGAGATCTCGTCGTTGCCGATGTTATTGATGACGAACTCACACTGAACCAACAAAAGTCCCTGGAAGTCGCCTCATCTAGTGACTATTTCGGAGTGTTCCAAGCAACGCTCTTTCCCGCCGGCTGGGGTTTGTTGAACGACGACGGTATCCCAACATATACATGGGGAATCCACGGCGCAGATGCGGCTAATCGCAAGGCAATCTTCCCAAGCATGATTATTCGTTGTGAAACCTGTACGCGTCCCGCGATGCCCTACATCGCAAGCCGTGTTGGTGCAAAAAATGCTGCATCTTTGGGATATGGAATTAGCGAAACTTCCAAGGTGTGCACACAGACCATCGCAGCGTCATTTGATCTCTACGAATCAGAGTCAGGTGTGGCCAACGCATACATGAATGACAACTTGGCCTATGGCCTTCCCAACGGGATCGGGCCAGAAGTCACCGCGATGAAGGCCGCAGGCGTTGACTTCATCGCCACTTGCATGGACTTAAACGGCATGAAGACACTCGCCCAAGAACTAGACCGCCAAGGAATGGGTGACGTCGTGCTCTATCACCCCAACTCATACGATCAAACCTTTGTGGCTGAGAACGCCGCCCTATTTGAAGGTGATCTGGTCACGGTAGGTTTTCGACCCTTTGAAAGCACCTCTGATAAGGGATCAAAAGATGAATTCCTGAAGTGGATGGAAGAACTTGGCTACCAACCAAATGAACTAGCAATGGTTGGCTGGATCTCGGCCACACAGGTGTTTGACAGCTTGATTGCAGCAGGGCCCGAATTTAACCGTGAAAAAGTCATTAGCTCATTCCGAGCAGTGAAGGAATACACCGCTGGCGGTCTATTGCAACCAATAGACATGTCCACGGCATACATCCCTTACGTTTCAGGAAGCCCTGATGCAGCAGCCGAGACCCAGTGTGAATCCTTTGTGGTGATTGTCGGTGGAAAGTTTGAGTTCCTTGACGACGCTTCAAAGCCTTGGTACTGCTGGGCACCCGGAGCAGATGCAGAGTTTGAACCTGAATTGGTTGATTTCGACTGACACTGGTCGAACTAATTCAGTCGCTGGACAACAATGCTTTTTGCATCATCAGTTGCTGAGGACTTTCTGCGTGGAATTCTTCAGGGCCTACCCCCTGGTGCGGTATATGGGCTGATTGCAGTCGGGTTTGTACTTGCATACAAGACTTCTGGTGTCTTTAATCTCGCCTTCGGTGCACAGGCATACATATCGGCAGCTTTGTTCTTCCACGCAAGAAATGAATGGCAATGGAATGTTGTTGTGGCATTCACATTCGCAGTCTTTCTGGTCGCCCCAGCAATTGGCCTGATCCTCGAAAGACTTATCTTTCGCCATCTCCCACCAGGGTCGGCGTTAGCCAAACTCGTTATTGCCATCGGTTTGTCAGTGGCTCTTCCACACTTGTTTGAATTGCTAATTGGATTTGAACCCGTTGGTGGCAGAACACCAGAAGGATTGCTCCCAAATGGTGGTGGGGTCTTTTATGACCCGTTTGGGGTTTACCCCTTAAGTAGAAATGAGTTGACCGCATTGGTTGTAGCGGTCATAGCAACGGCCCTACTAACTGCACTGTTCCGGTTTTCAGCCATCGGATTGCAGATGCGAGCGGCTGTTGAGAGCCCCCGCATGACAGAACTTAACGGCATACGTGCCGATCGTGTAGCAGCGTTTAGCTGGGCACTGTCGAGCACCTTTGCCGGGCTTGCTGGTGTATTGATGGCTCCACGATTCAACACACTTGCTGCACCTGACTATTTCAATCTCATCATTGTTGCGATTACAGCAGCTGCATTTGGAAGATTGATGAGTTTGCCTCGCGCATTGGTCGGCGGTTTTGGCCTTGGCATTCTCATCGCTCAGGTTGACACTTTCCTGCCACGATTTTCAGCCAACAATTCATGGGTTAAGGCAATAGAAGACAATGTGACACCTGCAATGCCCTTCATTGCATTGTTCTTGCTTGTGGCGTTCTGGCCACCATTGAGAGCCAACAAAGACCAAGTTGATCCTCTTTCAGGAGTGGATCCACCGCCCCAACTTCCAGTTGCCGTTGTACGCACACGATTTATGACCAATCTCACACATTCAGTGGGTGTCGGATTTTTGTCCGTCGTTGGTTTTGTTGTTATGACCCGTGCTGATAAGTCCTGGGTTTTTCTTGTGACACAGGCTGCGATTATTTCCTTGATTCTGCTGTCCATAACCGTACTTACAGGCCTGGGTGGCATGATCTCGCTTTCACAAGGTTCCTTTGCGGCCATCGGTGCCTTCACCGTTTTCCAACTGGCAGATCGCACTGGCATGTCAACTGTTTTGGCTGCTGTGATCGGTGCGCTGGTTGCCGCTGCCGTTAGTGGATTACTTGCCATTCCACTTGTTCGACTAGGTGGAATGTGGGTTCCAATTGCGACGCTTGCGTTTGCATCATTTTTCGATGCAGTGGTTGTCAAACTTCCGTTTGTTGGTGGTGGTGATAAAGCACTTATTGAAGGGACCCGAATCCCACGACCAGTGATTGGTCCATGGAATCTCACTAACGACAAGACTTTCCTCGTGTTTGTCGTCCTCATACTGATCGTTGTTAGCGCGGGAGTAATTGCCATTCGCAGCGGCACACTTGGTCGGAGTTTGGCTGCACTTCGTGGGAGTGAAGTGGCGAGTCAATCAATTGGTGTTTCTCCCGTTCGGCCACGAGTGATTGCATTTGTAATTTCTGGCTTCATCGCTGGTCTTGGTGGAGCACTCCTTGGAATGCAACAGGAGAACGTGAACTATGCAGGTAATTTCACTCCCTATGCAACTTTGTTCTGGCTAGTACTCGTAGTCACCCTTGGGTCTCGAACTGTTGAAGGAGCGATCCAAGGTGGGGTTGGCTTTTCGCTCTTTGACCGAATTATTTTCCGGGGCGATCTCTTTGGCTGGATTTTGCGAGATCCAGATCGTGTTCCCGGATTCTTTCCTGTTTCAGCAAAATGGCGATTTGTCTTGTTTGGTCTCTCCACAATTGGATTCGCCAAACATCCTGAAGGACTCGTTGAAAGCGGCAAACGAAAGTCGCACGAACGCATGGAGCGTCGTCGTGCACGACGAGAGGCGAGAAAGTCCCTCGAGGGCGCGTCATCATGAGCGGCATACTTCTTGACGTTAGGAACATCGGCAAGAACTTTGATGCCATCGCTGCCTTGAGTGAGGTCAGTGTCCAAGTTGAAGCTGGAGAACGCATAGGTATCATCGGTCCCAACGGAGCCGGAAAAACCACTTTCTTCAATTGTGTTCTCGGTGTGCTTACACCCGACACCGGAACGGTGTATCTGGCAAGTGAAGACATCAGTCAATTTCCTGTACATGAGCGTGCGCGACGGGGAATCGGGCGAACGTTTCAGCGCATTGAATTATTTAGCGGCTCAACAGTTCGTGATCACTTGCTGATAGCTGAGCGCATTCGCCGTGGGACCGGAAATTTATGGCGGGATCTAACGGGACGAGGAAAACCCCGCATAGAGGAGATTGAAGCATGTGACCATGTGCTTGATCTACTTGGTTTAGGTGAGTTGGCGAACCGACCAATTGAACAGCTCAGCCTTGGTCAAGGTCGACTCGTAGAAGTTGGTCGAGCACTCATGACACAACCAAAGGTTCTTCTACTTGATGAACCATCATCGGGTTTGGATCATCAAGAGACTGCAGATCTTGCAGAGACCCTTCTTGAGGTTCAGGCATCCTCTAATTTTTCTATCATTCTCGTTGAACACGATGTGGAACTTGTCGCATCATTTACAGACCGTTGTTATGTGCTCGACTTTGGTCGCTTAATCGCTAGCGGTGCGACACAAGAAGTATTGACAAACC
Organism: Ilumatobacteraceae bacterium; assembly: GCA_017856815.1. Taxonomy (GTDB): domain Bacteria; phylum Actinomycetota; class Acidimicrobiia; order Acidimicrobiales; family Ilumatobacteraceae; genus CAIYHK01. The sequence goes on from JAFMEI010000065.1 coordinate 6,394, forward strand.
CGGTTGTGCGTGAGGCTTATCTTGGGGAGAACATCTCGTGAACCCGATACTTACATTGGAGTCTGTCTCGGCGAATTACGGGCCATTCAATGCAATCTTTGATGTTTCATTCTCAGTCAATCCTGGAGAGGCCGTCGCTTTGCTTGGTGCCAATGGAGTTGGTAAGACAAGCGTTGCCCGAGTGGCCAGTGGTCTGATAACCCCATCCAGTGGGAAAACCATTGTTGATGGTGTAGATATCACGGGTGCAAGACCGCATCGCTTTGTACAAGCGGGAGTTGCCCATGCGGTGGAAGGGAGGTCGGTGTTTGCCTCACTGACCGTTGAAGAGAACCTGCGCCTCAGTTTCCAAAGAGTTTTCGGCCGTAGTGGTGTACCTACAGCAATCGAAAAAGCGTTCTCTGAGTTCCCAGCCCTAGAACGCCGGCGTGACCAACTTGCAGGAAAACTTTCAGGTGGCGAACAGCGCATGCTTTCACTTGCACGAGTGTTAGTTGAAGCTCCAAAGCTACTGATTGCCGATGAACTCTCACTGGGCCTCGCACCCGTCATTGTGAAGAAAATTTACGATCAACTAGCGCGTCTGCGTGCAAATGGAACAGCGCTTCTAATTGTCGAGCAACAAGTTGGCCATGCACTGAAGCTATGCGAAAGGGCAATCATCCTTGAGCACGGACGCATTGTGTGGGCGGGCCCGAGCAATCAAGCTACTGAGCGCTTGGCGATGCGATTTACTGAAAAGTGATTTCACTTAGAAGGCTCCAGCACAACCTTGATTGCTCCACTTGTAGCTTGATCACCTAGTGCTGCGAAAGCATCCTGCCATTGTGACAAACCAAATGTGTGAGTGATCATTGGCTTGAGATCGACACGCCCCTCACTAGCTAAACGTAAATAGTGCTCAATCCCGTGACGGCGCTCACCATTGACCTCCTCAAATCCAAATGCGTTGGAACCAACGAGGGTTATCTCCTTGAAGTACAGAGGGCTCCATTCCCAGCGACCTGGCGCATGCACACCACTCTTCACGAGCCGCCCACGCGACGCGAGTACACGAACAGCCACTTCAAGAGTTTCAGGCTTGGCAATGGTGTCGTAAACAACATCAATAAATCCAGGGAAACACATCGGTATGCCATTCAGCCCCTTCATGGTTGGCTTCAACACCCCACCTGACCACCTTGCGAGTTCCTCCACCATCTCTGCCTTTTCAAGTGGACGAAAGATCTTGTTCGCACCAAGTTTCCGCACGAGATCAACCTGGCTGTCAAAGCGAGCAACAACACCAACCTCGACGTCTGGATACAAAGCACGAAGAATCGCCACCACAGAACTTCCAAGGGCACCCGCTCCCCAAACGAGCACACGACCACCAGGTGGTGGTGGATTACGAGTCACACTATGCAACGAAACTGCAAAGGGATCAGCCAACACTGCTGTTCGATCATCCATGTCATCGGGTACCCGAAACAACATCGAAGAGTGTGCCGGAAGTAACTCGGCAAATCCTCCACTTGCATCCCGACTCGTACCCGTATGAATCCCTTTTGCAATAGGGCCCGTCGTGAAACTCCAACACAAACTCAAATCTCCAACAGCACAAGCTGGACAAACTGGGGTAACACCGCGAGGCGCACATGAGAGCCAAGGATTGAGTACAACTCGATCCCCAATATCGAACCCAGTAGCTTCAGGACCCGCACTGTCCACCACCGCAACCACCTCGTGACCAAGGATCTGCGGAAACGAGGTCATCCCACTCATCGCACTATCGCTGTCGTCTTCGAAGTCAAGAAGGATCTGCTTTGAATCAGAGCCACAAATGCCAGTGAGGATTGGACGAATGACATACCAATCTGGTCGCAATGGCTTCGCATCCGGCACTTCAAGAAGTGAACAGGGTGTCGTAGCGATATTCTGCACCAACTTCGGTGCATTTGGTGGTGGGCTAAATGGCTGTGGTGCAGTACCAAAAACGAGGGCCTTCATTTTTTCTCCTTGGACTCTGTGTACTGAACTGCTCCTTCAATGAACATCTCAATAGCCGAAGTCTTGAACTCGACAACAGGTTTTACATTCGGAACGTAGTACTCGAATTGATCGCCATTGATTGCATCAACAATGACTTGAGCGACTTTCTCGGGTGATTCAAGATCGCCATCGTAGTGAGCAGGGTCATTTCCAGGGCGATCCCAGATATCGGTTGCTATCGGACCAGGCAACACGAGCCGAACACGAATCCCAGTTCGCCAAAGGTCCATCGCCAATGACTCAGTCCAGCCACAAAGTGCAAACTTTGAGGCACAGTATGCAGACTCCGCTGCGATCCCTGCACGTCCACCCATGCTTGACACATTTACGATCACCCCCGTGTTGCGAGAAATCATTCCAGGCAACAACGCAAGGGTCATCCTCACAGGTGATTCAAAGTTGGTCGCCATTGTTGTGGTGAGCTCAGGCACAGAGAGTTGTTGCACTCGGCGGCGCATTGGGGTGGCGGCATTGTTTATCAGTACATCAACACAACCAAACTCCGCTTCAACTTCTTTCGCGTAATTTTCCGCGACCACGGGATCACCAAAGTCAATTACATCTGTTCGCACCTCGGCACCCCTTGCCCGACACTGCTGCGCCACAACTTCAAGGCGGTCTTTGCGCCGACCACTTAATGCAATCTTCACACCTTGTCCTGACAGCATCGGCGCAAGTGCGGCACCAATTCCCGCTGAAGCACCTGTGAGAATTATGCACTCACCCATAGTCGAACTTTCTTTCCAGACAACTTGATATCAGCCATATTTGCCAAACAAAAACTCGGCCACAGGTGTTGCCGATGGATAAGCCCCCGAGAGTCCAGCCATGAGATAACCAGAATCTGTAATCACTGTTTGTCCAGTTAAAGCAACTGAAGATCGACTACAGAGAAACAACAAAACTGCAGCTTGTTCAGCGGGGGTGGATGGCTCTATGCCAATGTCCTCACGAAAATCTGCACCAAACCCAAGCCAGGTTTCGGCATTCGCCCTTGCCAGTGGTGTATCAGTTGGGCCAGGACACAGAGCGTTGATTCTCACACCATGACGGAGGAGAGCAACCGACTCAGACGCAACATATGCACACATCGCGCGTTTGATGAATAAATAATTCGCCTTGTTGTGATCAATCACCCACTTAACTGCATCATCCCAGTTTTTGATGGCCAAAAACTCCGTTATGTCAGACAGTTCTGCTTGCCAGCCGAGACCAGCTGCGGATGAGATCATTCCAATCGCACTTCCTGCTGGTAGCCACCCACGATCCAAAAGACGATCAATCATGTAGCGGTGACCTATGAAATTGATGCGTTCAATTCCAGGCACACCATCAGCAACACCAGCACATGACAAAACCACGTCCACGGGGCCATTCAAAAGTTCAAGCGCTGTGTCTATTGAGTCACGTTCGCTTAGGTCAATACTGATGAATTGAACACCGGGCTTGCTTACGTTGACACGATCCATCACAACGACACGTGCACCTGCATTGGCGGCAAGGCGTGCTGCGGCCTCGCCCATTCCAGTTGCACCACCGACAACTAGGACCCTCTGATTCTCGTAACTGAAGAGTTCGGTTCGCGACATCATTCCCCCAAAAACATTCATGTCTCTACAGCATGATGGATGAACTGCCGTACACCCAGTTTGAGAATAGCCCTGTTTAATTAACACGTAGACAGTGCCCACGGTCCCGTTGTGGAAATCGCAATCTAGGTAAATAGGTATTAAAGTTTCACCGTTCTGCGGGTGTAGTTCAGTGGCAGAACATCAGCTTCCCAAGCTGAGAATGCGGGTTCG
>JAFMEI010000006.1 GCA_017856815.1 Ilumatobacteraceae bacterium
GGCGCCGGGTTCCATGGTGGTGATGAAACCACCCACGTAATACCAATATCTTCAAGCCGCTTAACTTCGTCGCGGATGGCACGTGCATTTGATTTGGGATCTGCATCTAGGCCACGCGGCATTGCGATGACGAACTCAAGAGATTCTGCTCGCGGGCCAGCCATGGACTTCACTTCGGCGATCTCGCGACCTAGGTTCTCGATCGCGGGAGTGCGGGTGGTGTTCATCAAGGTCGGATCTCCAAGTAATGGCATCCATCCCTCGGCGCGTTCGGCTACGCGACGTTTAGTTAGCTTGGCATTACCACCGATCCAGATCGGGATATCGCGCCGTGGCGGCGCAGGTAGCGCAAGGATTTCGCGAGCACTGAAATGAATTCCATCGTGGCTGAATGGCTCGCCCTTCCAGTACTTACGCATTGCGTCAATTGACTCATCAAATAATGCATTGCGCTCGTCAAAGTTGACACCGACTGCGTGATATTCACCTTTCAAATATCCAGCACCAACACCGAGCACGAAGCGTCCATTTGAAATGAGGTCAACTGTGGCGGCCGCCTTTGCAGTGATGAAAGGGTTTCTGTAGGGGAGAACAACTAAGTACGGAACCAAAAGGATCTTTGAGGTAACAGCCGCAACGGCGGTTAATGCAACAAACGGATCTAAAGATTGGTGCCCTCCACTACTTAGCCAGCGTGCACCGGGCGCCGGGTGATCGGTGAAAGAAAACGCACCCCAACCACTTTGTTCACAGGCAACGGCTAGTTCCTGAATCGGGCCGGCGTCTAGCAGTGACCCAACTGGACCAATCAAGTCCGGGTATTGAAAGAAATATTTCATAGACACGCCAAACCTACTCGCTTGGCTCATGACTCGGCTCCCGCGATTGGGCGTTATTGTTTGGCATCGCATCTATTGCAAGACGTGACATCGGGGGGTGCATGGAAATCTGGGAAGTAATCGCACGCGAAGAAATTCGTGATTTGGTAACCAGGTATAACTCGAACAGCGACACGGGGCGCTTTCCTCAGCTACTCGAACTTTTTGATGACACATCAGTGATGACAATTGACGGCGGAATGCCCTATTCAGGTACATCAGAGATCATCAATATCTTCACTAACGCAAAGGGCCGTTTGGACTCAGTTGATGTGCCTAAATACATTCGTCACTACGTTGCTACACACCAGATTGATATTGAAAGCGAGACCGCCGCACGTGGTCGTTGTTACTTCGCAGTGCTCACACATATCGGGCTGGACCACTGGGGTCGTTACATAGATACGTACAAGAAAGTGAATGGCAAGTGGCTCTTTGATACGCGAAAAGTATTCGTGGACGGGACAAGTGCCGGCTCAACGTTCGTAGCTAAGAAATAGGGGGAGCACTATGGATCTTGGTCTCGCAGGTAAAGGTGTAGTGATCGTTGGCGGCACATCCGGCATGGGGTTTGCAGCGGCAGAGACACTGGTGGGTGAAGGTGCAAACGTTGTGATCGTGGGCCGTGACCCACAAAAAACTGCCGATGTTGCTGCACGCATAGGCGCTACAGGTGTCGCGGGCGATGTGTCGGCAACAGGTGGTGCCGCTGATGTCATGGCGCGTGCGCAAGCGGCATTGGGTGAAATTCACGGTGTCGGAATCACCACTGGAATCATCGGCCACTCGCCAATTGAGATCAGTGATGAGGAATGGACTGATGTCTTTCGCGATGTGCTTTTGGGTGTCACTCGAAGCGTTGAAGCATCTCTCCCGTATCTGATTGCTACTAAGGGTGCGCTAGTCACCACCGCGGCGTATTCAATTCGAGCACCTGAAATCGCACGCCTTCCTTATGCATCACTGAAGTCCGCGGTTGCCGTATTTACAAAGGGCATCGCCAAGACCTACGGGCGACAAGGGGTCCGTGCGAACTGTATTGCACCAGGTGCTATTGAGACCGAAGCCCTTCAGATGCTGCGCAAGATGCTCTCGGAGCAGCGTGGCCTGCCGCCCGAGGGCTTACTCGAGCAGGTGATGGTGGAGGAGTGGCATCTCGATGTGTCGTTGCAAAGACCAGGGCAACCCAAAGAAGTTGGTGAGCTCATCGCATTTTTGCTGTCGAAGCGCGCTGGCTATTTGACCGGGGCGTTGATCAATATTGACGGCGGTACGAGTTTTTAGTTCAGTCCAGTGTGATATTGACAGTCTTTACCTTGCTTCGCGCCGAAGCACCATTGGCATTCACGGTGCGAACATAAAAGTAATGATCACCAGCAGGTGCTGAAATTACCTTCGTGCGAACACCAGCAGCAAAACATCCCTGGCGCTCATTATCTAGGTAAACACACCACTTTGTAATTGCAGGTGACGATGGATTCCAATTTACGTTTATCGTTGCGGATTCAATGCCACCTTGAACGGTGATTATCGGCCGGCTTGCGGTGCGGATCACAGTGAAGCTGATGTTCTCATCCGGTGAAGATTCGGTGTTGTTGAAATTTTTGCCAACGATTCGATAGGTCACGGTGCCCGTAAAGGTTGCGCGTTCTTGGTCTACAAAGGTCGTTGACTGCAAGGCATTTCTGATCCGCGTACCGTTTCTAAATACGAAGTAGTGATCAGCATTTGGGCTGGCCCGGAAACTAATCCGAAGATCTGTGTTGCTCACCACAACTGATGGAGCGCTGACTGGTGTGATATTGCCGATTGCTCCCCATGCGTCAAGAAGTGACTCGCCACATCTACGTGTGGAGTTGTTGCAGTCGAGATTTGTAGTTGTTGCTACCGGAAAGCCCCGTCCAGATTCCTGGAGTTGCTGCTCCACTTGCGCGGGGGTTAGCGATGGGTTTTCGCCCATGATGATCGCGGCAACCGCCGAAACTACTGGTGTAGCCATTGATGTGCCCGACATCATTCGATATTCGTCGCCGCCGGGCGCAGGTGAGGGAATTGGTGATGTGAGTCCATCGTTGAGGGTGTTCAAGATGTACGCACCTGGTGCAGCGACATCAACTATTGATCCGTAGTTGGAAAACGCCGCGCGAGTGCCACGGTTATTTACTGCTCCAACCACCACAACGTTGTTGCAATTCGCTGGTGTTGCATTCGAAGCATTTTCATTGTCGTTGCCAGCGGCAACAACAACCACGGCGCCTGAGGCAACTGCGTAATCAATTGCACCTTGTGCCTCCTCGCCGCATGCTCCATAACCGCCGAGGCTCAGGTTGATCACGTCGGCAGGGTTGGGATTGTCAGCCAATCCTGGAACCGAACCACCGGCTGCCCAACGAACGCCATCGGCGATATCAGTGTCGTAGCCACCGCATTTGCCGAGTACGCGCACCTGGAGGAGCTTTGTATTCCAGTTGATACCCGCGACACCTTTTGAGTTGTTTGCAGTTGCTCCGATGATGCCTGACACGTGGGTGCCGTGCCAGCTTGAATCCTCAGTGCCACAACCGCCGCCAAACTGCTCATCATCTGCTGAAGTCACCCAATCACCAGGGTCATGGGCATCAGTATCGCGTCCATCACCATCATTTGCGGAGAGAAAAACTTCTTCACCGTCGATCACATCGGCACTGATCAAATCGGCTTGACCAATTATGCGGGCAGGATCGAGATCTTCATGGTCGGTGTAGCCAGTATCGAGAATTGCAACCACGGTGTCATTTGACCCCGTTGTTTCGCTCCACAGTGCTTCAGCGTTAATTGCGCCTGGGACATCGTCGGACTTCCGTAGGTACCACTGCCCGTTTGTTGCGGGATCAGTGGCAAATAACGGATCATTTGGAATTACCGAAGCACGGAGTCGGATTGAAGGCTCTACTGCGATCACTCCAGGGAGATCTTCAATCTCGGCGATTGCGTCAGACAATGAATCGCCAGTCAATACCTCGTCAAAGTTGACAATTGTTCGCGCAGCATCCGAGGTTTCTGATCTATGCGCTTCAAGTTCGGTTGCGGTTGCGATTGCGTTGACTGATGGGCCCGAACGAGGAGCGTGATAGACAACAACTCGACTAGTTGAAATTGGTTGTGTTCCTTCGGCGGGGACAGAGTCGGTTGCGCGCACTGGACTCATCGGTTGGATTAAAAAGACTCCAAATGTCGCAACTGCGGATAGCAAGATCAAAAAACGGCGCATATACAAGCGTAACCGAATTGGGGTCGACATCAATTTCAGCCCACTCTGTATGAGGTCATTGACATTGAACCGAGGTCGTAGCCTTCACAAATCGTGGTCACTTTGCGCCCAGATGCGACTGCGATGCCCGCCGTATATAGAAGTGGGATGAAGTGATCAGGTGTTGGAACTGAATATCGGAAATCGCGGTGGGTAACCACAGATGGCAGCTTCCCTGGATCAGTCAGCATTATTTGTCTTACGTGATCATCAAAGCTGTGCGCCCAATCAAAGCCTTTGTCGGGGAGACCCCAGTTAACTTTGCTCAGATTGTGCACCACATTGCCAGATGAGATCACCATCACACCCTCATTACTTAAGGCAGCAAGCTCGGTGCCAATTTTGAAGTGGTAGTCAAAAGATTCATGACCGTTTAATGAGAGTTGGACAACGGGTATGGATGCATCGGGGTACATGTAGAGGAGAGGCGACCATGTTCCGTGGTCAAGACCCCATTCGTCCTTCTCCAAACTCACACGAGTGGAGTTGACGATCTCGACGACACGTTCAGCAAGTGGTGGGCTACCTGGAGCTGGATATTGAATTTGGTACATCGCATCGGGGAATCCATAGAAGTCATGAATCGTGCGCGGGTGCTCCATCGCCGTGACCGCGGTGGCTTGAATGAACCAATGTGCCGATATTGCAAGGATTGCTTTGGGGCGCTCAACTTGTGCGGCAAATTCACCCCAAGCCGCGCTAAATCGATTCGGTTCAATTGCAGTCACGGGATTCCCATGACCAATGAAAACCGCAGAAGTTGAAACCATACATTTACGATAACTACCGTCAGCGTTAGTCATCGACAGGAGCGCCAAGTGACACAGAACAATTACGAGTACCCAACATTCGGGCCCGATGATGATGACTTCCATGATCATGTATTGAGCGACCGTTGGTGGGAGACCGAGACGAACTGGTTTTCGTGGTGTGTCCCTGAACGCAAGTTGAGTGGCTGGACATATTGCCAAGCGCGACCGAATGCGAGCATCTGCAACGGTGGTGCTTGGGTATGGGATGACTCGTCACCGTTTGAGTGGGGATTGCCATATCACGCGAATTACAGCGGGCTTCAGCTACCACCGCGCAGTGAGCGTGACATGCGCGATTTTGAGTGGCCCAATGGAGTGCATACCAAGACTCTGGAGCCCTTGAAGAAGTATCAGATTCGTTATTCCGATCCTGGAGCATTCGAGTTGGACATCGTGTTTGACGCGATCATGCCCCCGAATCCACATCCCATCGGAGTGGCACCTTTCTACAAGGGTGTCCACTTTGATCAAGCGGGACGCGTTACTGGCTCAATGATTTTGCATGGTGAGTCAATTGCGATTGATTGTTTTGCGGTACGCGACCGATCCTGGGGCCCACGCCCACAAGGGCGCCCAAAAAAGCGCAAAAGTACCGACCATGACCAGCTATCTGGCACCGGTGGCATCGGTTACTCGTACGGCACTTTGAATGAACGCGAGGCATTCCTCGTCTACACCGTTCCAACTCTGGACTCGGATCAGGTTGTGACCGGATTCCTCATCCGAGATGGCGTTTATGCGCACATTATCGGCGGCGAACGCAAGGTCGCGGTGGACCCCGAACACGGTTGGGTGCGCACAATTGACGTTGAAGCACACGATGACCTGGGTCGCACAATCAAAGCCCATGGTGAAGCTCAGAGTTGGTTCTTCAAGGGCAATCCTGGCGACTGTCAGATGTGGTGGTGGTGGGACGGTGTGGACCGTGCAGTTGGCGAGGACCAGTCGTATGTCTCGAAGCGGGTCCGAGAGAAATGGATCAGTGACGCCCGCGCGGCGCGAGGCTGACAATTCGTAAATTCTTATTGCCCCAAATTTGCCATCTCGCCTAGGTTGCAAGGGGTAATGCGAGATCGTATTGGGACGATTGAAAATCGAATTTCCATCAGGTCAATCGCTACTGACCCACGAGCCAAAGCCGCGGTTCATTCATCAAAGACGCTGCAGGTCAAGGGCGTTGAGAATGTTGAAATCAGCGATCTCATCTGGTTCGATCCACCGCTTGATGACGAAGCGCGTGCAACGATCGCTCAATTCCTTGTTGATCCATTGCTTCAGCGAGCCACTTGGGGCATCGAGAGTTCATCGGCATCCCACACGGTCGAGATTGCCTTTCTGCCTGGAGTGACTGATTCCGAGGCACGCGAGGTGCAACGCGCAGCATCAGTCCTCGGTATTGATGTCAAAGCTGTTGCGACTGGTCGGCGATATGAAATTCATGGCCCAGTTACTGCTGAGGGTGTTGCGATGTTGACACGGCGCTTGCTTGCTAATTCAGTGGTGGAGAGGTGGGCGATAAATGATTTCGTGGATCCTCCGATTGGTGTGCTGGCCAGTGTGCCCGATCCCGTGGCGCGGATTCCCCTTGGTGATGATGCTGCACTTGACGCTTTGAATCGTGAACGCGCGATGGCACTTGATGCCGAAGAGCTGCGAGTGATCCGTGATTATTTTTCATCTTTGGGACGAGATCCGTCAGATGTTGAATTAGAGATGATTGCTCAAACCTGGAGCGAGCACTGCGCACACAAAACATTCCGTGCTCGATTGTTTGACGAACACGGCAATGAACTCAAATCGCTGCTAGGTCGCATCAAAGAAGCCACTGAAAAGATCGATGCTGAATATGTTCTTTCTGCATTTGTAGGTAATGCAGGGATCATTTCATACGACGGTGAATACACACTGGCGTTGAAATGCGAGACCCATAACCATCCAAGCGCCGTCGAGCCTTTTGGTGGGGCGAATACCGGAGTGGGAGGTGTGATTCGAGACATTCTTGGAGCGGCACACGATCCAATTGCATGCACCGACATCTTGTGTTTTGGTCCCCAGAATCTTCATGTCGACCAACTCCCCGAAGGTTCTTTGCATCCACAGCGGATTCACGACGGAGTAATTGCTGGTGTTGCAGATTATGGAAACAAGATTGGCCTGCCAACCATCGCAGGTGCAGTTCTTTACGATCCCGGTTATGTTGCTAATCCACTTGTGTTTGCAGGATGCATTGGGCGGTCAACGCTCTCGGCACCTTCACTTAGTGGGCCAAATGTTGGTGATGCTGTAGTTGTTATCGGTGGACGCACTGGGCGCGACGGTATACGTGGCGCAACATTTTCGTCTTTAACAATGGATGCAAGCACTGGCGAAATCGCTGGTGCGAGTGTGCAAATTGGTGATCCACTAACAGAACGACTCGTAATGGAAGTACTGAGTGAAGCACGCGGCCTTTATACGGCAATAACTGACTGTGGCGCTGGTGGTTTGTCTTCAGCAGTCGGGGAGATGGCTGAAGGTATCGGAGCGCGTTGTGAATTGGACCTCGTTCCCCTCAAGTATTCAGGGCTAGCAGCTTGGGAAATTTGGCTCAGTGAGTCCCAAGAACGAATGGTTCTAGCAGCAACGAATCCGGAACCACTAAGGCAACTTTGCCTCGAAAAGGGCGTGGATTTCGCTGTCATAGGCACATTCACCGGTGACAACAAACTGATTGTGACTGCTTCGGGTGAGGTGGTCATTGATCTCGACATGAATTTCCTTCACGACGGGAGACCTCAGCGCCAAATGGAATTTGTTGCCCCCCTGGCTCGTGGTCGAGAAGATGTTCCTAAATTGAAGTCTTCAATAGTTGAAACATTGCTTCAACTCTTGCAACATCCAAATATTGCGTCAAAGGCTTCGGTGGTTCACCGATATGACCACGAAATTGGTGGGGCCACCGTTGTGCGACCACTGTCGGGCAGCGAACTTGACGGCCACAGTGATGGCACAGTGTGGATTGATCCACGACGAGAAGCTGGTTTTGCAATCGGAATAGGTGTGAACCCTTGGTTTGGCTTGGGCGACCCGGAAGCGATGGGTTGGCTCGTTGTGGACGAGGCGATCCGTAACTCGGTATGTGCAGGCGCAAACCCGAAGAAGTGTTCGCTACTAGATAACTTCTCGTGGGGTGATCCACGTGATCCGATTGTGCTTGGGCAACTCTCATCCACCGTGGATGGAATGTGCGCGGCGTCTCTGGCGTTCAATGCACCTTTTGTCTCAGGTAAAGATTCATTGAACAATGCATGGACTGAAGCGGATGGATCACGCAGTGCCATACCGCCGACACTTGTGGTCACAGCTGTTTCTGAGATTGAGGCAAGAAATGTGGTGACTTCAGGTCTGAAGACGCCTGGCAATGTTTTGGTTCTCATCGGCTCAACACATGCAGAATTCGGTGGGAGTCACCTGGGGATGATCCTTGAAGATCCACGCGGTGTGGTGCCAAGGATTGATGAAGCTGCTCCCTCTCGTTACAACAGATTTCATGATGCAATCACCAAGGGATTGGTCAGGTCTGCCCATGACTGTGCTGAGGGCGGACTCGGAGTTTCGATTGCGGAGATGTGCATTGGTGGGCGCCTCGGTGCTGATATCACGATGTTGCCAACACCTGATTCCGTAATCGGATGGTTTTCTGAATCAACTGGCCGCATCGTGGTGGAAGTTGAACCCAAAGACCTAAGAGAGTTTCAAGACACCATGGGTGAATCGGTATTGGTTATTGGAACCGTGATTTCCGACCCAACTTTGAAACTCCTAAACGATGGCTCGGTGGCGATCGCCGACTTGTTAGCTGCGTGGCAGTCATGAAGTCCCCCAAAGCATTGGTGGTGGCAGCCCCCGGAACGAATCGTGATGCTGACGTTGCTCTGGCACTTGAACTAGCTGGAGCCACACCACAACGCGTGACCCCAACGGAGCTTGAAAGCAACCCGCGGTTGCTTGTCGAAGCCGAGATTCTTGTACTTGCTGGTGGATTTAGTTACGGCGACAACACGGGTGCGGGTCGCCTGTTCGCATTGGGCCTTGAGACGCACGCAGGTGAAAAATTGCGTGACTTCATTGCATCCGGCAAGCCGGTGATTGGTATCTGTAATGGCTTTCAAGCATTGGTGCGTGCGGGTTTATTGCCAGGGAGTCAGGGTCGAGCGGCACTTGGACACAACACATCTGGCACTTTTGATTGTCGATGGGTGGAGCTCAAGCCAATCTCTAAAAAGTGCGTGTGGACACGCAACCTCACTGCAAACATCGAATGCCCAATTGCACACGGTGAGGGACGTTTCGTTTGTGACGAGGACACGGTGGCAATTCTGCGCGCCGCTGACTCAATTGCGTTCACTTATGTTGGCCAGAACCCGAATGGCTCCGTTGGAGATATTGCGGGCATATGCGATGAGTCAGGTGTAGTTCTCGGATTAATGCCGCACCCCGAGAATCATGTTCTAGTGCGCCAAAACCCTCGTGGTCGGACGACGGGGCTTGGCCTTGACCTATTTCGTTCAGGTGTTCGATATGCGACGGAGCGTTAAGTGGCCAGGATGATTCCAACCGTTACGCATCCATTCACGGATTTGTCACTCGAACTCGCCGATCGTCGTGAGGGCAAAGTGCGCGTTTCATACGCTTTACCCAATCGGCGACGCTTGTTGGTGACCACTGATCGACTCTCCGCACTTGATCGGGTTGTTACTGCCGTGCCCTACAAAGGCCAAGTTCTTAATCAACTTGCCGCGTGGTGGTTTGCGAAAACTCAAAGCATCATTGCCAATCATGTGATTGCGGTACCAGATCCAAATGTTCTCATTGCAGTGGATGCCACACCGCTACCAGTTGAAGTAGTCGTAAGAGGTGCGATCACCGGTAACACCTCGACGTCTTTGTGGAGACAGTATGCGAATGGTGCCCGTGTGATTTATGGCCATCGCTTTGAAGATGGCTTAGAACGTGACTCTTTGTTGCCTGAGCCGTTGGTGACACCCACCACAAAAGGTGTTTCAGGTTTGCATGACGAACCAATTAGCGAGAGCGAAGTGGTGAGTCGTGGGTTGGTAGACGCATCAACATGGGAGTCGGTCCGAACCGCCGCACTCTCTTTGTTCACTTTTGGTCAGCAGATTGCCAACCAAGCGGATTTGATTCTTGCGGACACCAAGTATGAATTCGGCTATGACCAAGATGGCCAATTGATTCTGATCGACGAAATGCACACTCCTGATTCATCGCGATTCTGGGAACGCTCTACTTATGAGACACGTGTTGCTGAGGGCGCTGATCCTGAAAGCCTTGATAAGGAACCAATTCGACGCGCTCTTGCTGGTCTTGGTTACACGGGTGATGGTCCACCACCAGATCTTGGCGTAGGTGTCATTGAAGCGACATCTACTCGTTACATCAAAGCTTTTGAACGCATAACAGGAGATGAGTTCCTACCGGGACAATATCCAGTGGGTGACCGAATCAAATCTGCGCTGAAATCCAAGGGAGTCCTGTGAACCATCAACTGAATCCATTCGATGATTCACCGCGAGAAGAGTGCGGTGTTCTTGCGATCTCAACTCCTACTGGTGACGGTGTTGCACAAATGTCATTCTTCGGACTCTTTGCCCTCCAACATCGCGGTCAAGAAGCCGCTGGTATCGCCGTCTCCGATGGACAGCGTGCAAGGATCCACAAAGAAAGTGGATTGGTCTCACAGGTATTCACCCCCGAGGCACTTGCGCCATTAGTTGGCTATCACTCAATTGGGCACACACGGTATTCCACCACAGGTGGTAGTAACGCACGCAACGCACAGCCCTTCTTGGTTGAGACCATGAATGGTCCACTTGCGGTTGCGCACAACGGCAACCTTGTCAATGCTGGTGCGTTACGTGAGGAACTTCTTGCCCGCGGCTTCGGCTTGACTGCATCATCGGATACTGAAGTCATCACTTTGATGCTGGCAGCAGCAGGTGGTTCGACATGGGAGGAGCGCCTTGAGCGCACTTTGCCAGCGTGGAAGGGCGCCTATTCATTAGTTGTTCTAACCGCAGATCGCGTGATGGCAGTGCGTGACCCATGGGGTTTTCGCCCACTCAGTGTCGGCAAACTTCCAGGTGGGGGGCACGCTGTCGCTTCAGAGACTTGCGCACTTGAAACACTCGGTTGCACCGGTATTTCTGAAGTCGAGCCAGGAGAGATAGTCACACTCCACGGTGAAGTAATGGCGCGTCGTCAAGTCATGGCACCAGCTCCCCAGCAGGCGCGCTGTTCGTTTGAGTTCGTGTATTTCTCGCGTCCAGATTCAACCTGGGATGACCGCAGTGTGCATGCAGTGCGTCAAAATCTCGGCGTTGAACTCGCCAAAGAACATCCAGTTGACGCCGACATAGTAATTCCAGTACCCGACTCATCAATCCCTGCAGCCGTTGGATATTCACGCGAGTCGGGCCTTGAGTTCAATGATGGATTAATCAAGAACCGATACATCGGACGCACGTTCATTGAGCCAACACAATCAATGCGTGAACGCGGAGTTGCCATCAAGTTCAATGCGCTGAATTCAAATCTCGCAGGAAAACGAGTGGTGATGATTGATGACTCGCTAGTTCGCGGTACGACTGCTGGTCCCTTGGTCAAGCTCGTACGCGACGCAGGGGCGACTGAAGTTCATCTGCGACTTACGTGTCCACCAATTGTCAATGCTTGTCACTTTGGCGTGGATATGGGACACAACGAGGACCTGATTGCAGCACGTCTCGATCTTGAGCAACTGCGAGAGCACATTGGATGTGATTCAATCGGATTTCTGAGTCGAGATGGGATGTTGAGGGCAATTGGTCGTGAGCAGGGATACTGTACGGCCTGTTTCACAGGGGAATACCCAGTACAAATAAGTCCCACGAACGGCAAAGCAGCCTTTGAAGGTGCCATCGGATGACGCGGTCGTTGTTGAGAGTCATGGTGGTCGGTGCTGGTGCCCGTGAGCATGCACTCGCCGAAGCAATAAGTAAGTCACCGAATTGTGCAGCACTTTTTGTGGCCCCAGGCAGTGATGCCATGCCCGGAATTCGCATTGATGCTCAGCCTGATGACCTCAACGGAATTCGCCATGCCTGCCGATCCAACGACATCAAACTTGTTGTGATTGGTCCTGAAGCTGCTTTGGCAGCTGGTCTTGCTGACACACTGATCGAAGATGGAGTAGCGGTATTTGGCCCGACGCGATCGTGCGCGCGTCTTGAGTGGTCAAAGGCGTACACGCGTGAGGTGGCGGATCGACTCGGTATCCCATCGCCGAGGTCGAAAACTTTCGCTAAAGGTGAAGTTGATGCAGCCATGAAATGGTGGCGTGATCTCGCCGTGCCGGTTGTTGTCAAAGCGTCGGGTCTCGCTGCTGGCAAAGGTGTTTTAGTGCCGCAAACCGATGTAGAGATCGAGGCTGCCATCAAGCAGATGGTGCACGACACTGAAACGGTGCTCGAAGAGCGATTGACTGGTGCTGAATACTCACTGATTGCAATGTGTGATGGCACTCGCGCCGTAGCCTTCCCGCTGAGTCAGGATCACAAGCGAATTGCTGAGGGCGATCGCGGCCCGAATACGGGTGGGATGGGTGCGTATGCGCCCGCGCCTGCACCCGGGATGCCCACACTCGATGATCTGGTTCGTGTTTTCATCCAGCCAATTCTTGATCACATGAACTCTCTTGGCACTCCGTACCGAGGTGCTTTGTACGCAGGTCTCATGCACACAACAGATGGCCCAAAGCTGATTGAGTACAACTGTCGCTTTGGTGATCCAGAGGCCCAAGTTCTGTTGCCGTTGCTGCAAGAGGATCTATTGCCGATTCTTTATGCATGCGCCAAAGGAAATGTTGCAAGTGATCTCAAGCCAAAGATGTTTGGCGCGGCATTTGGAATTGTGCTGGCAAGTGAGGGCTATCCGGAAAAGCCAAAGACAGGAAAGATCATCAAGGGCCTTGACGAGATCGACAGAAAGAATTCATTTGCGTACCACGCAGGTACCCAAAAGGTTGGAAATGAATTCAAAACCGCAGGTGGTCGGGTGTTGACCGTGGTTGGCACAGGTGTTGATCTTGTGTCTGCTCGGGCCGCGGCATATGCGGCTGTTGACAAAATAAGTTTTGAACGAATGCAATTTCGGCGTGATATCGGGTGGCGAGCTCGTGGCGCAATGCTCACTAGCTATGCAGCTACTGGAGTGGATATTGATGAAGGTACAAAAGCAGTAGACAAAATGAAGGCTGCCGTCGAAGCCACGCATGGGCCAAATGTGCTGCGTGGGGTTGGCTCATTCGGTGGCTCCATTGATGTCAGTGTCCTCAAGGACTACGACCATCCCGTTCTGGTTGCTTCAACAGACGGAGTGGGCACCAAAGTCGAAATTGCAGCGCGGACGGGTCGGTATCGCGGAGTCGGTGCGGACATTGTTAATCACTGCATCAACGACGTGCTCGTCCAAGGCGCAAAGCCGTTGTTCTTCCTTGATTATGTTGCTTCATCAAAGTTGCGCAGTGAGATGGTTGCTGAGATTGTGGAAGGAATGGCTTCCGCATGCAAAGTTGCGGAGTGCGCCTTGCTCGGTGGTGAAACAGCAGAGATGCCAGGGGTCTACAACGATGGCGCCTTTGACATCGCAGGCACTTTGGTCGGTGTGGTTGATCGGGCAAAGCTACTGCCGTCATCCCCGCCGCGCCCCGGGGATGTCCTCATCGGCATCGCGTCAAATGGCCCACACACAAATGGCTATTCGTTGCTCCGCAAAGCTTTTGAATGGATGCCGTTGGAGACCGTAGTTGCTCCACTAGAGGTATCTCTGGCGGACGCATTACTGGAGCCACATCGTAACTACCTACCAGTACTTGAACGTGTGTTGCGTGAGGATTTGGCACGTGCATTGGTGCATATCACTGGCGGTGGCCTGCCAGACAACTTGCCGCGAGTGCTTCCAGAAAATGTGTGTGCTGTAGTTGAAGTGGACTCGTGGCCTGTTCCACCACTATTCCGACTTGTTCGTGAAATCTTGGCAATGGATAAAGAAGAGCTCTATCGCACCCTCAACATGGGAATCGGAATGGTTGTAGTCGCCAGTCCAGATCAAACCGATGACGTTCGTAATGCAATTCGTGAACAGACCTGGATCATTGGTCGCCTTGAGGCGGGACAACGCGGAGTTGTGTTGCGGTGACTGGACGTCTCGTTGTTCTGGCATCCGGAACCGGGACAAATCTGCAAGCAATCATGGATGCTTGTAGCACCAATGTGCTTGCCGCTGATGTTGTTGCCGTGATCTCAAATAACGGCGATGCTCGCGCTCTCCAGCGCGCACGTGACGCAGGTATCGAGGCAGTGTGTTTAGAAAAAGAGCAAGGTGAGCTGCGGCGCGATTACGACACGCGTCTTGCCGCGTGCGTTGCACAGTATGTGCCTGATTATGTGGTGCTGGCCGGCTGGATGTTGTTGCTCTCGGCTAACTTTCTCGATCATGTTGGCAGTCCAGTGATCAACCTTCATCCCGCTCTGCCCGGTGAGCTCCCGGGAGTCAACTCAATTGAGCGTGCCCATGCCGAGGCAGTTCTTGGCGAGCGAGTTCGCAGCGGTGCGATGGTTCATTTCGTACCCGATGAAGGCGTGGACACTGGGCCCGTGATTGCCAGCGTGGAGATCGCGGTATCGGCCCAAGATTCTCTTGAAGAATTCACTAAACGCGTACACGAAGCCGAGCACAAATTGCTCGTAGATGCTCTTATTCAACTTTGCAACTAGGAGGCAACAAATGAAAACCAGTGAACTGTTCCGTGAAGACGAGGGTCTGACCTTTGACGATGTTGTTCTGGTGCCAGCTTGGAGTGACGTCTTGCCGTCCGATGTTGATACGTCCGCCACTTTCGCCGCTGATATCAGACTCGCCGTCCCACTTGTTTCCGCCGCAATGGATAAGGTCACCGAATCCCGCATGGCAACCGCGCTCGCGCGGCAGGGAGGAATCGGGGTTTTGCACAGGAACATGTCAATTGCCGACCAAGCCGGTGAGGTTGTCAAGGTGAAGCGCTCACAAAGCGGAATGATCACCGATCCCGTAACGTTGCCGATTTCAGCAACACTCGGAGAAGCCGAGGCAATGATGGCGAAGTTCAAATTTTCCGGAGTCCCGATCACGGATGAGAACCGCAAACTTTTGGGGATTCTCACAAATCGTGATGTGCGGTTTTGTAATCCGAGTGACATGAGTAAATCGGTCTCTGAATTCATGACCGCTGCTCCGTTAGTAACTGCACCCGAAGGAACAACGCTTGACGAAGCGCGGTCACTTTTGCAGAAGCACAGAATTGAAAAACTTCCACTTGTAGACAAAGAAGGCAAACTCTGTGGGCTCATTACGGTCAAGGATTTACTAAAAAAACTGGAACACCCAAACTCAACTCAGGATTCAAGTGGGCGCTTAAGGGTTGCCGCCGCAGTCGGTGTCGGGCCAGATCTCGAAGCTCGAGTAGCCGCCTTGGTAGCAGCAGGAGTTGATGCGATTGTCATTGACACTGCGCATGGTCATTCAGGGGGAGTAGTGCGCGCCATTGCACGAATCCGAAGCCTTTATAAGGATCTACCAATCGTGGCTGGCAATGTAGTGACTCCAGAAGGAGTAGAGGACTTAGTTAAAGCTGGCGCCAATGCTGTGAAAGTTGGAATTGGTGCTGGATCTATTTGCACCACTCGGGTAATCGCGGGCTCGGGGATGCCCCAGTTATCTGCGATATTCCACTCTGCACAACGTGCGCGTCAACTCGGGGTGCCAGTAATCGGCGATGGTGGTATCACTTATTCCGGTGACATAGTCAAGGCAATTGCTGCAGGATCAGAAACTGTGATGCTCGGAAGCATTCTTGCTGGCACCGACGAAGCACCAGGACAACTGGAACTCTATGCAGGGCGCCAATACAAGTCGTACCGTGGCATGGGTTCACTCGGAGCAATGGAGGGATTCGGCGCTGATCGATATGCAACGGCTCAAGATGAAGCCGAGTCGGGTTCACGCAAGCTTGTTCCTGAGGGCATCGAAGGACGTGTCCCTTACGCTGGCTTCTTGGCGGATGTTGTTTATCAACTAGTTGGCGGTCTCCGCTCGGGTATGGGATATGCCGGTGCCGCATCGTTGGAAGATCTGAGGACAAAATCCCGACTCATGAAAGTCACAGCCGCGGGTCGGGCTGAAAGCCACCCTCACGATGTGACCATCACAAAAGAAGCGCCCAACTACCACACGAGCTGAAATTCAGTCAGCAAAGATAAACAGAATCGGTAGGACGGCAATTGTTAACGCAGCAATTGCGACTAGAACCTGAGACATCGCGTTGCTGCGCCTTGCACCCAAAACATCGTTCCTGCGAGCGAGTAACCAAATCACAAGAATTAACGGTGGCGCTGCAAGACCATTAAGGATTGCAGCGAAATAGAGAGTTCGCACGGAGTCAATTCCAACGAGATTCATTGCGAGGCCAGCAAGCATTGATGCAGTGATCACAGCGTAGAACGCCTTTGCTTGATTCATCCGCAGACTCAGACCTTCACGCCATCCAAATGTTTCACTCAATGCGTATGCGGTTGAACCAGCAAGCACAGGAATTGCCAGTAGCCCGGTTCCAACGATGCCGAGTGTGAAAACAAGGCTTGTGAATCTTCCTGCCAATGGCTCCAGCGCAGCAGCAGCTTGCTCGGCTGTCGTTATGGTGGCGCTGCCTTTGCTGCCAATAGTGGTTCCCGCAGTAACCATGATTGCAAACATCACCACTACGCCAGAACTCATACCGACAAACACATCACCTCTCATCGCCGACAACTCAGCTCGGTGCACGGTTGTGTCGCCATCTCGGTGACGATCTTTATGCTCTTCCACTTCTTCACTTGTCTGCCAGAAGAAGAGATATGGAGAGATGGTTGTGCCAAATATTGCGATTAGAGCCGCAATTGTCGTTCGGTCGAAGGTCATATTCGGAATGAATGTGTTCTTGGCAACATCACCCCAGCTCACTTCAACTACGAAAAGCACAAGTATGTAAGAGAGGATCGAGAGACACAGCCACTTGAGTACACGCGCGTACTGGTGATAAGGCACGAAGATCTCAAGTACGGCCATGCCGACTGCAAATCCAATCAACAACACCGGAGTTGGTATAGGAATCAATAACTTGGTAGCAGCTGCCATTGAACCCAGATCGGCACCGATATTGAAGGTGTTTGCTGCAGTCACCAGAGTGACCATGAGCCATAAAACCCAACGCCTGTAATGTTCGCGAATAATCGCCGCAAGGCCTTTGCCTGTTACGAGTCCGAGGCGTGCCGTGGTTTCTTGTACTGCAGCTGCCAAAGGAAGTGCAAGAAGGGCCGTCCAGAGCAATTGGAATTGAAATGATGCGCCAATTTGTGAGTAGGTACCAATTCCACTCGGGTCATCATCTGCTGCACCGGTAACGAGGCCAGGGCCGAGACGTCGAAAGTAGCCACGACCATGGATGGTGTCACGATGTCGGTGGTGGCGCTTGTTGCTGTCAGTCATGCCCAACTACGCCGCAGTTCTCGTAAGGCGCGCGCTTTGACGTCATTCCATTGTCCCGCTTGATTGCGAATTGTCCCAGCTGATGGCCGTTTTGTTGCAGGATCGCTCGCTGACCACTTCGCATAAGACTCAATTGATGCTGAGTCCGACGCAAGCAGAAACTCAGCCATGAAGTGCACCAGTTCATCTTCGGTCCAACTACGTGAATAATCATCCCGCGGGGTGTGGCCAATTGAAAGGCCAGCGAGTGCACATGCGTTTGCCCACGAACCAAAGACCTGGATTACCCGCGGCAATGTAGGTCCTTGAATGGCTCCTTCGGCTACGAGGTCGGCGTAATGCCCGCCTGAAAGCATTTCTGAACCGTTGGCAGCTTCACGGAGAGCTTGCAGGATCTTGTCGTTTGTCCAGATGGTCTGGTACCCACCACGATTTTTGGTCTCTGACTCGAGATCGGTCACCAGATGCCGCACCCGCCTAGTTGTTAATTTGCGCGCATCCTCAGTGTGGATTCCAATTCCCAACGCAAGTTCTGTGTACGTAGCTCCCGGGTGCTCACGGAGCCACGATTCAATCTGCTCGACAACAATTCGCCGTTGTTCCGGCGAGCGCCGAGCTCTCACTTCAGAGAATATGTGACTGGAAGTCGCTTCAGCCCACCGACAAAAGTGGTGTGAATATGGGCGTAATCGCCGGCGAGTTCCATGGTTTTGATGCGAGGGATCAACTCGTTGAAGAACGTACGCATCTCCATGCGCGCGAGCATTGCACCAAGGCAGTAGTGAATACCGAAACCAAAAGCAAGGTGTCGGTTTGGTGTGCGACCAACATCAAACTTGAACGGGTCAGTGAAGGTGTCCTCGTCACGGTTACCAGATGGATAAGAGAGAAGAACTGACTCACCAGCCTTGATGGTGGTATTGCGGATTGTGTAATCCTCGGTTGCGGTGCGCATGAAGTGAGTTACGGGAGAAACCCAACGGATCATCTCATCAACCGCTGTGGGGAGTAGAGACATGTCGTCTTGTAGCCGCTTCAGCTGATCTGGATTCTGCAACAGAGAAAGCATTCCACCTGCGATTGCCGCACTAGTGGTGTCGTGCCCTGCGGTTGCAGTGATTATGTAATACGAGATCATCTCAACATCACCAAGTGGCTTGTCATACACCTCACCATTGGCGATCGTTGATGCAAGATCGTGAGTCGGGGTTGACTTGCGTGATGCACTCAATTCACTGAAGTAGATGAAAAAGTCATTGATTACTTGAGTCAAATCTTCAATGGTGGTGCCACGCTGAAGATCAGGGTCTGCGTTGCCGAACATTTCCTGGGTAAGCATGAGCATGCGCTGGTAGTCGGTCTCTGGCAATCCGAGAATCGCGAGAATCACTTGTAGTGGGTACTGCAATGCGATGTCGCGTGAGAAATCGCATTTGCCACCCAGATCAGCCATCTTGTCGACGGATTGTTTTGCGAGTTCGCTCATGCGGGCGTCTAGCCGCGCAAGGTTTTTGGGCAAAAACCAATCAGCTGCCACCTTGCGATACTCGGCGTGGTCGGGATCATCCATGTGAATGAGGGTGCGAAGCATGTTCCCGTTGTTGCGAGTGTGATCGTCGGCTTCGGCATTGGCAAGAATCGGACGCGGCTCGTTCAAGAAGATATTGCTCTTGGCCTCGATCTCGAAGATGTCGGCATTTTTTGTAAGCAACCAGAAAGGGTAGTGATCTGGGGCATTCACAAGGTGAACGGGATCATGTTTGCGTAGCAAAGCGAGCTTGGCATGAAACTCATCAAACGTGCCCCAGGATGCGGGCACGGTGATCATGTTTCCAGCTTCTTCAAGTTGTGCTTGTAGATCTGACATGCGTGGGCTCCTATACCGCTTTACGAATTAGTTTCATCTTCTTTTCAGTGTAAGGCGGATAGGCGATGGAAGGATCAACCTTGGTGCTCTTACGAAGCACCGGCTTGCGGTGCTGGAAGATGTCAATGCTTGATTTGCCGTGATACGCACCCATGCCACTTTCACCGACACCACCAAAAGGCAGATTCGGATTCGAGATATGGAGGATTGTGCCATTCACAGTGACACCACCTGCTGTAGTGCGTTCGATTACTGCATCAATCGCACGGTCGTCTTCACTGAATACGTAGAGAGCAAGTGGGTGTGGCTTTGAATTGATAAACGCGATCGCTTCAGCCACGTTGTCAATCTCAACCATTGGAAGAATCGGCCCAAAGATCTCATCCTGCATCACAGGCGCGGAGACGTTCACATCGGCGAGCACGGTTGGGGCGATGTACTTGGTGTTGGCATCGGTTTCGCCGCCTATAACCACAGAGCCGCTCTCGAGCATCGATGTGAGTCGGTTGAAGTGATGACCATTGACAATTCGTGCGTAGTCCCCACTTTGTTTGGGGTCATCACCGTAGAACTCTTTGATCGCAGCACGAAGCTCTCCAATGAAGGTAGATGCCACTTTCTTGTCAACAAGTAGGTAGTCAGGCGCAATGCAGGTTTGTCCCGCATTCAAGAATTTGCCCCACGCGATTCGACGCGCTGCAACGCGAAGGTTTGCGGTTGCGTCAACAATGGTTGGGCTCTTGCCACCTAGTTCAAGTGTCACTGGCGTGAGGTGTTTAGCTGCTGCTTCCATTACGACTCGGCCGATGCGACCATTGCCTGTATAGAAGATGTGGTCAAATCTTTGTGCGAGTAGTTCGGTAGTTTCGGCGACACCACCTTCAATCACTTGGACTGCGTCAGGGTCCAAATAGCGTTGGATGAGCTCGGTGATCACTGTTGAAGTGTGTGGAGCAATCTCGCTCGGCTTCAAGACCACTGAGTTGCCCGCGGCAATTGCGCCGGCTGCTGGAGATAGCAACAACTGAATTGGATAGTTCCATGGCGAGATGATCGCAACCACACCAAGTGGCTCAGCTACGCGGTGACTCGAACCGGGGAGCGCCACAATTGGAGTCGAAACACGCTCTGGGCGAGTCCACTTACGGAGATTTTTTTGCAGCAACTTGATCTCGCCAATTGTGAAACCGATGTCTGTGACCCAACCCTCGGCAGCGGGCTTACCTAGGTCTGCGGCCAGTGCGGCAAGTAGTTGCTCTGAGTTGTCCTCAAGCAGTTTGCGCATGCCATCAAGTTGTGCTCGGCGCCATGAGAGCGGTCGCGTGCGTCCCGAATCAAAGGCATCACGGGCACGCTGAACGATTGCGGGGATCGTTGCCACCGCAGTAGGGGTGAAGTCGGCAATAGTCATTTGAAAAGTGTTGCAGGTTCTCAGGCCATTTCCTCACGGCGTACCCTTGAATGCATGACTCAAGGCTCGTCTGTCACTGTGGCAGCCATACAAATGGCTATGGAGGCCGATTCTGCTGCGAATATTGCCCGCGCAGAAGGCCTTGTGCGGGAAGCCTCAGCCGCTGGCGCCCAGGTAATTCTCCTACCCGAACTCTTCGAAGGGCACTATTTCTGCAAAGACCAACACCCTGAATTCCTCAAGCTGGCGGTACCCGTTGAGGAAAATCCAGCCTTGGCGCGAATGTGCGAGGTAGCAGCAGAACTAAAAGTCGTGCTCCCGATCAGCATCTACGAGCGTGCGAACCAAGCACTCTTTAACACCGTGGTCATTGTGGATGCCGATGGTCGCAAGATTGGCAAATACCGCAAAAGCCACATTCCAGATGGCCCCGGTTACACGGAAAAGTATTACTTCAGTCCCGGTGACACCGGATTCAAAGTATGGCCAACTGCATATGCGCAGATTGGTGTTGGAATTTGTTGGGATCAATGGTTTCCAGAAGCGGCGCGATGCATGGCTCTTGCGGGAGCCGAACTCCTGCTCTATCCAACGGCGATCGGGAGTGAGCCACCGAATCCTGAATGGGATTCAGCGGGGCATTGGCAACGCGCGATGCAAGGACACGCAGCATCAAATCTTGTGCCCGTGGTAGCGGCAAACCGTGTTGGGCACGAAGTAGGTATTGCCAACAGCATTACCTTCTATGGTTCGTCATTTATCAGTGATGCGACGGGCGAAAAAGTTCAAGAGCTAGATCGCATTAGCGAAGGATTCATCATCCAGTCTTTTGATCTTCAAGTACAGGAAAGCATGCGCAATAGTTGGGGTCTTTTCCGTGACCGGCGCCCAGATTTATATCGCAATTTGACCACCCTTGACGGTGAACCTGAGTGACACGAATTCTTCCAGGTGAATTCGAAGCACATGCGGAGACCATCATGTGCTGGCCGGCACGTGAGTCGATCTACAAAGGGCACATAGCTGATGCCGAGAAAGCCCATGCAGCCGTTGCGAATACCATCGCAGCGTTTGAACCACTAACTCTGCTGGTGCCACCCGAATCAGTTGCTTCAGCACGGAAACTCTGCAGTTCTTCCGTGGAATTAATCACGCTGGACATGGATGATGCGTGGTTTCGGGATACGGGACCGATTTACACAAAGGATTACTACCCCAGTGGAGAGGTGGAAGTTGTTGCCACCGATTGGGAATTCAACGGATGGGGCGAGAAGTTTCGTCCCTTCGATCGCGACGCTTCGCTTGCTCGACGTTTTGCAGAGCTTCGTAGCCACAAACTTGAGCCAGTGCCAGTTGTTCTTGAAGGCGGATCAATCACGGGAAATGGCGCAGGGCTGTTAGTCACTACTGAGCAATGCCTCTTGAATCCGAATCGCAATCCAGGCTTGACACGTGCAGAACTAGAAAGCACCTTGCTTGATCGGCTTGGAGCCGAGCTGATGCTTTGGTTGCCTCATGGATTAGCGCTTGACTTTGATACCGATGGACACGTCGACAATGTTGCAGCGTTTGTTAATCAGGGAACCCTCATGTTGCAGATGTGCAGTGACAGCTCTGAACCCGATCATGTGCGCTTGATTGAAAATCGGACAATTGCAGAAAACTTCATCGATGCGAACAAGTTGCAGATTGAAATTGTGGAAATTCCCGTACTGCCGTTCATTGGGAGTGGCGCGGATCGTTTGGTGGTGCCGTATCTGAATTTCTATATCGGAAACGGTTTTGTTCTCGTTCCGGTCGCCGGACAACGCACTGATGACGCAATGCTTGGAATCATTAGGCAGGTATTCACGGATCGTGAAGTAATCGGTCTCGAGGTGGGAGAGATTCTTGCGGTGGGTGGCGGTGGCATCCACTGCATCACGCAGCAAATACCGGCGTGATCAGACAGGTGCGTCACACTCGCGAAGTGGAAGTTGACGCGGTGGTTGCGAGGCCCATAGCGCTGCAATGAGATCGTCACGAGTTGCTTTGTGTGCGGGAGCATCAAAAAGGTTTTCGCGCTGCAGCGGATCATTCTGAAGGTTGTAGAGCTCACCTTCGGTGCCGTCATGCATCGTTCCTTTGCCGTACACCGAGCAAACCCAGCCATCGCGGAGAATTGTCCGCTGGCTGACAATTTTGCCGAACATCACGCTGTCCCATTCCGTGAGAGTTTGCTCATGTCCAAGCGCGTTCGCATCTCCGCTACTTACAGGAAGCCGAGAGGCTTCGACATATTCAGGTCGCTCGAGGCCAGCGATGTCGGCAAAGGTTGCTGCGAGCGAGACAAGGCCAACTGGATTGTCCACCACCTGAGGGGCGATCTGGGCGCTTGGTGCTGGGCGCCAAATAAGAGGAAGTCGCATCAACGAGTCCACGTGGTAGGGCCCCTTGAAAAGCAAGTTGAAATCTCCTTGGAATTCACCATGATCTGTAGTGAAGATGACATCAACATCATCGCCCCATCCGCGTTCGTCAATTTTGCTCAGCACTGATGCAATTGCTTCGTCAATCATTTCGTTCATGATGTGGGCCATCGCATTGACTTCACGAGTTTGGTCAGCAGTCAGTGTTGACGGGACCCAGCGACGTGGCGGTTCAAAATTTGAATAGAACTTGCCCTCCCACCATGCTTTCCAATGCCGTGGCTTGTTCTCAAGTACGCGTTCGAGTTCACTTCGGTCTTCGATAAATCCTGCTGGCAAATCGAGGTCACGCCAATTAACACGATGCAACTCGCTCTGCGGGGGATCCCAAGGATGATGTGGATCGGGAAAGCTCATCCAACAGAACCAATCGGCGTCGGATTCCAATGACGCAAGCCAGTCCTTGGTGCGCTCGGCAACCCATGTGGTGTGGTACCAGTCGCGTGGAATTGGGTTGACCTTGACTTGAGGCGCATTGGTATCACCACCGCCAGTTGCATTGACCTGCATTTCGGCACCGTCAAGCACTTGGTAATACATCTGCACAGCTTCTGGATGGTTGTTGGCGAGCCATCGTGCGTAGTGAAAAGGCCCAGCTCCACCATGAGTGCTTAAAGCAAGATGTTCAAAGCCGCGATGCGGCACTTCAGTGCCATTCTCATCACGGGTGTACTCAGTTGCGCGCTCATCGCGACCAAGGCGATTCTCTGCGAAGCGAAGAAATGGATCAAGGAAGGGTTCAAAATGAGCCTTGCCAATCAAGGCAGTTCGATATCCAGAGCGCCAAAGATCCTCAGCGATGCTCGGGGCATCAATCGGCAGCGGAACACCATTCATCCAAACTCCATGTGTGGACGGGTGCTGTCCGGTGAGCATTGTCGAACGACTCGGCATGCAAACCACGTTCTGGGGCTGCGCGCGCGTGTAGCGGATCCCAGAATGAGCGAGTGCATCGATTGTTGGCGTACGAGCCACTGTGCCGCCATTGCATCCAAGTGAATCGAATCGTTGTTGATCGGTCGTAATGAAAAGAATCTTGCGTCCCATTTATGACTCCATCAACTGCTTGAGCTTCTGCAACCCGGCACCGGCAGCACCGCCGACCATCAACCCGAGTACCTCTGGTTCCATCTCGGTGCTGTAGATCACAACGCAGCCGCCATGTGGATCATCAATGACATCAACCGTGCCTAGATGAGAGGTGATGATTGAGTTATTCACAATCTTGTATTGAAAGCGACGCAACGCATGGTCAAGCGTCACGATGTCTTCTTCAAACGTGATCCCAGAGGCCAGATAGATCCATCGTTTGTCGCCTTCAAGTTTGGTGCCAGTGGTCGGAAACCATTCGTGAAGCAATTCGGGCCGACCAACTAGCGCCCACACATCTTCAGCGGGTCTGTCAATAAAGATGTGGCGGCGGATTGTTGCCATTACTGAAACCTACTCAATTTCCCAATCTATTGGCGGAACGCCCGCCAATTTCAGATATTCATTGGCTCGCGAAAACGGTTTGTGGCCGAAGAACCCGTTATGTGCCGAAAGAGGAGATGGATGCACCGATTCAATTACTTCGTGAATTGGGTTAGTAATGAGAGATCTCTTTTTCTTGGCACTGGCGCCCCACAATATGAATACAACACGCGTCTGCTTCTCGTTAACTACTTCAAGCACTCGATCGGTGAATAATTCCCATCCGCGACCAAAGTGTGATCCTGCTGATGCTTCGCGCACGGTGAGGGTTGTATTGAGAAGCAGAACACCTTCTCGCGCCCATTTGTCGAGACAGCCGTGAGCGGGGATCGGATGTCCAAGATCATCGCGTAGCTCTTTATAAATGTTTTGTAGCGATGGAGGGACACGCACCCCGGGTCGTACCGAAAAGCAAAGTCCATGTGCTTGGCCCGGCTGATGGTACGGGTCTTGTCCAAGTAAGACCACCTTGGTTGAGGCAAGGGGAGTTTCGTGCAACGCACGAAAGACCTCATCGTGGGGTGGATAAATGTTGTGATGCTTACGCTCGTTTTGGATGAACTCCTGAAGTGGCTGCCAGTAGGGCTTTTCAAATTCAGCCCTCAGAACCGGGTTCCAATCCGTAGTGGCACGGGCACCTGTCATGCCCTGAATCTAGGCAAATGCGGGCGATTAAGTGTCACTGAGTAGGAATTAAATACAGTGCCTTAAATTCCTCTGCGCGTGTCTGGGTTTTACGATTTAGGGCATTCCGCAATCCCCAGGCGTCACACATCCATGAATCTTTCAGTTGCAGTTGACATCGGTGGCACCAAATTCGCTGCTGGTCTCGTCGACAAAAGCGGGCGCATAGTTGATCGGGTTGCAACTCGGGTGCCTAATCGGGCAAATGCCGAAGAGCTTTTTGAACTCGTGGCTGAGATTGTCTCACAGCAAATTGACCGCGCCACCAATCACCATGGAGGCCAGCCACTCGTCGTCGGGGTGGGTTCTGCCGGGCCAATTACCCGCAACGTCGAGAGCATTTCACCGCTCAATCTGCTTGGATGGCGAGACTTTCCATTGCGCCAGCGACTCGTTGATCTCACTGGATTGCCAGTGTTCGGCGATGGTGATGCAAAGGCACTTGCTCTCGCCGAAGGTTGGCGCGGTGCAGCCAAGGGATACAACAGTTTTATTGCGATGGTCGTCTCCACCGGGGTTGGCGGCGGGATCGTCTTGAATGGCCGCTTGCTTGACGGCGAGACCGGAAATGCTGGCCACATTGGCCATGTGATTGTGGAACCCGATGGTCGTCGCTGCGACTGTGGTGCACGGGGCTGCTTGGAGGCTGAAGCGTCGGGGCCCGCCATTGAAGCAATCACGGGTCGACCGCCCACGCAGCCAACCTACGAAATCATGCAACGCACTGGTCGTTTGGTTGGGCGTGCCGTAGCGTCCGTCGTCAATTTGCTGGACCTTCCACTTGCAGTGGTCGGCGGCGGAGTGGCACTTGGTTTTGGTGCGACTTTTTTCCAGGCAGCACAAGATGAACTCGATGAACTCTGTGGACTTCAATTCGCCCGCGGGGCACGCATTGTGCCCGCAAAACTCGGTGATGCGGGACCGCTTGTTGGTGCAGGAGCAATTGGTTGGCGAGGCATGCGTCGCGCCGGAATATCAATCGACTAAATCAGATCGTCAGGAGCTAGAAAGAGGTTGCAGATACCCACTGCAATTCATCTGGGCTAGTTGTAACCAGTGGGCGCTGCACATCAATCCAATCGCCAACTTCAGGCAATGGATCACCTTCAGGCACAAACACCATTGATGTGTGCATGTGTGGCTTTTCAACCATGGCCATGCGGCGGCGTGCAAAATGAAATGGGCTTCTGCCTTCTGCAAGCTCCGCAACTCCTTGCGCAGTGCCAACGCCGAGGGAGAGCACGTGACCATCTTCTTTGATCAGACTGCGGTGATAGCCAACCCGATCCCCAGCTTTGACCGAGTGCACCGAAAGCACATCAGTGCTCAATTGCATCTGTGATTTATCGGCATGCCAAAGCGCCGTACCCACGCGAATGCTCATGGTCATACCATCAAACTCCGTCTGAAGATCATTGCAAGATTGCGGTGACAGATGGCTGAGAAACACATTTGAGTTTGGTGGGATGCGACGCAAAAAGTCGCGCACTTCTTCGCTGTTGTCTTCTTCGTCGGAGATCAAAGGTGGATGAAAAGAAATTCCGATTACTCGCAGCCCACTTGCATTGGCGTGTGCAATCAGATCGGACATCTCCGACTTGCGCACCCCGTGACGGCGCATTGATGACCGCACCTTCACCACAACTGGGCAATCCCAGTTCTGCCGCGCAAGGGCATCAACATGTGCCACAGAACCAACTGTCAGCACGGTGTCACGCGAGAGAGTGACAGGAAGGTCATCCAAATGTGGTGTGAGCACCATGGCAGTGCAGTCGTCGGGCACATCGGCTGCTTCGAATACGGTGCCAACCGCGATCAGGCCGTCGCCGTATTCGTTAGCCAAACGTGCAGCCATAGGCATCAGTGCGGACCGACCAAATCCGTAGCCGGTTCCCTTCACAACAGGCACCACAGAACCAAATTCAGCAGCCACTCTCGCGGTGGTTGATTCCCACGCGGATTGGACCACGCGCAGACGCAAAGTCATGCTTTGACCGTAGTGCCCGAGCTATCAATCCTTTGTGCCATATGGATTCAGCCCGCGAACTAAAAGTTGAGTTGTTTGGTCGGGTTTAGGTCGCTAGTTTCGAAGGCATGGCAATTCGCTTTGACTTCCCAAACCCCGTCAACGAGACCTCGGCACGACTCGTAGCCACGGGCGTAGTTGCAATGGGTGTCGCCTTCGTGGCGTTGCAAAGCGGTTGGATTCTGATTGCGCTTACATATGGGTTTCTCGCACGAGTTCTGTTTGGTCCACGGTTCAGCCCGCTTGGTCGATTTGTTACCGACGTCATCACGCCGCGTTTGAACTTGCGTCATCGTTTGTCACCAGGTCAACCAAAGCGCTTTGCACAAGGCATTGGACTCTTGTTCTCTGTAGTTGCATCAGTGGCGTGGATATTTGGCGCGCACACAGTGGCAACGGTTGTAATCATCATGTTGATCGCAGCAGCATCACTGGAAGCTTTTGTTGGGTTTTGTCTTGGATGCGCAATCTTCAAAGTGTTGATGCGCGTTGGGGTCATTCCAGAATCAGTGTGCTTTGAATGCGCTGATATCTCGCGCCGTATCGAAGAAGGCACCGTCAGGGCTTAGAAATTCTCGGCGCCAGCGGCGCTGGTGTGCGCTCGGTTGCGCATCCCTCCCAGACACCAGTTGCATATGCAGCATCGTCAATGGCCCGCAAAGACACGTATCGGATTGGGTCCAGCCTGGGTCGTTTTCGCAACCAGTCAACAAATGCCGGAAGAAGAGAAGAGGCTACCAATATGCGACGTGCAGTTCGTGAGAAGACCGCTGCACCAAGTGCAAGAGGTAACCAAACTCGTGTTATCGCGCGGGCAATAGAAACCCCGGCATGCCAGTGGCCGAGCATTGCGAGTCGAGTTGCTTCAAACCAACGATTCGGCAACGACGGCAATTTACGAGCTAACGACACTGCGGTGTAGACCACAATCGGAATTGCAAGCCAGCGTCTTTTTGTCCCAAGCAACGCAACGATTGCCACACTCCAGAAGTTGGCGACAACAGGCGCCAACGCACCAGGGTGACGCGTAGCCAATGAAGCGGCAGCTCGGCCATAACCG
The DNA here is from genome assembly GCA_017856815.1 of Ilumatobacteraceae bacterium. Taxonomy (GTDB): domain Bacteria; phylum Actinomycetota; class Acidimicrobiia; order Acidimicrobiales; family Ilumatobacteraceae; genus CAIYHK01. The sequence goes on from JAFMEI010000006.1 coordinate 28,569, forward strand.
CGCCGTTGATCTACCCAAGACCAAAAATCAGATCTCGCATCGTGTGTGACTTCAACTGCACTCTCATAGAGCACCCAATGAAGTGGAGAGTCAAGTCGCCAAACGAGGTCAACATCCTCACCCGTGGAAAGTTCAGGATCAAACCCGCCTTCGTCGCGCACCGCCGCAGTACGCGCTACAAGGCAGGCAGTGGGTACATAACTAACTCGTGTGCCCGCCCTTACTCTCGCTGGTCGCTTTCCAAGATCCAGCGGACTGTCAGTCTCCTCAAATCGACCAAAGATTGAGTTGGTGTTCGGAGTGCCGATTATCCGAGGTGCTGTTGCAACGATTGATTGGTTCTGAAGGTGCGAAGCAAGCATGAGCAAGTCATGAACTTCTAGGTGGACATCAGAATCGACAAATGCGATCAATTCGGTCTCTGTTGCTGCGAGCCCGGCGTTACGGGCACCTGCGGGCCCAGTGTTCCATTCATTACGCATTATTTGACAGTTCGATGGAACTGCGAACGCACCAGAGATCGGATGAGGGGAATGGTCGTCGACAATGATTAGGGAGCGGCACTCGGAGAGTTTGAACACAAGCGATTCCAGAGCGTCAACATCACGTTTCTCGCGTGCATAAACAGGAATCACAACGGTGATTTCATGTAGGAGGGAACGGTCAGCGGGTTCAAGCATCGGTACCACTGCACCCGCGTCCAAGAAACGATTCGCAAGAGCCATCTCAGTAGCGGAAATCTCTTCTCGGTGTTCTATTCGCTCAGCAACTACGCGTCCCTTGTCGGTCAGGTTGAAGAGCTTTATTGGTGATCCGGCAATGACTGTGGATCCATTCATCGGTCGACGCCAGGTCTTATCGGCTCGAAATCGGGTCATCGCATCCAGTTTTTCACGGCGATAACCAGGTCATTGACCAGCATCTTTAGGATTTCATTACCCGCTTCGACACTTGAACCGCTCGGATCACCGAGCACTCCGTTGGGGCTCACCGCAGCGATTCCGCCGGCAATTATCTGGGGCAAAATCGAACCAATTGGCTGGGTGTTTCCAATCTCGGCCCGCGCGAGGTCAACCTGTTCTGGCGCAATGGCGAGCATGATCGAAGTCTCAGTGTGCCCAGCATGCGCATCACCTCCTGGGACCTGCGGCCACCACGACATTGCGCGCCGCTTTTCGTACGCGGTCACTTCCATGGCTTTGGTAATTGCCTGCAGATTGCCGCCGTGGCCATTCACCAAGACAACACCATCAGACCAATCTGCTGATCTAATCATCTCAACGACAATCTGAGTGACTGCCTCATTGCCGATTGACAATGTGTTGGCAAACCCACTGTGTTCGCCGCTTGAAGATACCGTGATTGCTGGTCCAAGCATCATGCCAGGGAGTGAACGCACTAATTCGCGCGCAAGGTGGTTGGCAATTCGTGTGTCGGTGTCCGACGGCAAATGCGGACCGTGTTGTTCGAAGGAGCCGACGGGTATTACTACGACACTCACGAAGTTAGATAGCCCCACTCGCGCATCGCCTGAATGATTCGCTCAGCTGCTTCAGATGGTGAGAGTGTCACGAGTTCGCCACGACTCTTGGCCGCTGTTGAATCAGTAAGAGCCCGAATACGGTCTATCGCTTGGTTGCCTTTGGGCGGCGCAACGATTCGAGTTGGTGGCCGATAGCGGGTGATTTCACCGTTGAGGTCAGCATTGATCCCCGCATTTGCCGTAGGTATGTTGGCACTACGGGCAGCCAAGGTACCTGCAAGGGATGCGCGACGAAGTTTTGCAACAGATCCTTCGACAGAAATAACCGCCGGCGAATTAGAACTTGGAGCAACTCGTACAACTTCGCGGCGGCCACCATCGAGACGGCGCACACATTCCAAGTTTGTGCCTTTGCGTTCTACAGCAACCAAGCCGAGAGCTTGTGAGGCGCCAAGTTGCGCAGCCAGAAATGCAGGAACGCTGCCGCTGCCGCGGTCGGCTGAATAGTCCCCGCAAACAATTAACTCACAACCACCCAGATGTTGCGCCAATGAAACTGCAACATCGCGGGAACTTGGCTGCGCGCCACAGGCAACGAACTGAACAGCGGTAGCGCCAACCGCTAGGGAATCTCGAAGTGCAGCAACCGCTGCTTCGGGACCGATACAAACAACTTTGACTTGGTCACCAATACTGAGCGCTACTTCGAGTGCCGCCTGATCCGCCAATGAGACGCCCCCAAATCGGTCATCAGTCAGGACTGATCCAGACGTGTCCACTTCGGGCCGACCTGGGGTCCATTTGATGCAAACTCCAACCAACATCTGGGTGCTCAGGTGCGTTGGAACACGATTCCGTGCCCGCCCTCGGGGTAACTCCAACTGATCGCACCTTCTTTGTTGCAGACGAGATAACAAGTCCCGCACTCAAAGCACTGTTCATAGTTGAAGACAATTCCGCCAGCTGCAGTAGGCACAAACAAATTTGCGGGACACGCTGTGACGCATTCAGTGGTTGAGCATTCAGCACAAACCTTGCCATCCACCACGATGTGAGCGCGCTCGTGCACACGAAATTCCGAGTGTGCCATCCGCTCTTCGAATGAAATCTGTTGCTGACTCATCCAAAGCTCCTAAATCCGGTCCATCCATCTCGCGCAAGATCCGACAGTTTCACACCGGCTCGCTTGCGCTCCTGTTTCAGGATACGACGAATACCAGGCTTTGGCTTGGGGTTGTCAACGGTGAACATGCGTTCAACAAGATTGGCAACCATCTGTGGGTACAAGTGCTGCACGCGATCGGACAACACCAGATGTGGGGCGTGCCTCAGTTTCTTGTGGTCCTGGAGCACAAAGGTGTTCTCGAGCCGTTTGCGGTATCCAGCGAGGCCCGATGCGTTGCAGTTTCCTGACTCAATTGCTTCCACGGCAGCTTCACCGGCGTACATTCCTGATGCCATCGCAAAGTTGACACCTTCCAGCCAGATTCCTGCCGCTAGACACATTGCTGCGGCATCCCCGGCAACCATCAGACCGTCGGCGGTCAACTTGGGCATCATTTCATAGCCAGCTTCTGGAATCACGTGAGCTGAGTACTCCTTGATTTCGCCGCCTTTGATTAATGGAGCGATCGCCGGGTGTGCTTTTAGTTTCGCAAGTATTTGTTCGGGCCGAGTTTTTTGAGCAGCAAGCTTCGAAAGTTTGAGTACAACACCGACCGCGACGGTATCGAGTTGGGTATATACAAAGCCCCCACCATTAACCCCATTGGTTCCGCCCAGAATTTCAATGTCAACACCTTCACGATCGGTCACAGCAAAACGCTCATCAATCGTTTCTTTTGGCAAAGAGATTGTCTCTTTTACACCGAGTGTGTAATTGTCAGCATCAACATCGGGATATAGACCGGCTTCTTTCGCTAGAAAACTGTTCACTCCATCGCAGGCGATGACGATAGGTGCAGTTAAATCACCATCGGGTCGGTCAGTATGCACTCCGGTGACCGCACCGTTTGTGTGGCGTATGAGCCCGGTCACGGTGGTTGAGGTAACCAGCACTGCGCCAGCTGCGACTGCATGGTCAGCGAGCCACGCATCAAAGTCCGGTCGATATGCGGTTGCGCCGTTGTACGGCGGCGCCCCCCAATTTTGTGAGCGAAAGTCAATCGTGAGTGCCTGTGTGTCTGTTAGCAACATTGTTGAGCGCCGAGTGACCCAGCGCTGAATTGGCGCCTCTTCCCACCAATTCGGGATCAACTCGTCAAGAATGCGCGGGTACACAACTCCGCCGTACATGTTTTTTGATCCAGCGAAGGGTCCGCGTTCAATCAGCGCTACTCGTTTTCCTGCGCGCGCTAAAACAATTGCCGCACACGAACCCGCCGGGCCAGCACCAACAACAATGGCGTCAAAGTCCGTACTCATGCTGCACCAGCGTTTCTGCCAAGTCGTTGTTCTAGTTCTGCAACTACAGCATTTGCATCACAAACAATCGCAAGATCCGACATTTGCATCATCGGGCAATGCGGATCGGTATTCACACTGATCACATGATCGGGTTGACCGAGTCCACTGGTGTGTTGAACAGCACCAGAAACTCCAAAGGCAATGTACAAATCTGGATCAACAACAACGCCGGTGGTACCAATTTGGCGTGAGTGACCCACCCAGCCTCGGTCCGTCACCACACGTGTGGCCCCCATAGAGGCTCCAAGTTCAGCAGCGATGTTTCCGAGTTGGCCAAACACCGATTCATCGAGGAGTCCTGCGCCGCCCCCGAAAATCCGTTTTGCTTCGGCAAGATCCATCGTGGCTGCGTCAGGCTCGCGTTCTTCAATAAACGCGACATCATTTCCATTACCGAGGTGTAACTCAACCGCCGTTATCTGTAGTGGACCATCTACCGAGACAGGGGAGTGGAGCCCTGGCATCACACTCGCTACACAGTGACCAGATGTTCGAACGAGTTCCATCGCGAGCCCACCCCAACGCGCCATCTGAATTTCAAGTTCACCATCTTGGTTTTTGATCTCTGCCACTGAGCCGAAGTAGGCGCAGCCGCTTGCAGCCGCTATCCGCGGGGCAAGGTCGCGACCATCAGGACATCCAGGTAGAACGATGATCTCCTCACCGATGTGTCCATGGAGCGCAGTACTCCATGCATCGGGGCGAAACTTTCCAACTTCTGCACAGCTAACTTCATTAGCCAAACCAGCAAGTTCTTGTGCCGCGGCTTGGGTGCCTTCCCCAATCAGCAGAATGCCACCCTGGCCATATTCGGAGGCGACTTCAGCGCCGCCAGCGGGCAACCTTCCACCCCGAACAGGTACAACTACGAACACACCTCAACGCTAGTAGGCAAGGCACGAAATGCCCGAGGTCAACGGGGTCGGTTGTGGCGGATGTATCGGATGACCTCGATAATTACGGTTATCGATATGGCGGTCAGGAAAGCGACGATAAATGCAAGTGTGTGGTTGTCCTCAAAGGCTTTGCCACCGAAGTACCCAAGTGTTGCGGCGTAACTCGCCCAAATCACCGACGCCACGCCGATCCATCGAGCAAACCAACGATGTTCCTGTTCGGTCGTTCCACAACTGATCGTGAGAATCGTGCGTCCACCTGGAATGAAGCGCCCAGTTATGAGCAGCAAGCCTCCGCGTTGTTCGATCTGGTTATGAGCCCATTGAAGACGTTGTCGCCCCTTCTCAGTTCGGTCGTAGCGACGGTGGATGCGTTCACTAAATGAACGGCCAATGAGATATGCGATGTTGTCGCCAGAGAAGGCGCCACATGCGCCTGCAGCAATTACCAACGGGAGAAAAAGCTTTCCATCCTCTGCGCCACCTGCACCAGCAGCGACACCTCCGATGATCACCATTGTTTCGCTGGGTACGACTGGGAGAACGGCATCCAACAAAGCAATAGAAAAGATGATCAGGTAGAAGGTTGGATCGGATGAAAACTCCTTCAGCCAATCGAAGAAGTCATTAAC
>JAFMEI010000066.1 GCA_017856815.1 Ilumatobacteraceae bacterium
CCAGTTGCCCCACTTGATCCGTGGGACGCTCGCAGCTTGGAGTGGATGACCACGAACCCGCCGAAGGAACACAACTTCGATGCGATTCCAACCGTGCACCATCTTGATGAGTTCTTCCACCGCAAATATGAAGAAGACGAAGCCACAGGTGAGATCAAGCAGGTTCGCACCGCCGAAGACATCCTTGCGGAGCAAACCGCGAATGCTGAGTCACACATCCACATGCCGTCGCCGTCCTACTGGCCGCTTGTGTTGTCGGTAGCGATATTCGTTGTTGGAATCGGAGTGATCTACAACCGCTTTGTTGCAGTTGTCGGCGCGGTCGGAATCCTGCTTGCGATGTACGGCTGGTCCCTCGAGCCTGGAACCGCAGAACCCGAAGACTACGACCCGCCAGCAGACGGTTCGAACAAGGAGCTTGCATCCCATGGCTGATGTTGCAGTAACCCACGACCAACACGCCGCTCACCACTCATCGAGTGGTCTTTCCAACGTCAAGTTGGCAATGTGGCTGTTTCTCGGATCTGAATGCCTTCTCTTTGGTGGGCTCATTTCCACTTACATGCTTTACCGTGGGCGTGTAAACGAGGGTCCTCGCCCGGGTCAGATCTTCGACATCCCGTTCACTTCGGTGTCGTCGTTCGTACTTCTGATGTCATCACTCACCATGGTGCTTGCGGTATCTGCAGCGCAGCGCAAGGACGACCGCAATATGAACTTGTGGCTCACCGCAACCGCACTTCTTGGAGCCACATTCGTTGGTGGTCAGATCTATGAATTCACCGCCTTCTATCGCGAAGGTCTTGGCTTCACGACCAGCCTCTTCTCCTCCAGCTTTTACACTCTCACTGGATTCCACGGTGTACACGTGACAATCGGTGTCATCATGTTGATGTCCCTGGTTGGCATCAACAAGCGAAGCAAGATCCATGGTGATCGCGCCGAGGTTGTTGAGATGGTGGGTCTCTATTGGCACTTTGTTGACGTCGTCTGGATTGTCATCTTCACCTTGGTGTATCTGATTCCGACCTGATCGGGGATAGGGGCTTGCAATGAATACAACCACGGAACACGCAACCGAGCACGACCACGCCGATGCGCACGATCACGCGATGACCGATGCGAAATACATTCGTATTGCACTGATTCTCGCAGCGATTACCGCCCTTGAAGTCTCCACCTACTACGTCGATTTTGGCCCGCTGTTTTTGCCGTCGCTTCTGATCATGATGGTGATCAAGTTTGTGATGGTTGTGAGCTACTTCATGCATCTCAAGTTCGACAGCAAGGTCTTCAGCCTGATGTTCTACACCGGGCTTGGACTAGCGGTTTCGGTCTATGCCGTTGCGCTAGCAACCTTCAAGTTCTTCATTTCCTGATTGGGCACGACAATGTTTGGCGCCACCGCCGAACCCTTCGCCAATCCTTGGCGATTTCAACTTCATCTTGAAGTCTGGATTTTGATCGCGACGATTATCGCGGCGTACATCTATGCAGTGCGAGTAATCGGGCCACGGGCGTTACCCAAAGGCACAGAGGTCATCTCGCGCAAGAATACCTATGCGTTTGTGGCGGGAATCGGGCTTTTGTGGTTCGCCACGGACTGGCCAACACATGACATTGCAGAGGAGTATCTCTACTCGGTGCACATGGTTCAGCACTTCGTGCTGTCTTATTTTGTGCCACCGCTCGCTCTGCTTGCCACCCCTACTTGGCTGTTTCGCTTAATCGTTGGTGAAGGCAAGGTGAAGCGCGCTTTTGATTGGCTCGCCCGCCCAGTGATTGCGGGTGTGATTTACAACCTGGTTGTGATCATTAGCCACATACCGGATGTCGTAAACCGGAGCGTTTCAAATGGGCCCTTGCATTACGCGGTGCATGTGCTGCTGGTGGTTTCATCTCTGTTGATGTGGGTGTGTGTTTGTGGGCCCGATCCGGAATATCGGATTGGCTACATGGGCAAGATGCTGTATCTGTTTTTGATGTCAGTAGTACCGACCGTTCCCGCCGCCTGGCTCACATTCGCGGATGACCCTGTCTATCGTCACTACAACACGCCTGTGCGCGTGTGGGGAATTGATGTCATTAGCGATCAGCAATCTGCGGGTGGAATCATGAAACTTGGTGGCGCGATCTTCTTATGGTCAATCATCATCTTCATCTGGTTCAAGCGGGTGTTTATTGGCTTTGATCAGAACCAGTCCTTCCGTCGTGGCGACACAATGCCTTCGGCGGAGATCACTGGCCATGAAGACACCCCGTTGACTTACGAAGAAGTAAGTCAAAGATTCAGCGAGAGCGAACCCCCGGTTAGTCCCAGCGGAAACTGATCGCAGCCACCACTGGAGCGACCACTGCCCATGCCGCAAGGACAATAAGCGAAAACCCTGGTCTTGTTCCAGCGTTGCTCAGCCCCTCACGCACGAGGTCAGCGAGCGCGGTTGAGGGCAAAGCGCGACTGATGCCACGCATCACGAGTGGCAATTCGGTTAGTGGAAAGACCATCCCACTCATCAACATGAGCAACAAATACAAACCGTTTTGTGCCGCAAGGTTGATCTCAGCCCGTAAGCGTCCAGCGATCGCAAGACCAATTCCACCCATCGCCGCTGTGCCAAGAAGAATCCCGAGTATCGCAATGCCCCACCGTTTGGCATCTGCTTCCCACCCGAGTAAAAAAGCTACGGGAATCAGTACGACGAACTGCACTATCTCCACTACGAGAACCGTGCAGATCTTTGACGCAACGAGTCGAGGTGTACCAAGAGGCGTTAGACCCAGTCGCTTGAAAACGTGGTAACTGCGTTCGAACCCAGTTGAGATTCCAAGGCTCACCATGGCGGTGCTCATCACCGCAAGCGACAAGACCCCGGGGGCGAGAAAATTGATCGGGTCAGATTCACCTGTTGGCAGCACATCAACCAATGAAAAGAAGACCAAGAGCATCACTGGAATGCCAAGTGTCAGCAATAGTTGTTCGCCATTACGAAGGACTAGGCGAATCTCAGATTTCAGTTGCGCGAGAAAGATGTTCATTGGTTGTCATCTCCCACCACTCGAGTGAATATTTCTGCAAGGGATTCTCCGGAGGTGTTTACATCGCGCAATGGATGCCCGTTGGCAGCGAGCCACGAGCCAAGTTTGCCGATTAGCTCGGCGTTGCCATCGGCATCGATGCGGAACTCACCAGCGCTATGGCGTTCGACGGGCGTGCCAAGGGCGCTTGAAAGGGCAGTGAGATCAATGGTGTTGTCTGAACTGAATCGAATTGCTGGTCGGCCATTGCGAATTTCATTCAATGTCCCCATAAGCACAGTGCGACCACGGTTGATCACGACTACGTCATCGGCTATCCGTTCAGCCTCATCAAGTTCGTGCGTTGCCACGACAACTGCACAGCCTTGTTCTGCCATTGTGCGGAGTGTTTCCCGGATGAGTCCACGACCAGTGATGTCCACGCCCGAGGTGGGTTCATCTAGAAAGGCAACTTCTGGCCGTGCGGTCAAAGCCAAGGCAAGCGACAGGCGTTGACGCTCTCCACCTGACAATTGCCGCCATGTTGATTTAGAGCGTTCGCTGAGTCCGCAGATGTGCATGAGTTGATCGGGGTCAGCCACGTTGCCGTAGAGCGATGTGTACAACTCGATTGACTCTCGTACTCGCGCTGATGGATAGACACCACCTTCTTGCAACATCACGCCCATGCGACCAACTAAAAGCCTTTGGTCCTTTTGCGGATCAAGACCAAGTACACGTACGGAACCAGACGCGGGATTTCGCAGCCCTTCACAACATTCAATGGTGCTGGTTTTGCCCGCACCGTTTGGGCCAAGGACTGCTGTCACTCGACCCGGGAATGCGCGAAAATCCAGGTTGTCTACTGCGGTGAGATTTCCATAGCGGATTGTCAGGCCCGTTACTTCAACTGCGGGGGACGTGCTGCTCACGATGTCCAACTTAGGCAAACCAGAGGGTTCTAACCCCACCGTGCAACTAGCCTTTGATCACTGTGATTGATGTTCGTGCCCTCCGAAATGACCCGTCAGCGGTTCGGGCCGCCCTCGCAAGGCGTAAAAAGCCAGAAGTGTTGAGTGCCCTCGATCAGGCCATCGCTCTGGACGAAAAGATGCGCAATCTCACCAATCAGAGGGATCAGATTCGTCAGGAGATTAACGAAGTCTCAAAGTCTGTTGGCCAATTACGGCGGGATGGTGCCAACGCCGAGGCTGAGAGCGCAATGGCTAAGAGTCGTGAACTCGGGGAATCGGAGAAGCAGATCGCAAGCGCCCTTGCTGAGATCGACGCCGAGCTGCACGAGTTGTTGTTGCGGATCCCTAATCTTCCGCATGTTGATGCCCCCGACGGCGCGTCTGATGCCGACAACCCGTTGATCAAGGGCCCAATTGGCGTGCTGGACACCTATCCCGCCCATAAGCGTGTGCCGCATTGGGAAACGGGGAAGGAGCTTGGGATTCTTGATCTCGAGAGGGCCACCAAGATTGCAGGCACCATGTTCACCATGCAACGTGGGCTCGGCGCCACCATGGCTCGAGCTCTGTGTCAACTGGCGCTTGATACCAATGCCGACTCATTCGAAGAAGTGCGTCCTCCAAGTCTTGTGCTTACCAGTACCCTCACCGCCACGGGTCACTTGCCAAAGTTTGCTGATGACGCCTTCGCAATTGAACGCGACGATCTGTGGTGCATTCCCACTGCTGAAGTTCCACTCACTTCATTGCACGCCGGCGAGATACTGGACGCAGATTTATTGCCATTGAAGTACATGGCATACACACCGTGTTATCGCCGTGAGGCCGGTAGCGCGGGCCGTGATACGCGTGGCATGTTGCGTACGCATGAGTTCGACAAAGTGGAGATTCTCGCCATCGCCGAGCCCACTCAGGCAGCGGCAATGTTGGAAGAGCTCGTTGCTCGGGCTGAGCGCTTGATGCAGTTACTTGAATTGCCGTACCGCATAATTGAAATTTGCACTGGTGATATGGGTCTACAACACCATCGCTCGTTTGACATTGAGGTTTATGCACCAGGATGTGACATGTGGTTAGAGGTCTCGTCGGTCTCGTGGTTCAGCGATTACCAAGCTCGGCGTGCCGACATTCGCTTTAAGCGCACCGGAACAAAAGGCACAGAGATCGCAAACACTCTGAATGGTTCTGCTCTTGCGGTGCCGCGTGTGTGGGCGGCGATCCTTGAGAATCATCGCAACGAAGATGGCACGGTCAATATTCCGCCAGCACTTCATCCGTACATGCGTGGCGCAACCATCATCGGCAAACGATGAGCCTTCGCGATCGACGTGTCGACTATGAGACACCGGGGCTTGATATCGGCGACCTCGATCCCGACCCCTTGGTCCAGTGGCAGAACTGGTATGAGTCAGCAGTCGCACGCGATGCACCAGAACCAAACGCCATGCATGTCGCCACTGCGGCGAATGGTGTACCGGCATCACGAGTGGTGTTGGCACGAGGCGCAGACGAGCGTGGGATTGTGTTCTTCACCAGTTACGACAGTGCCAAGAGCCGCGAAATCAGGGTAGAGCCCCGAGTCGCCATCACCTTTGTGTGGCTTGATGTTTTGCAGCAGGTCCGGATTCTCGGTGTGGCAGAGACACTGAGCGACAAAGAAAATGACGATTACTTTGCCTCGCGTCCTCGTAAGTCGCAGATTTCAGCTTGGGCTTCTCCACAATCAGAAGAAATTGCTGATCGTGAATTTCTAATTGAGTCCTCAATGCGATTCGAAGAAGAGTTTGATGGCCGTGAAGTTTCACGGCCGCCGAATTGGGGTGGTTGGCTAGTGCGCCCACAACAGTGGGAGTTCTGGCAGGGTGCGCGTAATCGCTTGCATGACCGCTTTGTCTATCGCCCAAGTGGATCTGGCTGGACCATCACTCGACTCGCGCCTTAAGGGTTAAGCGCGCGCAGTTCGTTTACGCGATGCCGTTGCCGCCACAATTGCGGTGGTCACGATTAAACCAAAAACAATCGCCAGCCGAACTGCGCCTTGGCGATCTAGGAAGTCCGCCACCTCGGTCTGCCATGATTCAATTCGTGAAGTCACCGAATCGGTCTTCGTGCGTTCACTGATTGCTGAGTACCAATACCAAGTGAGATATGCACCGGTGCCGATTAAAAATGCAGCCGCCACGCGGTCAATGTATGGCAAACCACGTCGCAGGGATTTCAACATTCCGGTGTGGGCAAAGGCAAGGGTCACAGTTAAAGCAATCACCGTGACGGACATTCCTACTCCGTAGAGCGAGATGCTCATGACACCCGAGAAATAACCGTGCACATTCACCGATCCAAAAATTGCACTTGTAAGCATGCCAATCGTGCAACCAATTGAAGTGATCGCGTAGATGATTCCGTATCCAAACATTGCGCGGAAAGTGCGGCCTTTGTTTTCGAGATTTGGTGTGGCGAATCTGGGTTTCCAGCCAAAGATCATTGCGATACCAGCAATCACCAAAAGAATTCCGATTACAAACGCCGCATACTTTGCGTGTTCTTGAATCCAGGTTGTGAATAGTCGTGAAATGAGCGCAACTACGAAAAAGACCGAAATGAAACCCGCCGAGAGTGACGCCCCGACTACGAGGGCGCGTTGTGCGGTGGCAGGTGCAGACCTATCCGCACTGTTTGACTCCATTCCCAAGAAATACAGAAGGTATGTGGGTAGGAGCACAAACCCACAGGGGTTTACGGTGGCGAGTACCCCTGTAATGAACGAGTAGGCAAAGTTGCCTTCTATCGCGATCATCCGAGCCCAAACGCCTTTGATATCCCGGTGCGAATTTCCTCAGCGGTTAATTCGCCTGCATACTGCAAAACCACATTCCCGGCAGTGTTCACAAACAGAGTCGTGGGGAAAGTTGACACACCGATTTCACTGACTAAGACTCCATTGCGATCGAGCAGTAGCTGGTAGTTGACACCGTATTTTGCAGCAAACTTTTCTGCTGCTTCTGGGTTGTCCTGTGGGTTGACTCCAATGAAGTCGACTTTCCCTTCCCATTCCTTATGGGCTTCTTGAAGTACTGGCATTTCTCGCCTACACGGTTCGCAAGTGGAGAACCAGAAGTTAACAACGACAGGCTTGATGTACAGGTCGGCTGTTGACACCGTGTCACCGTTGGCCGAAAAGAGATCAACAGTCGGCAAGGGAGTGCCTTCATTGGCTGCGTTGGTAGGGATGGTTTGATTACCTGGTTGAGGTACGAGTGTTAGAGCAGGTGGCTCAGAGTCATCATCGGATGTCGCACTCCAAACCCATCCTCCACCCACACTGACCACGACAACGGCAGCCAGAATCAGAAAAAATTGACGCCTGCCGAGCACGAAACAAGGCTAGTTACCTGTTCCGTGCCCGGCGTTGGCGATTTGGGGGGAATGTGTCACGCCACGCAGGACTCGGGAATGGGCACCTCTTGCACCACAATTGGCCCGCGTTCCTTCACCGGCGGCCGGCCACGGGGGCGTAGCCCAACCACTACCTTGCCGTTGGCGATGAGCTCACCACCCCACACACCAGCTGGCTCTTCGCGATCAATGGCACCCTGCAAGCAAGCAGTGCGGTCACTGCAACGCTGGCAGATTGCCTTGGCGCGGATGATGTCCCAGAAGTCGTCGGAGAAGAACAAGCCGGTCAAGCCACCGAGGCTCGAGCAGCGTGCCGCAATGACGTCTTCGGCTGCCGGAAGGATGATTGTTTCGTTGAATGTCTTCATTTCTTTCTCCTGTTGTTCGAATCTTGCGGGGAAAACAAAAAAGCCGCCGGGATTTGTATCCCGACGGCTTGAGTCTTTGAGTGCTCTGGTTTTGTTACCTAAGAGCCTCGCTCAAGTGCCGGGAAAAGCGCTTATTGCGCTTATTTGATGGCTTGGCAAACGCTGCAAAATGCGCATACGTGGCCATCGCCGCGGTGGTTCCCATGGTGCGGGTGCGCATGCCAGCATCGCCACACACGTATGCATGTGCGACTGCCGGAGCTGCGAAAGCGCGGATGGAAACTTGGCTAAACATCGCTGACTAGGAAACCACCTTCGCCAGCGCAGAGCAAACTATTTAATAAAACCCTTGCAAAATAACGGCCCAAATCGTGCCGACCGATAGCGTCGGCGTGTGGAATTCCCCGAATTGGTACCCCAGCCAAGACAAGGTCGGGTCTTTTCTTGGCGTCGTCGAGTCAGGCTCGGGGATGTGACGGGCTCAGGGCGTTTTCGCCTCGACGCAGCCGCTCGTTTCTTGCAGGATGTGGCCAACGATGACGGCCGTGATGCACAAATGGAAGACCTTGATGGATGGGTAGTGCGTCGCACGTCGATGCGAATCGAATCGTTCCCGCGCTATCTCGAGATGGTGGATCTTCACACTTGGTGTAGCGGGGTGGGTTCTCATTGGGCAGAGCGCCGCACTTCGATAATTGCCGAATCCGGTGGCCGCGTTGAAGCCTCTGCACTTTGGGTTCATGTTGATCTGCAAACAATGTGGCCAAAGCAATTGCCGTCGACCTTTCACGAGATTGTTGGAGAAGCTACCGCTGGACGCAAAGTGGGCTCACGTCATTTGCTGCGTGGCAAACCCGAAGTTAGTGATGCAAGTACTGAATGGAAGATGCGTGCCACTGACATTGACGCTTTGAATCACATGAACAACGCTGTCTATTGGGAAGCCGTTGAGGAACTCGTTCGGGCTAACGGTGGCATGAAAGCACCCGTTGAGATTGTGCTTGAGCATCATGACGCCATCGAGCGCGGCGATGAAGTGAGTATTCGCTGGAGAATTGAGGGAGATCGTCTCTACCTCTGGCACGTGGTTAACGACGGTCGTATTGCCGCCGCATCGTGTGTGCGATCACTCCGAGGGTGAATCGGCTTTTGGGGAACGGTCTGCAAAGACCGAATCACGGTAGTAACGCAACTCGTTGATGCTTTCACGAACGTCGTCCATTGCGCGGTGGTTTCCTGGTTTGATCGGCCGCGCTTTGTCAATGTGCGGATACCATCGCTTCACTAATTCCTTCACGGTCGAGACATCAACACTGCGGTAGTGCAACCAGTTCTCAATCTCTGGCATGTAGTGCGCAAGAAATCGTCGATCAGTACCGATTGAATTTCCTGCCAAAGGAACTTTGCGTTCATCTGGACAGTGCTGTTTGATGAACGCCAGCGTCTCAGTTTGCGCTTGTTCAAGTGTGACTGTGCTGTTCTTGATCTTTTCCAGCAAACCAGAAGTTGTATGCATGTTGCGGACGAAGTCATCCATCCGAGCGAGCACCTCCTCTGGTTGATGAATCACAAGGTCAGGACCTTCGGCGACGATATTCAGGTCATCGTCGGTGACCAGCGTGGCAATCTCAACGATCACATCGTTTGACGAATCAAGCCCCGTCATCTCAAGGTCCATCCACACAAGCACGTTTCCAAACTACGACAACAACAGCCTGGCTCTGTAGATCGCTAGTCTCTTCGCGTGGTTGAAATCAAAGTAGTCCGTCTCGATAAAGACCTCCCGCTACCCGAATATGCGCGAGAAGGGGATGCTGGCATTGATTTGCTGGCTCGAGAGGACGCCCTAATCCCATGTGGCGGTGGGCGCGTGCTTGTGCCCACCGGGCTCGCGGTGGCAATACCTAGGGGATATGCAGGGTTCGTTTTGCCGCGAAGCGGACTTGCTTTAAAGCACGGGATCAGCGCGGCGAATTCGCCTGGCCTTATTGATTCTGGTTATCGCGGGGAATTAAAAGTCATCGTGTTGAACACCGATTCATCATCGGACTATCAAATCAAACGTGGGGACCGGATCGCCCAGCTTGTCATCCAGCGCGTTGAAGAAGTCGCCTGGGTGGAGGTTGATGAACTCGATGGATCAGATCGCGGTGGTGGATTCGGGCACAGCGGACGCTGATCAATTAGTGAGTGAACCACCCACGAACATTGCTGTTAGGTATCTTTAGCAACTTTCCGCGATTCGGGTACTCGCGAGATGAGAATCCCTTTATTTTGCAGAGATTCCAGGGTCTCTTGGGGGAGCTTGAGCCAGTCCATCACGACCGCCGCGTTGTCCTCGCCTCGATATCTGGGTTCGCCGCGCACCCCCGTTTTGGCGTCTGAGAAATGCCACGG
>JAFMEI010000007.1 GCA_017856815.1 Ilumatobacteraceae bacterium
CGAACGCCGCACCACCAAGCAGATTCATGTCGGCAACATTCCAGTTGGTGGTGGCGCACCGATCACAGTGCAGTCAATGACCACCACCAAAACCGCCGATGTTGAAGGCACGCTGCAGCAGATTTACGCTCTCGCTGCTGCGGGATGTGACATCGTTCGATGCACGTGCAATGAACAAGAGGCAGCTGAAGGGCTTGCGCAAATTGTTCCGCGATCGCCGCTGCCGATCATCGCTGACATCCACCATCAATACAAGATGGCTCTTGCTGCGATGGAAGCTGGTGTTGCCGGATTGCGCCTCAATCCGGGAAACATTCGCAAACCAGAACACATCAAGGCAGTTGCAACCGAGGCGCGCGACCGCAAAATCCCGATCCGCATTGGTGTCAACGGCGGGTCGTTAGATCCGTCGCTGTATGAAAAGCATGGTGGCCTAACCGCAGCAGCGATGGTTGAATCCGCGATGCAAGAGATGGCTTATTTCCATGAAGTTGACTTCGATCTGATGAAAATTTCTGTGAAAGCCTCGAATGTGCCATTGATGGTCGAGGCCTACAGGATGTTGAGCGAACAAACCGATGTTCCACTGCACCTTGGTGTTACCGAAGCCGGCCCACCACCAGCAGGGCTTGTAAAGGCCACAGCAGGCATCGCCGCATTGCTCTTGGAGGGAATTGGCGACACCATCCGATACAGCCTCACTGCCGATCCGGTGGAAGAAGCGATCGCTGGTCGCACACTTCTTGAATCCTTGGGGCTACGCGAGCGCAAGAATGTTGACTTGATTGCCTGCCCAAGTTGTGGGCGTGCCGAAATCGATGTCATTGATGTTGCCAACCGCGCAATGAAGGCATTCGCTGACAAAAAGTTGCCATTGCAGATCGCTGTTATGGGTTGTGTGGTGAACGGCCCGGGCGAAGCACGCGAAGCTGACCTCGGCATTGCGGCTGGTAACAAGCGCGGGCACCTGTTCGTCAAGGGACGCAATGTCGCAGTGGTACCTGAATCCGAGATGGTCGAAGCATTGGTTGAGTGGGCGGAATTCATTAACGAAAACGGCACCGAAGCGGCAATCGCACGCGCCGACACCGCACGTGCCGAGCGCGAGGCCAACAAAGATCGTTCGGCTGCACTTCAGGAAAAGGGCGAAGATGCGAACAACGCAAACGAGAGAATCGTTGAAATTCGCAAGGTGACCGGAGACTAAGGGTCAGCGAACCACGTGGAGTCTGCCGCTGCCATTCACGCGTAAAAGTTCCCCTGGCTGCAGCAACAAAACCTCGCCGGTACGGATCGAATCACCTTTCACGTCCGTTGCAACCACGATGGAGACTTGATCGCCAGACTGCACAATTGCGTGCTCATCAAAATCGATGACAGCAACCTCAAACAGTTCACATTGAATGTCGTAGAGCATGGTGCCCGTGCCGTCATGGCGCAGAACAATTGGTTCAGCATCCAAGTCGACCACCCGCAGTAATTCATCAATGTCAATGTGCTTGGTCGTGAAGCCTGCGCGGATGACGTTGTCAGACGATCCCATTACTTCAACTCCTGCACCATCTAAGTAGGCATGAAGATTGCCGGCACCCAAAAAGAGGGCATCGCCTGGTTCAAGGGTTACGTGGTTCATGCACAATGCCACTGAAAGTGCAGGATCGTTTGGATACAAGCGAACGATTGCATCCGCCCATCCGGGAAGATTGAATTTCGGAGATTCAATCTCGCGCCGCAGTGAAGCTTCGACAAAGTCCTTTAGGCCACGGTGCTGAAGATCGGAAGCGAGTTCATGCCAGCCGCGGCGAACCCAATCACTGTGCAGATCTTTTATTTCACGAAATCCACATAACGCTTCAAATCGTGTAATTGCACAAAGTAACTCTGGCTTTGGATTCGGGTCGCGATAGTTGCGATCGGCTTGCGGTATTGAGGACTCGCGCGTAAAACCTTCAGCGGCCTGGGCTGCAGTTGGATGGGTCTGCAATGACAGCGGAGCACTTGTTGCGAGAATTTTCACTAGGTAGGGAAGCTCACCAACGATCTGAGTTAGCGGCTGCGATTTACCGTTTGTGTCAGTTGCATTTGTCGGCCCTGATTCGTGGGTTCCAAACCACAGTTCGGCCCATGGGGAGCCGTCAACGGTGGTGCCGATCCAGCGTGGAATGAAATATTTGTCGCCCCACTGGTAGTGCTGCACACTGCCGTGGAGACGAAACATCAGTGACCCTTGCTAATTGCTACAACCGTGTTGATTGCGTCGTCGATCGGGACTTCGTGTTGAATGCCAGACTTACGCTCGCGCACTTCAATGTGCCCCGAGTCAAACTTCTTGCCAACCACAGCGATAACGGGCATGCCCAACAACTCAGCATCCTTGAATTTGACTCCAGGTGACACACCATTGCGGTCGTCAAAGATGACCGTCAGGCCACGAGATTCGAGCTCGGAAGCGAATTTCTCGGCGGCTAGAAACAGATCGTCGCCATTTTTGCCCGTGGTTACAACGTGAACATCCGCTGGCGCAATGTTTCGTGGCCAGCAGAGCCCGATTTCGTCGTGCGTGGCTTCAGCAATCGCAGCGACAACCCGTGACACACCAATGCCGTATGACCCCATGGTGACTACTTGGGTCTTACCGTTCTGATCAAGCACCTTGAGGTCAAGCGCCTCGGCGTACTTCTTACCGAGTTGAAACACATGGCCAATCTCAATACCTCGATCAATCCGCAGATCTTCACCGCACTCTGGGCATGGATCACCAGCGTGCACCTCAACGGCGTCTACGAGTTGATCCGGTGTGAAGTCACGTCCTGCAACCACATTGATTCGGTGCTTTCCGAATTCGTTTGCACCGGTGACCCATGAAGTCCCGTTTGCAACACGTGGATCTAGTACGTAGCGAATGCCCGACCCTGAATCGGCCCCAAGTATCTCTGCGCCGATGTAGCCGCGCACCAGTTTCGGATGTTTTGCAAAATCCTCTTCAGTAAACGGCTCGATTTCAAGTGGTGATAGTTGGGCCTCAACTCGTTTCAGGTCAACTTCACGGTCACCAGGGACACCAATGACCAACGGTGATTTGGTTCCATCTGGATGCGCAACATTGACTACAACGTTCTTCAAAGTGTGTGCTGCGGTCCAGCCACCTTTTGGCGCGATGTCGGCATGGTGCTTGTTCAGGAATTCAACCAATGCATCAATGGTGGGAGATTCAGGAGTATCAATGGTCGTGGCGGCTGGATATTGCCCATTGTCGACTGCGTTGATGTTTGATTTAACAGCTTCAGTGTTTGCCGCGTAATCACATTTGCTGCAGCGCACAAAAGTGTCTTCACCTATTTCACATTCCGCAAGGAATTCTTCAGAGCGCGAACCACCCATTGCGCCAGCCATTGCGGAGACGATCACGTATGGAAGTCCGAGTCGATCGAAGATCTTGATGTAAGCACCACGATGTGCTTGGTAGCTCTTCTCGAGCCCATCTTGATCAAGATCAAAACTGTATGAATCCTTCATTGAGAATTCGCGCCCGCGCAACAAGCCTGCGCGCGGGCGTGCTTCGTCGCGGTACTTGGTTTGAATTTGATATAGCGAAACCGGAAGGTCTTTGTATGAGGCGTAAAGATCCTTCACGAGCAAAGTGAACATCTCTTCGTGCGTCGGACCAAGTAGATAGTCCACGCCGCGTCGATCCTTCAGACGAAAAAGATTGTCACCGTATTCGGTCCAGCGGTTGGTCGCTTCGTATGGCTCGCGCGGCAACATGGCAGGGAAATGAACTTCTTGTGCGCCAATAGCGTTCATTTCTTCGCGCACAATTTCTTCAACTCGCCGATACACCGCCCACCCGAGTGGTAACCACGTGTATCCACCGGGTGCTGCACGGCGGATGTAGCCAGCGCGCACGAGGAGTCGATGACTCGGGACCTCGGCGTCGGCAGGGTCGTCGCGCAAGGTACGCAAGAAGGTGGTGGAAAGCCTGTACATCATCCTTGTGTTTCTAGGTACCTTTTGGTCGGTTGGCCTGGCGGCGCAAATGGTCTGATGGCCTTACGGCACAAAGCCCAGAAAATCAGGGCTCGGGCGAAGATTAGTGCGGGTGGCTATACTTTCAGGGTCCTTTGACGTTCGAAGACCAGTTCGTGAACCAGGGGCGTGGGCCGCAAGACCCACGCTCTTTTGTTTCTCGGCGCACATATAGCCAGGAGGTGAAACATGACCGAAACCACGACCCAGTACGGATCACCCGTACTCGACAAAGTGGCATCGCTCGTGGCGCCAATCATCTCCGATCTGGGAATTGAGCTTTACGACCTTGAGTTCGCTGGGGGCACCCTACGAATCACGGTAGACACCCCGGCCGGGCAGGAGTCTGGCGTCAGCCTTGACACCATTGCTGTTGCTACGCGTCTGATTGGTCGCGAGCTTGATCACGCCGATCCGGTGCCCGGTCGCTACACCCTTGAGATCACGAGTCCGGGCCTCGAACGCCCGTTGCGCAAGGCTGCACATTTTGCTCGTGAGCAAGGCAAGGAAATCGCAGTACGTCTGACCTCAGCCATTGATGGTCACCGTCGAGTGCAGGGACTCTTGATTCGCAGTGACTCTTCTACCGCCACAGTCGCTTTGGAAACTGGTGAGTTCACTTTTCCAATCGACCAAGTCGAGCGCGCCAAAACAGTTTTTGTTTGGGGGCCAGCGCCAAAGCCTGGGAAGGCGCCGAAAGGCAAGCCTGCAAAGTCAAAGTCCGCGCAGGAATCCAATTCACATAATTCAATTACACAAACAGAGGAGACCAAATCATGAGCAATCTTGATATGGCCGAAGCAGTACGCATGCTTGCCGTTGATCGCGGCATCTCCGTCGACGCACTGCTCCAAGTGCTGGTGGAGGCACTCGCCACCGCCTACAAAAAGCGCCCAGGGGCCGCCGATGAAGTGATCGTTGAGATCAACCCCGAAAATTTGGACATGCGGTTCACCGCCTATGACCTTGATGAAGATGGCAACTGGGTGAACGAGCGTGACGACACGCCTCGCAAGGAAGAGCTAGGCCGAATCGCCGCTCAGACATTCCGTCAGGTGATGGGTCAGAAGATCCGCGAAGTTGAGCGCGATCGCAAGTTTGAGGAGTATGCAAACCGTGAAGGTGACATCGTCACCGGCATCATTCAGCAGACCGACAACCGTTACACCTTGCTGGATCTGGGCAAGGTTGAGGCGTTGCTTCCACAGGCTGAGCAGGTTCCTTACGAGCGCCCCGAGCCGAATGCACGTGTGAAGGCGTACATCGTTGAAGTGCGCAAGACCGCCAAGGGCCCGCAAATCGTTGTGAGCCGCACGCATCCGGGGCTCATCAAGCGATTGTTCGAACTCGAAGTTCCCGAAATCGCCGATGGCGTTGTGGAAATCAAGGCTTGCGCGCGTGAACCCGGTCATCGCACCAAGATCGCTGTGTGGTCAAACGATCACAACGTGGATCCGGTTGGCGCATGCGTAGGTGCCCGAGGTGGGCGAGTGCGCATGGTTGTCAACGAGCTCCGTGGCGAGAAGATCGACATCGTTCCCTTCTCTGAAGACACACAAGATTTCGTCGCCAAGGCATTGTCACCAGCAAAGGTCACCGAGGTGCGCGTCAGTGAAGACGGCACCCAAGCCGATGTGATCGTGCCCGACTATCAGTTGTCACTTGCGATCGGCAAAGAAGGGCAGAATGCTCGTCTGGCTGCGCGTCTCACTGGCATGCGTATTGACATCAAGAGTGAAACCCAGGCCGCTGAAGAAGCACAAGGCATCTTCCGCACGAACGAGCGTGGTGGTGGCGAAAGTGTGGAATACGCCGAAGGTGAATGGGTCAGCAACGACCAGACCGGTGAACTCGAATTCCGTGGTGCTGACGGCACAGTTGTGTCGCAGCAGGAGTACAGCGGGGACGCGAACTAACGCGTAATCGCCTCCGAGGAACTAGAGATCGACTGAAAGGCTGAAGCCAAGAGTGGCAAAGAACATGCGGGTACACGAGCTTGCGAAAGAGCTCGGACTAACTAATAAAGAAGCGGTGGACTTGTGCCTCACGCTCGGTATCGACGTCAAGAATCATTCGTCGTCAATCATCGATGCGCAAGCCGACCGTGTGCGCCGTCGCGCTGAACGTGACGGCTTGGTCCGCGATGAGCAGCCCGAAGAACCAAAGCCTGCAAAGAAGGCTGCAGCCAAAAAAGCAGCGCCTGCAAAGGCGACTGCTGAGAAGAAAGCGGCACCTGCGAAAAAGGCGCCAGCGAAGAAAGCCGCACCCGCCAAAAAAGCTGCAGCTAAGAAAATCACGGATGAGCCTGCTGTCGAAGTTGCCGCTGAAGAGGTTGTTCCGGTTGTAACTCCCGAGCCAGAAACACCAACCGCAGAGCCGACCCCTGCTCCTGTAGTTGCGCCTGAGGCCGAAAAACCAGCACCCGCAAAGAAGTCTGGCTTCATAACGTCGTCACGGCCCACCCCGGCTGCTCCAGCACGACCACCGGTGGAGCGTCCACCTGCACCGCGCCCACCCGAGGGTCGCCCACCAGCGCCACCGGTTCCTGGCCGCCCGTTGTCTCCCGGAGGGCGCCCAATCCCGCCGCCACCGCGGCCCACATCGTCCACGGGTCGGGTAATCCCGCCGCCGCCTGGTGGTCCTCGTTCGAGTCCACCACCGCGTCCAGGTGCTGGCTCGCGTCCAGGTCCTCGCACCGCTCCTACGGGTTCGCGTCCTGGTCCTCCTGGATCGCGTCCAGGTCCTGGCGGTTCGCGTCCCGGTCCTGGTGGTCCGCGTCCTGGTGGTGCGGGCGGTCCACGCCCCGGTGGCGGTCCGCGCCCAGGCCTTGGTGGTCCGCGTCCTGGTGGTGGTCCTGGTGGTCCCCCTGGTGGTGGCCCCGGTGGTCGCACACCTGGTGGTCCTGGTAATCGCCCAAGCGGTCAGCGTCGCGCTCCACGCAAGAAATCGCGTGCCAAGCGCCGGATGGACATGGATGATCTGCAGCCCCAGCAGACCACCAGTTACACCGCAACTGACGCGCCAATACCTGAGGGCACCGTCATTATCGAGCGTGGTGTGTCAGCACAGGAGTTTGCTCCAAAGTTGAACCGCACTGCGGCTGATGTTGTTCGCTACCTGTTGCAAAACGGTGAAATGGTCACGGCAACGATGACCCTTTCTGACGAGCAAATGGAAGTGTTCGCACTCGAACTCGGCGCAGACATTTTGTTGGTTGAGCCCGGTCAGCAAGAAGAGATGGAGCTGCAGGCTCTGTTTGATGACTCTGACGATGAGACCGAGGAGCTGCAAGAAACTCGCCCCGCAGTTATCACCGTGATGGGTCACGTTGACCACGGTAAGACCACGTTGTTGGACAAAATCCGTTCAGCAAATGTGGTTGCAGGTGAAGCCGGTGGCATCACGCAGCACATCGGTGCTTACCAGGTGGAAAAAGATGGCCGCCAGATCACGTTCATTGACACTCCTGGCCACGCAGCTTTCACCAAGATGCGTGCCCGTGGTGCGCAGGTAACCGACATTGTCGTGCTCGTAGTTGCCGCCGATGACGGTGTAATGCCCCAAACCATTGAAGCAATCAATCACGCTCGCGCTGCCGATGTTCCGATCATTGTCGCGGTCAACAAAATTGACAAGGAAAACGCTGATCCACAGCGCGTTCTCACTCAACTAGCAGAGCATGAACTCGTGCCTGAAGCGTGGGGTGGCGACACGATCGTTGTCGAGATGGCTGCTGCGCAGAATCTTGGCGTTGACGATCTGTTGGAGCAGTTGAATGTTGTTGCCGAACTCGAAGGCTTGACCGCTAACCCAACCGGGCGCGCAAAAGGTGTCGTGCTTGAAGCCAACCTCGATACTGGTCGTGGTCCAGTGGCAACGGTCCTCGTGGATAAGGGAACTCTCAAAGTCGGAGACCCGATCGTGGCAGGTGCTGCATGGGGACGCGTACGCGCACTCATCAACGACCATGGCGAGCAAATCAAAGAGGCTGGTCCGTCAACACCTGTACAGGTTCTTGGCTTGTCAACCGTGCCGAATGCCGGTGAGGAGTTCCGTGCCGCGCCAGATGAGCGCACGGCTCGTACCGTGGGTGAGGCCCGCGGTGCGCGTTACCGCAACCGTGCGCAACGTGGTGATGCGCGTGTCCAAGGTGGCGTGAAACTGGAAGACATTTTCGCCCAGATACAAGCTGGTGAAGTTGCCACATTGAACTTGGTGATTAAGGCCGACGTGCACGGTTCGCTGGAAGCAGTGTCAGAGTCACTTCGTCGTCTTGAGCGCGAGGAAGTGAAGCTCGCATTTGTTCATCGTGGTGTTGGCGGAATTACCGAAAATGACATCACGCTTGCAGCGGCTACCAACTCAACTCTGATCGGATTCAACGTGCGCCCAGATAAAAAGGCTCGCGATCTTGCCGAATCGGAAAAGGTTGAGATTCGTTCATACGAAATCATCTACAAGCTGCTTGAGGATATCGAGCGGGCGATGCTTGGTCTTCTTGCTCCTGAATACGAAGAAGTGGTTACTGGTGAAGCCGAGGTGCGTGAAATCTTCCGCGTGCCAAAGATTGGCGCAATTGCTGGTTGCTATGTCCGCTCAGGAGTCATTACACGTGGCTCAAAGGTGCGCTTCCTCCGCGATGGTGTCATTATTTGGAAGGGCGCGATCAACTCATTGCGCCGCTTCAAGGACGATGCCAAAGAAGTCCGTGAGGGCTTTGAGTGTGGCATCGGGCTCTCTGACTTCCAGGATTTGAAGCAGGGTGACCTGATTGAAACCTTTGACGAGCGTGAAGTCGCTCGTACTTTGTCAGCTAACTAAACCGCCTAGCCGATCTTTTTGAGGTCGGCGATAATCGGCGCCCAACGCGATGAATCTGCTTTGTACGGTGCATAGAAGCTGAGTCGTTGCACGCAATCGCCGTAGCGTCGCCCGAATTCAGGTGCTACCTCATCAGGCTCACCAACAACTGCAAAGGCATGCATCACCTCATCGGGGATGATCTCGCCCATCTCGGCCCACTTACCCTTCTTGGACAATGAGTTGAGTTCATCTTGGAGATCGCCCCAACCATGAAGCTCAAGTACGGGCCGATACGCAGGCGTTGAACCATAGAAAGCAATCTGTTGTTTGGTGCCACGAATTGCGGCATCCATCTCTTCTTCGTTGGTGCCAGTGACCACAAAGGATGGGCCAACAACTTCAAAGCCATCCATAGTTTTTCCGGCACGTTCGCGTCCAGCTTTGAGTGCAGGCAGGGTTACCTCACGCAAGTACCGCTCGGTGCTGAAGGCGTGACAGAAAAAGCCATCACAAACTTCACCTGCAACTTCGGTCATCTTTGCCCCAACGCCGGCGAGGAACACTTTTGGTGTGCCAAAACCAGCGAGTGCGCCGCGCTCGGGTTCAAAAAATGGTGTCATCAGTGTGTGCGTATAGAAATCGCCACGGAAGTTGAGTTGGGTTCCATTCTCCCAGCAATCCCAGATTGCGCGCATGGCCAGGATCATTTCGCGCATGCGTGCTGCCGGGTGGCTCCACTCCATTGAAAAGCGCTTGGTGATGTGGGGCTTGATCTGGCTACCTAAACCAACGATCACCCGACCTTGTGAGTAAGCCTGCAGATCCCAGCCAATGTTTGCAAGAAGCATTGGATTGCGCGCGAAAGCAACTGCAATCGAAGTCCCAAGCTCAAGGGTGCTGGTGTGCTCGGCGGCCAATGCCAGTGGCAGGAAGGGGTCATGGTTGGTCTCAGCTGTGAAGCCACCTGAATATCCTCCTGCCTCTAGGGCGCGTGCATTCTCAGCTACATGCGAAAGATTTGTTCCTATGTGTCCATCAACCTTCATGTTCCCCTCTTCCTGTTTGTGTCATCTACTCGTTATCTCTAAGGAATTGTTCGAGTTCGGCAGCGATGTCGTCGCCAGTTGGTAATTCATCGTCGTAGGCGATTTCCATTTGTCGCAGCATCTCAACATGCTCGGTGTTGGCTGTGACCAAGCGATCTAATTTTTCGCGTTGTTGATCAGCCTCATACTCAAGTTTCTCCAACGGCGTTATGACACCGGTTACTGCGGTCAGCGATTGCAATAAAGCGATTGTGCCAGCTGGATATGCGCCAGATGAGAGGTAGTGAGGAATTTGCGCCCAGATTGATATTGCAGGGATTCCAGAGTCCGCAAAAGCGTGTTCCAGCCATGCGGTCACACCTGCGGGCACATCCACGGAGTTGTGTAAGAACCCGTACGCATCTCGAAGTTCGAGATTTGGTGTAGTGCTTGAGAGCCGGGACGGTCGCGTGTGCGGGGTGGCGAATGGATACGCACCAAGACCAACCATCATCCGCACCTTTAAGCGTTTGGCGAGATCTACAACATGAGTGGCGAATGCAACCCACGAGGTGTCCGGTTCGGGGCCGCAGAGGAGAACAAAATCATTGCCCGCTTGATCGGTGCCGTAATAGAGCTCTGGCACAGACCAGTTCAGTGACTTGTTGATACCGTCGCGGATCTCCATGATTGGTCGCCGTGCCCGATAATCAATGAACATATCGGGGTCAAATGAAGCCAGGAGCACTGTGTCGTGCGAACCCTTCAATGTTTCCATCGCGGCATTGGCCGCCCCCGATGCATCAATCCAGCCTGTGAGCATCACGATCATCGTTGGATTGTTCAGTGTGGGGAGATCGGTAGTCAGGTTGTACGGCACGGACACGTATTGAAAGTTACCTGACACTGGGCGCTTAAACGTGTGGGCGGTAGGGTGAAATGTATGTACGTTGACGTCACAGATGCCACTTTTCAAACCGAAGTGATTGATCGCTCAATGTCCACAGCAGTTGTTGTGGACCTCTGGGCAGAATGGTGCGGTCCTTGCCGCACACTTGGGCCGATCCTGGAAAAGGTTATTGACGCAACCAATGGGGCCGTGGTCCTAGCCAAGGTTGATGTTGACAAAAACCCAGCAATCGCGCAGGCATTTCAGGCTCAATCGATTCCTATGGTTGTTGCCATCAAAGACGGACGCCCAGTTAATGGTTTCGTTGGTGCTCAACCCGAACACGTTGTTGCACAATTCGTGAGCGAACTCGCACCCAGTGCCGAAGAAGTGATGGTTGGTGATCTCATCGATGCCGGTGATGAAGAGAGTTTGAAGCGCGCCTTAACCATTATTCCTGGCCACGAAG
Organism: Ilumatobacteraceae bacterium; assembly: GCA_017856815.1. Classification (GTDB taxonomy): domain Bacteria; phylum Actinomycetota; class Acidimicrobiia; order Acidimicrobiales; family Ilumatobacteraceae; genus CAIYHK01. Next base: position 11,213 of record JAFMEI010000007.1, read on the forward strand.
AAGCAACAGTTGTACTTGCTGATTTGTTGATCACTGCGGGACGCCAAAACGAAGCACTTGAGTGGCTCGCCAAGGTTCCAGAGACGGACGCCGTGCGCCACTACGCCGCAATGGCACGGCTCGCAACTAATCCAGTGGATAACTACGACGCCGAACTCGAGCGCCTTTTGCCGAATGTGAAACTTGATGAAAATGTGCGTCAAGAGTTTTTGGACATTCTTGAAGCAATGGGTGCGGCAGACCCACGCGTTGCACAGTGGCGTAAACGCCTCACCTCAGCTCTCTACTAATAGCGCCGCAGCCAGATAAGCCTGCGGATTTCCGCGGACTTGAGCGCGAATCGCACTTTTTCTGCGGAGGAGTGCATGGGCGAAGAAACCACATCGCCAGAATCTAAAGAGGCCACTTGGCGTCCAAATCCGAAAAAGAGTTTTCGCGACCAGCTTGATCAGATTGAAAAATGGCGAAGCTACTTTGGCTGGGAGCGCATTGCGCTGGCCATTGCCGGTGTGATCACTTGTGCGATTGCGGGGTGGTGGGTTTTCCACACTCCGCGTGCCCCCGTTGAGCAGAACATCCCATTTGCCAGCGTGGTCACTCAACCTCCAAAGGAGGTAACCCTGATGGTGCATGTGCTGGGAGCGGTTCAAAGACCCGGTGTTTATTCACTGCCAGACGGTGCGCGTGTGTTTGAGGCCGTATTTCTTGCGGGTGGTTTTTCCTCTGATGCGGATCAGCCAGCAATAAATCTTGCTGCCACAGTAAGTGACGGCACGCAGATTTATGTGCCGGTAATAGGTGAGCCACCGCGGAGCCTGCCTGGTGGCAGTGTGGGTGGAGATTCGGCGCCATCCACAGTGAATCTAAACACCGCCAGCGCGCGTGAACTCGAAGTGCTGCCCGGAATCGGCCCAACCACAGCTCAGGCAATCATTCGGTACCGAGAGGAAAACGGTCCGTTCGAATCCGTGGAGGAACTCTTAAAGGTGCAAGGAATTGGTGATGCGAAATTGAACGCGATCAGAGAACTGATATCGCTGTGATCAAAAGCCCCACGCCAACACCAGCGATAACTGCCAATGCCAGCGGAACAAACGCAAACATCCATTCGCGCCACGTGGCAATTGGTCGCCCAAGAGTGCGTCGTGTGGCGAAAATTCCAAGACCCGTCCAAAGACCGAAGCTCAGCACAAATGCCAACACGTATTTCACAGTTGAGCCAGAAGTTGGCGCACCAAAGATCGGCAGGAACGGCATTGCAAGAGTGAGGATTGCGAAGCCCCCGAGTCCACCGGTTGCGCCATCGACCGTGTTGCTCCACACCAGCCCAAAAAGGGTTGTGGCCAACATCAGAATCATGGCCACCAGATTTCCCTTGCGGCGAATAGTGCGGCGATGGAAGGCGATGCCGTCAGGCACGAATGGCTTGCGACGAATCGGTCTACTTTCGTCTGCTTTTGCGGTTGCCATGACTCGACTCTATTTGCGTTGACCCACTGAAAGCCGACATGCGTGTACGTGTGGTTCGTTTTGCGGTTTGCTGCGTCGCCATTTGGTCCTCATTGTTTGCATTGCGAGCCAAATCCGAATGGGACGAACTCAGAAATGTTTCAGGCTTCGATTTTGCTGGCGTTGCCAAACTTGTGACCGATCCTGAGCCGGGTCAATCAACACGAGTTATTTTTGAAATTCGCGGCAAACGATTTGTTGCCTACCTATACGGATCGAATGCAGGGCGTGTATCTCGAGCGTTGGCGGGGGAGTCGGTTTATCTTCGTGGTCGAACCACTCCCGGAGCCCCGAGTTATCTCGCAGCACGCCATGTCGTTGGCCGGATTGAAGTAGCCAACATTGATGAGCGCGTACATGCGGGCTCTCCCTTGGCTCGTAGTGCCAACAATGTAAGGCGCGCAATCACTGAAGGTGCGGGGTCGATGTCGCCGGCTAATGCCGCTTTGTTCACGGGTTTGGTTATCGGCGATGATCGCAACCAGTCGCAGGCAATGATTGCGGATTTTCGCAAAGCTGGCATGTCACATCTGACCGCGGTCTCAGGCCAGAATGTCGCATTCATTCTTTCGGTGTTTGCCCCGTTGCTAGTGCGACTCGCACCACGGCGTCGAATGGCTGCAACTCTGCTCATCGTTGGTTGGTTCGTTCTCCTGACTCGTGCTGAGCCGTCTGTCTTGCGTGCTGCTGGAATGTCCATGATCAGTGCGCACGGATATATGCGGGGTCAACGCGTTCGCACAGTGGGCGCACTGGGTGCATGCGTTTCAGTGTTGTTGTTGGTTGACCCATTGCTTGCATGGTCACCAGGTTGGTGGTTGTCGGTGTCGGCATCACTGGGTATATGTACTCTGGCAAAACCCATCGCTGACCGAATTCCTGGTAACCGTATTGCCGAGTTGCTTGCTGCAACCCTTGCTGCCCAGATCGCCACGCTCCCGGTGAGCCTTTTGTACTTTGGGCAGTTGGCACCACTTGGTCTCTTTGCCAACGTACTCACCGTGCCAGTGGCGGGATTAGTGATGTTGGTCGGGTTCCCGCTCGGGCTTATTGCGGGGTTGGGTCCCGAATCAATTGCATCAATTGTCATTTATCCAGTTGAGATTGCCGTTGCATGGATAGCGCTTGTTGCGCGGTTGTTTTCATTGTGAGGCGACACCTATGTGCGAGAGTTGAAGCATGCCGGTTCATCTGATCACGGGTGATGACCCAAGTCTCATCAGCGCCCAAATCACTCAGACTGTTGCTTCCTTGGCCGGCGACAACGACACCGCATCGGTGCTTGAAGACCTAGATCTAGGTGCGGACACCATCGATGAGCGAGAGCACGCAGTCAATCTGGTGATTGCATCACTCGCCACTCCAGCGTTCCTCACTCCATTACGAATTGTGCTTGTACGTAATCTCCAGGCACCCACTGCTGCAGAACTCGGCTCCATCGCGGCAATACTCCCCGACATTGATTCCACGGTCGAGGCAATATTCGTGTCGCAAGGTGGTCGATTGGCCAAGGCATTCACTGATGCGTTCAAGGGAGTGGGTGGTGTGGAAATCGCCACCAAAGTTCCTGATCGGCAAAAGGAGCGATCGTTGTGGGTCGAGGAGCAATTCAGTCATGCGGGTTTGAAGTACGAGCCAGGTGCGATTGCTGCGGTGATGAGCTGGATCGGTAACGAGCCGGGTCGGTTGATGAGTGTGATTGACACCTTGAAATCCACCTTTGGAGTCAAAGCGAAGCTTTCAGCCGACGACATCGCACCTTTTCTGGGTGCGGCTGGGTCCGTTGCGCCTTGGGATCTAACCGATCCAATTGACAATGGTGACTCTCGAAGAGCGCTCACGATGCTTGCTCGCATGCTTGCAGGGAATGCTTATGCCGCGATGCAGATCATGGCCATCCTGCGCGGGCACTACGAGCCGATGCTGCAACTCGATGGGGCGGTAGTGGCCAACATGGATGACGTTGAGTACCTGACCGGCAAGAAAGGTTTTCGCGCTGAGAAAATCTGGTCACAGCAACGCAGGCTTGGAAGTGAGGGAGTGTTTCGCGCCATCGAACTACTGGCTGAGGCCGATATCGATCTGCGTGGCGGAAAAGATTGGGACGACAACCTCGTCTTGGAAGTTCTAGTGGCGCGACTCGCGCGCTTGTCACCACCAGCGGCTAAGAGCCAAGGGCGACGAGTTACTTCGAAGCGTTGAGCTTCTTCATGAGGCGGCTCTTACGGCGTGCGGCCTCATTCTTGTGAATCACACCCTTGGCTGCTGCCATGTCGAGGCGCTTCACTGCAGTACGAAGATCTGCGTCAGCATTCTCTGATCCCGCGCTGCTAAGAGCCTTCTTAGTGCGGGTCTTCAATTCGCTCTTTACCGCTTTGTTGCGCTCTTCGCGCTTTGCGTTGGTAAGAACTCGCTTTTTCTGACTCTTGATATTCGCCACTGCTGGCAACCTCTCGGTGTTGGTCCGGATGGAATGAAAACGTTTTCCCTTATTTGGGAGCCTTGAAAGGCTAGCAAGAAGCACTCTGCGAGCCCAACCCACGAAGATGAGACGCAAAAGCGCTCAGGAACCTTATTTACAAGGGTGGCAACTAGGCTGAATGAACTCATGGATCTGGCCAAAATCCGCAACTTCTCGATCATTGCGCATATCGACCATGGGAAGTCGACACTCTCTGACCGCATTTTGGAGCTCACGAAGGCTGTTGATGCGCGCGATATGCGGGCCCAGTATCTCGACTCAATGGACCTCGAGCGCGAGCGCGGGATCACGATCAAGGCGCAAAACGTACGCGTGGAGTGGAAGGGTCATACTTTCCACCTGATTGACACACCGGGTCACGTTGACTTTGGTTATGAGGTGAGCCGATCACTGGCGGCATGCGAGGGAGTCGTACTTGTAGTCGATGCTGCCCAAGGCATCGAAGCACAAACTCTTGCCAACTGTTATCTCGCTCTGGAGCATGACCTTGAGATCGTGGCAGCTCTCAACAAGATTGATCTTCCTGCCGCAGACCCAGATCGCTACGCGATGGAAATTGAAACGGTGCTCGGAATTCCCGCTGAAGACATTCTGCGAATCTCAGCCAAGACCGGCGAAGGAGTTGATCTACTTCTGGATGCGGTGCTCGAGCGCATTCCTGCGCCGAAGGGCGATGCGGATGCTCCGCTGCAGGCACTCATCTTTGACTCCCAGTACGACCAATACCGAGGCGTTGTTTCAAGCATCCGTGTTGTGAATGGCACCCTCACTGCGGGATCAAAACTTCAATTCATGAACGCCAATGCAACTCAGGAAGCAGTTGAAATTGGTGTGCGTCGACCCACGCCAACGCCCGTGGCTGAACTCGGCCCAGGAGAAGTGGGATATCTGATCGCCGGCATCAAAGATGTTGGCGAAGCGCGAAGTGGTGAGACCGTAACAATGTTGAGCCGCCAGGCGTCGGAACCACTGCCTGGATACCAAGACCCAAAGCCGATGGTTTTTTGTGGTCTTTATCCAATCGATGGCGATGACTTTGAGCTGCTCCGCGAGAGCATCGAAAAGTTGAAACTCAACGATGCTTCAATCACATACGAACCCGAAACTTCAGGTGCTCTTGGTTTTGGCTTCCGATGTGGGTTCCTTGGTTTGTTGCACATGGAGATCGTGAAAGAGCGCCTTGAGCGCGAATTCAACCTCGCGTTAATTGCAACGGCCCCATCGGTTGAATATCGCGTGCGCAAGACCAATGGCGATACTGAAATTGTTGATAACCCTGCTGACCTGCCACCGACGCAGAATATCCAGCACATTGAAGAGCCTTATTTCCGTGTGAGCATCATCACCCCAAAGGAGTACACCGGCACGCTGATGGATCTGTGTCAATCGCGTCGCGGTGAGCTTGGCAAGCTCGAGTATCTCTCACCTGAGCGTGTTGAAATGCACTACCAAGTTCCACTCGCGGAAGTTGTGGTTGATTTCTTTGACCAAATGAAGAGCCGATCGCAGGGTTATGCATCATTGGACTACGAACTCTCTGGCTACCGCCAAAGCAACCTGGTGAAGGTTGATTTGTTGCTCAACGGACAGCCAGCGGATGCGTTCAGCACGATCGTGCATCGTGACAAAGCCTTTGACTATGGGCGCCGGATGTGTGAGAAGTTGAAAGAGCTAATCCCACGACAGATGTTTGACGTGCCGATCCAGGCAGCCATTGGTGGCAAAGTGATTTCGCGTGAGACCGTGAAGGCCAAGCGAAAAGACGTTCTCGCTAAGTGCTACGGCGGTGACATCACGCGTAAGCGCAAACTGCTAGAGAAGCAAAAGGAAGGCAAAAAGAAGATGAAAGCAATTGGTCGCGTGGAAATTCCAGGCGATGTGTTCATCTCTGCCCTCAAATTGGACGATTGACCGTGTCGGATTCCGGCGCCACCTTTAGGTCCCTCAAGCATCGCAATGCACAGCTGTTCTTTTTTGGCTTGATGATTTCCAATGTCGGCTCGTGGATGCAGCTGACAGCAACCTCAGTTCTCTTGTATGAACTGACTGGCGATGCAACCACACTTGGCGTCAACGCTGCTGCTCAGTTTCTTCCGATGTTGCTGCTTGGTATTTGGGCCGGGGCAATTGCTGATCGCGTGAATCGCCGCCGTTTAACAATGATCACCCAGGCAGGCATGGCGTTGCAGGCATTCCTTCTCGCTGGCATGGTGTTGATTGGAAACGTAAATGCGCCCGCGGTTTACCTGCTGTCGCTTTTTCTCGGCGTGGTCAGCGCGATTGACAACCCGGCCCGACGTGGTCTTGTGATTGAACTCGTAGAGAAAGATGACATTTCAAATGCCATGTCACTGAACACCGCAGTGATGACCGGGTCACGAATCTTTGGACCAGCGTTGGCGGCGTTATTGATTGGACCACTCGGACCAGGATGGTTGTTCTTTGGCAATGGTGTTTCATTCGCTGCATTGATTGGCTCGATTGCGGCAATTGACGAGCGCAAGCTCTACCGCACGCCTCCGGCACCACCTGGTGGCACTCCAGTACGCGACGCATTTCGGTATGTACGTGGCCACTCAGAACTGTTTCCAGTTTTCATTACTTTCTCAGTGGTGGCAACGTTTGCTTTCAACTACAACGTCTCGCTTCCCAAACTCGCTGATCAACGATGGGATTCCCCAGACGCGTACGGTTGGTTGTTGGCCGCAGTGAGTTTTGGAAGTCTGCTCGGTGCATTGGTTGGCGCAAGGCAGCACACGCTCACATATAAGTGGTTCACACTCGCTGGGGTAATGCTGGCAGTGGGGAATATCTCAATGGCATGGGCGCCGAATCTGCCCCTTGCATTTATTGCGGCACTGCCTCTTGGTGCGGGAGGCGCAGCGTTTGTCGCAGCCAGTAATTCGATCTCGCAGTACGACGCCCCGCCTGATATGCGCAGTCGGATGCTCGCACTCGTGGCCGTGGCGTTTCTGGGTTCAACACCGATTGGTGGTCCGATAACTGGTTGGGTAGCGGATCACGTGAGTGTTGAGTGGTCGCTTGGCTATGGCGGGGTCATAACCTTTGGATGCATGGCATGGTTGGCATTTAGAACGGACGTGGTGAAGTGAGCACGGCGATTCACTGGTTTCGTCGTGATCTTCGGGTGGCCGATAACCCATCGTTGGTTGCTGCGTGCACACACGGTGAAGTGATCCCTGTTTTCATTCTCGATCCAGAATTCATGGACCGGCCCGTTACGCCCCGAACACACTTTCTGTTTGCTGCGTTGCGCTCGCTGAATGAATCTCTCGGTGGCTCGTTGGTACTACGAACCGGTGCGCCAGCTGAGGTGTTGTCTGAACTGGCGCGGGCAACCGGCGCCACAGACGTTTATTGCGCGAAAGATTTCGCACCATATGGGCGGCGACGCGACACAGAAGTTGCTGCGGCCCTGAAAGCGCATGGAGTGAAACTTCGAGGAGTTGGTGCACCATACGCGGTTGATCCTGGTGTGGTGCTAAAGGATGACGGCACGCCGCTTGCTGTTTTTACGCCATATTTCAAGCGTTGGATGAATGTCGGATGGGCAGATCCAATTGAGACTCCAAAAGCATGCTGGGCAACTGGTGTTGGATCCGAAAACTTGCCCGACATCGAAATAATCCCGCACTCGATTCCCGCAGCAAGTGAGAAAGCCGCATGGGAACGGTGGGATGTTTTCGCTGGAACTGCACTCGCTAGCTATCCCGAAAATCGAAATTCACCCGGTGTCGATGGCACGAGCATGATGTCGCCATACCTGAGATTCGGTTTAGTGCATCCACGTCAACTGCTTGCAGAATCTCACCCCCATGACGTGAATAAGAGTTTTGTGAGCGAGATCTGCTGGCGCGAGTTCTACGCGGACGTGATGTTCAATAAACCACAGACAGCGTGGGAAAACTTGCAAACAAAGATGAATGTGCTCCCACATGACACTGGGCCAATCGCCGACGAGAGATTTAAAGCGTGGTGTGCTGGGCGCACCGGCTATCCAATCGTTGATGCTGGTATGCGTCAGATGCTTGCCACGGGTTGGATGCACAATCGAGTGCGCATGATCGTTGCGAGTTTTCTCGTGAAAGATCTGCATCTACCGTGGCAATGGGGCGCGCGTTACTTTATGCGTCACCTTGTAGATGGTGACTTGGCTTCGAATAATCACGGCTGGCAATGGACTGCTGGCACGGGCACCGATGCGGCCCCTTATTTCCGAGTTTTTAATCCGACAACGCAATCAGAGAAATTTGATCCAACTGGGGAATACATCCGTAGGTGGGTGCCAGAACTTGAAGATTGCCAAGCAATTCATGCCCCTGAGACCGCTGACGCGGGTATCCCTTCGGGCTATGTGGCGCCGATAGTGGACCATTCTGTGGAGCGAGATGAGTCGCTTCGCAGATACAAAATCGTGTCGGGCAAATAAACTCAATGCCGATGTTGGACGAGCGCAAGACCGCGATTCTGATGGCTGTTGTGCAGGAGTACATCGCCACGGCTCAACCCGTCGGCTCATCGCACATCGCCCAGGTCTCAGGAATCAAGGTTTCGCCGGCAACTGTGCGAAACGATATGGCTTCGCTTGAACAAGATGGTTACCTTGCTCAGCCGCACACTTCTGCGGGTCGGGTGCCTACAGATAAGGGATATCGGTTGTTCGTTGATCAGATCGCGCCACAGGGCGGTGTTGATGACCAGACTCGTCAACAAGTCGGCACATTCTTTGATTCAACACATGGCCGCCTTGAAGAACTGCTTCAGAACACAACGCACCTTCTTGCGGACCTCACTAAATATGCCGCTGTCGCAGTCGGTCCCAAAGCTGAAGTAGCGGTAATGCGCTCAGTACAAGTGGTTGGATTGAGTGCGTCGAACGCAACCGTTGTGGTGGTGCTCTCAAATGGTTCGGTTGAAAGTTCCACGATTGAGCTTCCTGATGGTGCGGGCCAAAACCATTTGGGGGCTGCAACCGTGCATCTTTCAAACGCGCTCGTGGGTAAATCAATGTCGGGTGAAATCAACGTGATGGCAACCGGCGAGGATCTCGTTGATGCGATCTGTAAACGCGCGATGGACGCAATCGTCTCTCACGCCACAGATCAACCGGTCTACATGGGCGGCGCCAGTGCGATGGCCAGAGCATTCGATGCGGTCGATACGGTACGGGCGATTCTCGGCACCCTTGAGCAGCAATATGTGGTTGTCTCACTCGTGCGCGATGTTCTCGGTCGAGGATTGAGCGTGGCCATCGGCGGTGAGCACGGTGTTGAGCCCTTGGCAGCGTGTTCTGTGATCGTTGCTCCCGTAGTCGCTGACGGTGAACACATTGGCACGGTTGGAGTTCTGGGGCCCACGCGCATGAACTACCCGAAGGCGATGGCCACCGTGGGTGTTGTGAGTGATGAACTCGGCCGACGGCTGTCGGAAAGCTGATCTCAGATGGCAGCCGATTTTTACAAAGTACTTGGTGTGCAACGCAACGCCTCGTCTGATGCCATCAAAAAGGCTTATCGAGTGAAGGCTCGTGAATTTCACCCTGATTCAAATCCAGATGATCCTCAGGCAGAAGAGCGTTTTAAAGAAGTTGCGCGTGCATATGAAGTGCTGTCGGATCCGGATTCGCGCGCTCGTTATGACCGTTTTGGCGAAGACGGACTCAGCGGCGCTGGCATGGCTGACGGGTTTGGTGCCGGTGGCCTCGGTGACCTTTTCGGTTCAATTTTTGGCGATGCGTTTTCCTTCACGGGAGGTGCACAGTCAGGGCCGCCGCGGGGTCAGGACATTGAGGCATATGCCGATATCTCGCTCGCACATGTGATCACCGGTGGCGCGGTACCAGTAGAAGTTCGCACGGCGGTGCGCTGCGACGACTGCAATGGCTCTGGCGCGGGTGAAGGCACCAAACCTGTGAGTTGTAGCGATTGTGCGGGCACGGGGCAGCAGCGCAGAGTGCGTAACAGCATGCTTGGCCAAATGATCACCACTTCGCCTTGTCAACGCTGTGGCGGCATAGGGGAAGTCGTGGTTACGCCGTGCAAGTCGTGTGGTGGCGACGGCCGCAAGATCACCAACGTGACCTACCAAGTGGACATTCCCGCCGGGGTCGATACCGGGCAAACCCTGCGTCTAAGCGGATGTGGGGCAGTTGGACCGCGCGGTGGTGGCACTGGAGACTTGTACGTACATGCGCGTGTTGCGCGCGATGAAATTTTCTCCCGCGATGGCTTTGACCTTGTCACGGTGCTTCCGATCAGTTTTGCTCAAGCAGTTCTTGGGCTCACCATGAACATCAACACTTTCGACGGCGAGAAGAAGCTCACGGTGCCAAAAGGTACGCAGCCTCACACGGAATTAGTAATGCCAGGGCTTGGTATTCCAAGACTTAACCAGCGGGGTCGGGCTGGTGGTCGTGGTGATCTGCGTGTGATTGTCACAGTTGAAGTGCCAACCAAGCCGAGCACAGAAGAGCTCGAGTTAATAATGCGTCTGGCGGAACTAAATGGCGACGACACAGGCGATGGCTCCAAGAGCCTGATCGATCGACTAAAGCGGCCTCGGCGTGATTGACGAACTCCGAAACAGTGCGGGTCACTGTTTCGTGGCCGATCTTCAGTATCCAGTTCTGGAAGAAGTTGACCTTCATCATCTACGCAAGGTACTTCGAGTGCGTGACGGCGAGCGCATAACTCTTAGTGACGGCAATGGGAATTGGTGCAGTGCCTACTTCACAAAGTCAGGGATCTTGCGTGATGGTGAGATTTTTGTGACACCTCATCCCGTACATAGTCGTATCGCAGTTGTTCCTCTAAAGAGTGATCGCACTGAACTCGTTGTCCAAAAAGCAACCGAGATTGGAATCAGTGAGATTGTCATTGTTGAGCCCACTGCGCGCTCAATTGTTCGGTGGGATGAACGCAAAGAGAAGTCTGAGATGCAACGCCTTGGCCGCATAGCTCGGGAGGCTTCAATGCAATCGCGTCGAGTGTTCTTGCCTCACTTGAGCGGGCCAAAGCCGCTTAAAGAATTGGCTGGAGATGGTTTTGCCGTGGCCGAGCCTGGCGCAAGAGGAAATTTCTCAGGGCTTGCAGTTTTGATCGGGCCCGAGGGTGGTTTCACCGAAGAAGAGTTGGGGCTATTCAGAGACTCTGTAGATCTCGGGCAGACAATTCTGCGCGCAGAGACTGCAGCGATTGTTGCATCAGCATTAGTGATGTCAAATGCAAAGCGGGTGATCCAATGAGTGAAGAAGATCTGGATGCGCCAACGGTGTTCACAAAGATGGTGGGTGAGCGCATTAGGGCGATTCGTAAACAGAGGCGTTGGTCGCTAGGCGAACTTGAAGCTCAGTCCAATAACGAGTTCAAAGCCTCAGTGGTTGGCGCTTATGAACGTGGCGAGCGAGCGATATCGGTGCCTCGCCTTGAGGGGCTCGCGAGACTTCTCGGTGTGCCGGTAGATCAGCTACTGCCAACATCAATTGAGCGTGTGAGCGATTCTCGTGGCACCTCTGCGCCTGTGAAGTTACGGATTGATGTGGCCAAGCTTTCTACCTTTGAGGGCGCTGAATTCAAGATGCTTGAGCGCTATCTCCGAATGCTTCAGGTGAAACGCCAAGACTTCAATGGCAAAGTCATCACGGTTCGTTCTGACGATTGGCGTGCAATTGCAGTGATGCTCGATTGCGAAGTTGACCAAGTTGGTGAGCGATTGGGTGCACTCGATCTGCTTTTTGTTCCGCCTGCAGCACAGTGAAAAGCACCTTGCCGCCGCCGGATCAATTCGGGGTTTATTTTCATATCCCGTTTTGTTCCCGGCGTTGCGATTATTGCGCTTTCGCAACCTGGGATGACCGTGGACATCTTCAAGATGAATACATGGCGGCATTATTGCAAGATGTTGGGCAAGCAGTTGCCAACGGAATGCAAACTGTTGACACCGTATTCGTCGGTGGTGGAACTCCTTCACTGGTAGACCCTGATCTGTTGATGTCCGTGATCAATGCGCTCCCACTCTCATCAAAATGTGAAATCACGATTGAATGCAATCCAGACAATGTGTCCGAAGCACTTATGCATGCCTACAAAAGCGGTGGTGCCACGCGAATCAGTCTTGGTGTGCAATCGATGCGAACCAACGTGCTAAAGATTCTTGGCCGTGAGCACAATCCTGAAAATGTGCGCACCGCAGTGGAGGCTGCAAAGACTGCTGGCATCGATGAAATCAATCTGGATCTCATCTACGGCTCGGTAGGGGAGTCAATTGACGATGTGCGCTCGACAATCGGTGAAGTCATCGCTCTCCAGCCAACCCATGTCTCTGCATATGGCCTCACTGTGGAGCCAGGCACTCCACTGGCTCGCGATCCTTCGCGCTTTCCTGATGACGACGACGAAGCCGACAAATACTTGTTGATCAACTCTCTTCTTGAAGACGCGGGCTATGCCAATTATGAGATCAGCAATTGGTCACGAAAGGGCTCAGAGTGCCGCCACAACCTTCTTTACTGGCGCCAAGGTAATTACCTGGGTTTTGGATGCGCGGCGCACTCCCATGTGAATGGTCGCCGCTCGTGGAATGTGCGTACACCAGATCGATACATAGATCTAGTTGCAAGTGGCGAATCGCGCGAAGCATCTTTTGAGGAGCTTGGCCAGGAGGCGAGAACTCTTGAAGCGCTTCAGTTGGCGCTGCGTATGCGCGATGGAATCGACGAACGTCATTTGCTGGCTCCCGATCTAGAGATGCTTGAGGAGTTCTTGACTCGTGAAAATGGCAGGATTCGCCTCAACCCACGTGGGCGCCTAGTGGCCAATGAAATCGCTGTGCGCCTGGTTGCGGGCTCTTGAAAACTCCGAAATGCCTGCGACACTTGCCCGCTGCTAGCCTGAATTCCGCCTAATAGGCATTGCCTTTAGGGCGCGTAGCTCAGTTGGTTAGAGCGCCACCATGACACGGTGGAGGTCCCGGGTTCGAGTCCCGTCGTGCCCACCACGCAGAGGGGTTTGCATGAAATACAAGGGCGGAGCCACACCTAAATCGATTCGGACCAGCGAACTGATTCTTGATGTTGCAGAGTCAGAACTCATGCTCACGGGCTTAGATCACGTGACCTTTACAACCATTGCACGCTCTGCGGGGCTTACAACGGGCGCGATCTATTCACGATTTGAAAACAGCTCTGAGATGCTCGTTGCCTTATGGGAGCTCCGCTTTCGCCCTGCACTCGAAGCGTTTCTGGCGTTATATGAGGCCGCAGTACTAAACCCAGACGACAAATCACTAGTTGATGATCTTGTCAATTGGATGCTCGAGCCACCCACAGAGTTGGTACTAGCTGTGGAGGCACTTGCAATCGCTAACCGCGTGGACGAACTTGAAGAAGTGGTTGCTCCATTTGTTGCGGCCGTTGCAAAAGCGCCGGCTCCGCTTAGTGGTATGAGATTTGCCACGTTGTCAATCCTGCTCGGCACAATTGTTTATTTTCCGTTTTCGAACGGTCGTAAATTTGCTCGGGCAGTAGCTGAGACAGTGGTGCGGCTAGGACGCGTCACCAGCGTTCGTGATTTTGGTCCACGACAGCATGCAACTGTGCCCACTATTGACAATGACGAAACAGAAGTCGATCCACTGATTCGAAGTTTGCTGGTTGCAACGCGTTCGGTTATTGCACGTTCTGGTTTTGAGCACGCGACTGTGTCGCGGATCGCCCGCAAGTGGGGGCACAATCCTTCGACCATTTACCAACACCTCGAAAACAAATCAGAACTATTGGCCGAGACGATTCGTCACGCGCTAAGCCATAGCCTCATCGCGCGCCATGATTCTGAAGACATGAATGATCTGGTATTGGTAATTGGCCAAACAATCACTAATCATCTGAGCCCAAGTCGTCGCGAGTACCTCCGTTTTCGGCTCGAAGCCCATGTCGCAGGGTTGCATCACAGCGATATCGGTGCTGTGTTGTTGGATGAATATGCGAAATACCAGGAGCGATTCGCTGCATCGTCACAAGGGCCGCGTGGAATTCAGTTGACGGCATCTGAGTGCAGCAACGCCGCGTATCTGGGGCGAGCAATACTGATGCCGTTCGTGCCCGGTTGTGCTGATTTTGATTTCCGTCCCTTCGGAGAGAGTTTCGCCACAATTAGTGCTGAAGCCGCAATAGCCACTCGTTAATCACAATGGCTTTTCGTTTTCAGCGCTCAATCAAGTTGATGCCTGGTGTCAGATTAAATTTCTCTAAGACCGGAATTGGTGCCTCATTCGGTGTGCCTGGCTTGCGGGTTGGTTATGGCCCACGTGGTCGCACACGATCTGTTGGTATTCCGGGAACTGGCATGTCGTGGCGTGAGACCAAGAGCTATGGGAGCAGTAAAAGCCGTCGTGCTTCTTCACGGTCAGCCACTCCACCACCTCCACCTCAGCCACGTAAACCAGGGTGGTTCGCGCCGAAAATTGAGAAAGAATTCTGCAAGGCGTTGGAAGAAATGACCGTAGCCTCCATTGGCCAGATGGCGAGCAAACACTCCGAAGTGCGGGCATCTATGGGTGCACTTGCAGGGATGATGTGTCTGCAGTCAGGCGATACAGACGACTTCGCCGAGGCGCGCAAATGGCTGGAGCTCGCGTGGTCAACGGGTCGCGAGCCCAACAGTGAGCCGATTGCGCGAAAGTACATGAACTTTGGGGTGGAGATGACTGTAACCGTTGCCGCTGGGGTGCAGACCCAAGCGGGTCTCACGCGAGAAGCGATTGCGCTCGCACTTGTAGAGATCTACCAGCAAGCCGGCGAACTGGAATTGGCAATTGATCTAATTGACGGCGAGCAGATCAATTCCGTTGCTGCGGTGTCACTTGCGGAACTGTTCATTCTGCAAGAGCGCTTTGATGAAGTGATTGAAATGACCGATGGCATAACAAATGAAGACGATGCCACTGCTCTGCTGTGTGTCTTTAGAGGCATTTCTTTGCGGGAAAAAGAGATGTTTGTAGCTGCCCGTGAGGCATTCAAAGAGGCACTTCGAATTCGTTCACGAAATGTGGAAGTCCGTAATCGTGCTTGGATTGAACGATCCGCGTGTTACTTGGCGGAGGGGAAGCGTGGCATGGCGCGCAATGACCTTGAGCGCATCATGGCAGTGGATAGTGATTATCCAGGACTCAAAGAGGCGTTGGAGAATCTGCAGGGAGAAACTCCAGAGGAGTCACCCGAAACGGACTAAGCGTCTGTAAAACTTCTCCAACCCACATGGCGATTCTTCTAGCTTCTTTTTCTGCGCTGTTCTATGGCGTAGCCGACTACTGCGGTGGTCGTGCCACACGCCATGCAACTTCAGCTGCCGTAACGGTTCGTGGGCAATTGGCGTCCGTGGTGCTGATTGCGATCTTGCTGCTCGCCGATTGGGAAGCTGCTCCGGCGGCTTCGGACTGGGGCTGGGGACTGCTGGCTGGATTTGCGGGTGGGGCGGGTTTGCTTGCGTTCTATAGAGCAATGGCAAGTGGCGCTATGACTGTGACAGCACCAATTTCAGCGGTGGTCGGTGCGGTTGTTCCCGTTGTATTCGGTTTTGTTCAAGGCGAACGCCCCGGTGTGTTGGCAATGATAGGGATAGCGATTGCGGTCACTTCCGTGGCACTTGTTAGTTCCTCGACGAGCGCACGTCATGTTGACGCATCCTGGCGAATGATTCTGATGGCGATGGCATCAGGTACATGTTTTGGTTTGATCTTCGTGCTCTTGAGCCACACCTCAGACGATGCGGGAATGTGGCCGCTACTCGGGATGCGGTTGTCTTCAATTCCTACCGTGCTGATCGTTGCACTGGTTGCGAGAAAGTCTTTGGCAGTTCCCCGATCAGCATTAGCAATAACTATTGCGTCTGGCGTGCTTGATACTTTGTCGAATGGTCTCTACTTGCTCGCCACGCGGCATGGAATGCTCATCATCGTCGCGGTGGTGACCGCTCTGTATCCCGTAAGTACCGTGATGTTGGCGACGAGTCTTGACGAGGAACGCGTGTCACGCTCACATCTCGTTGGCATGGTCGGTGCGGGTGTGGCGCTCGTGTTGGTCAGTCTTGCGCGGGCTTAAACACTGCCTCTGAGTCTCGCGCCGCGGCCTTGTAAATACCCTTAGCCATCAGGCTCAGCTCTAGTTTGCGCCGGCGGTTGTAAATGTCGGCTCGAATCGCGTGAACATCGGGGTCATCACTAGCAGCCCATCCCGCAAGGTCAGCAAGATGACACGCGAGTCGTTCATCGCCGTTATTCATGGCTTCAACTGCACGATTCGCGAGCACCATTGGGCCGCCTGCTAATTCAGAAATTGCAGATGCAAGTTCGGAGTTGCGTGATGGTTTCAGACTTGAAGCTTCACCGTCCCACCAACCACCGAATTGGCGCCAGACATTGTGGACGACGAACTCGGGCTCGTCGTATAGAGGTCGCAAGTAGGGCTTAGCGATTGTCTCTTGTGGCACTTTCACCGTGTGAATGATGTCGTTGAGCGTGTGGCCTTCATTCATCATTCGGATCACCTCAGTTGTGAGGTCTTCAAGTGCGGTGGCAATCTCGTGCAGAACGCGTGCGATGCGTACCTTTCCGGTAATTGGTAGACCATGTGCGGGTAGGAGCAATTCGGGTTCTTGGGCGATCATCTTGCGCAATGCGCGCGCCCAATCGATGGGGTAGCGCTGCACCTTCTGGGGGTTTCCAGCATTTGGAAAGTTCCAGATAATGAAGTCACCCGTCATGATCCACTTTTTCTCTGGCACAAAACACCACAAGTGATCATCGGTCTCACCTTTTGAATGGTGCAATTCAATCTCGACTCCACCGAGACTCATCTTGTGTTGTTCAGCAAAAGTTTGGTCGGGGAGAAGAGTGTTTTCGGGGAGGAATCGGCGTGCCTGTTTGCCAGTGTCCTTGACCTCGACACCTGCGCTCGCTTCACCGATCGACAAGTTCATGTCCGAATTGATGCCACCAAACTGTCGAGCATTGATCAAAAGATTCCAGTTGTTTGTGTCGCGATACCTCTGGATGCGGCCCGGAACATTCTCGTGTCCGATAACGAGCGGCTTGTGATCGCTTCGAGATTGAGCGTGGGCTGCAAAAGCGGCACTGCCGCCTACATGGTCTGCGTGACCATGTGTATAAAAAAGGTGTGAGATTGGCTTGTTGCGCCATTTTGCAATCTCGCCAACAACCGCAGCACCTGTGTGCACGCCACTGGCATCAAAGCACGCAATGCCATCGCCGTGGTCCCAGGCAACACAATGGCTAAAGGATTCAACCATCGCGAGACCTTCGTCTACCTCGCTCAACTGTTGGTTCACACGGTTGATCAAGACATCGACTTTTTGTTCGTCTATGACCTCCGATGAGATCGCAAGCAGATCATCCATGTTTCCCCCAATGTTGAACTCAGCGAGCGAGGCCAAGAACTCTCTCTCCGAGAATATTCCTCATGACATTCGAAGTGCCGCCCATGATTGTGTATGCGGGAGCGTATGCGAGTCCATTGGTTACATCATCCAGCAGAGTGGCCTCTGGGCCGAGGATCCGACATGCGAATTCAGCCACTCGTTGCTCGTGTTCGGTGCAGAAGCATTTGGTGGCGGCGGCGAATCCCGCGGGGGCTTGCTGGAGAACTTCACGAGCCACGAGGATCCTGCCGATTGCAAAGCCGGACTCCAGTTTGGCTATCTCTTGGCGTACGAGCGGATCGTGCTTGTCAGCGCGAGCCTTTGCATATTCGTATTGGTAGTAATTGGATACGAGACGATCGATGCCGCCGCGTTCGTGTTCAAGTTGCACCATGGTTTGCTTGAAAGCTCCACCTTCGGATCCAACCATGTTGGTGATCGGAACACGAACGTCGCTGTAGAAGACCTCACAGAAGTGCCGGTTTTGGGTCAGATCTTTAATCCTGCGAATTTCAATACCTGGGGTATTCATTGGCACAACAATTTCGCTGATGCCTTCGTGAGGACGCCCCTCGCGGCTAGTGCGACAAATCAAATAGCAGTAGTCCGCATCGGCACCGAATGAGGTCCAAATTTTCTGGCCGTTGATGATCCATTCATCACCATCGCGTTGGGCAAAAGTTTGCACCGAAGCAAGATCGCTACCTGAGTTGGGTTCGCTCATGCCGATGCACCAAGTCACCTTGCCTTCGAGAATCTCGGGCAGGAATCGTTCTTGCTGTTCCTGGGTGCCGAATCGGATCAGCGTCGGGCCCATTTGTCGATCCGCAAACCACGACGCGGCAATTGGTGCGCCGGCTTTGATCATTTCTTCGGCGATTATCAATCGATCAATCGCTGGTCGGCCACCGCCGCCAAATTCCTTTGGCCAAGTGAGACCAATCCAGCCAAGTCGACCGAGTTCCATTGAAAACTCCCGCGAATAGCCATTCATCCATGCGTCATTTGAGCGGCCATATTTTTTGACGGCGCTCACGGCCACATCCCTGGCCTTATCGCGCAGGTGTTGCTGTTCGGGGGTCCAGCCGAATTCCATTCTTTGAATCTACGGCTGATCACTGCTTAAGCCTTGGTCCTGTTGGGGCTGCGCTAAGGTTTACAAGTCCAATACAAGTTGCAGCAAACGGGCTGCCCGCGAAGGAGTTCACATGGCCAAGATCAAGGTCGCCAATCCCGTCGTAGACCTCGACGGTGACGAGATGACACGAATCATCTGGCAGTTCATCAAAGACCGCCTCATCCTTCCGTATCTCGATATTCCGATTGACTATTACGACCTCGGCATGGAATACCGAGATGAGACCAATGATCAGGTCACGGTGGACGCAGCCAATGCGATTTTGAAACACGGTGTGGGCATCAAGTGCGCAACTATCACGCCCGATGAAGCACGCGTTGAAGAATTCAAGCTGAAGAAAATGTGGAAGTCACCTAATGGCACGATTCGCAACATTCTCGGTGGCGTCGTATTCCGTGAGCCAATCATCTGCAGCAACATTCCGCGTCTTGTGCCTGGCTGGACCAAACCGATCGTGATCGGTCGTCACGCGCACGGCGACCAGTACAAAGCAACAGATTTCAAAGTCCCCGGCCCTGGAACTGTGACCATTTCTTGGACTCCGGACAACGGTGGCGAGCCAATTGAAATGGAAGTTGCAAAATTCACCGGCTCCGGTGTGGCAATGGGCATGTACAACTTCGATGACAGCATTCGTGACTTTGCACGCGCTTCGTTGCGGTACGGCCTGCAGCGTAACTATCCCGTATATCTCTCCACCAAGAACACAATCCTTAAGGCCTACGACGGTCGCTTCAAGGATTTGTTCGAAGAAATCTACGAAAGTGAATTCAAGAAAGAATTTGAATCTGCTGGTCTCACATATGAACACCGTCTCATCGATGACATGGTTGCCTCTGCAATGAAGTGGGAAGGCGGCTATGTCTGGGCCTGCAAGAACTACGACGGCGACGTGCAATCAGACACAGTGGCACAAGGTTTCGGATCGCTTGGACTCATGACTTCAGTGCTCCTCACTCCAGACGGAAAGACCGTTGAAGCCGAAGCCGCACATGGCACAGTCACGCGTCACTACCGGGAGCACCAAAAGGGAAACAAGACCTCGACCAACCCAATTGCTTCGATTTTCGCTTGGACCCGTGGTCTCATCCATCGCGGCAAACTCGACGGCAACACCGCGCTTATCGATTTCGCTGAGAAACTCGAGCAAGTTTGTGTGGAGTCCGTTGAGCAGGGCGAGATGACCAAAGACCTCGCCATCCTGATTTCAAAGGACCAGAAGTGGCTGACGACAGAGGACTATCTCGCAGCACTAGACCGCAGACTCCAGGAGAAGATGGCCTGATCGGATCCGGTCGTAGTATGCGATCGGAGGCGTGATGGAACATTTTGATGTAGTCGTTGTAGGCGGTGGGCTCTCTGGTATCGGAGCTGCATACCACCTGCAAGATAAATGCCCTGATCGCACATTTGTGATCCTCGAAGGGCGTGACAGTATCGGTGGCACCTGGGATCTCTTTCGTTATCCAGGCATCCGTTCTGACAGCGACATGCACACGCTTGGGTTTGAGTTCAAACCTTGGCGCGCGGACAAGTCAATTGCCGATGGTCCAGCAATTCTCAACTACCTGAATGAGACCTGCGATGAATATGGAATTCGCAAATACATTCGCCTGGGTCACAGAGTCGTTGGCGCGAGTTGGAATACCACACGTGCCGCATGGGAGCTTGACGTAGTCCGCAGCGGTGGAGAGCACGAGAAAATTTCCTGCAACTACCTGTACATGTGTGCTGGCTACTACTCATATGAGGGCGGTTATGTACCTGACTTTGCGGGCATTGAAACTTTTCACGGAACGATTGTTCATCCCCAGAAATGGCCAGAAGATCTTGACTACGAGGGAAAGAAAGTAGTTGTAATCGGCTCGGGCGCCACCGCGATAACGGTGGTGCCGGCAATGGCGACTACGGCGTCACACGTAACCATGCTTCAGCGCACACCCACTTATGTGGTGGCGCGACCCGACACCGACAAGTTTGCCAACTTCATGCGCAAGGTGTTGCCACCGCGCGCGGCTTATGCGGTCACGCGCAAGAAAAACACCGTGATGCAGCAATTCATTTATGGGAAAACCCGTACCGCTCCACACGTGGTCAAGAAGAAGATTCTTGATGCTGTACGCGAAGAACTCGGGCCTGACTATGACGTTGAAAAGCATTTCACCCCGCCTTACAACCCATGGGACCAACGCCTGTGCTTGGTCACGAATGGAGATCTTTTTAAAGGGATTCGCGAAGGGCGTATCGAGGTAGTTACCGACACAATCAAGGAATTCAACGAGAACGGCATTGTTCTTGATTCTGGAAAGCATCTTGCTGCTGACATCATCGTGATGGCAACTGGGCTACAACTACTTGTGGCTCCAGGAAACCTGAAGTTCACCATCGATGGCAAAGATCTCGATTTTTCAAAGACGTGGACTTACAAGGGGTTTGCATACTCAGGCGTGCCAAACATGGGTTCAACATTCGGGTACATAAACGCCTCGTGGACGCTAAGAGCCGACCTCACAAGCACATACGTGTGTCGCTTGCTTAATGAGATGCGAAAGACCGGCACCAAGATCTGCACTCCGGTGTTGCGAGACTCCGATGCCGCGATGCCAGAACGCCCGTGGATCGACCAATTTTCATCTGGCTACATGCAGCGCGTTATGCATCTGATGCCACGACAGGGCAATCAGGAGCCCTGGATCAATCCACAGAATTACAAACGTGACCGCGAGATGTTCCGGTACGGCAAGGTTGACGACGGCGTTATGCAATTCACGAACCCATAATTCATAACGGAGATACTGGCGCGACTGTTTAGGCTTACGCCGTGCTCAATGTGGTTCTACGTGATGTCAAAAACTCGGATGCACCATGGATATTTGATGCTTGCCAGGATGGCGAGATTCAGCGCTGGACCAAGGTTCCGCGACCCTATTTGATGGAGCACGCCGAAGGTTTCTGTCGGGGCGAAGGGGTGGAAGAGCGATATCGGTGGGCGATCTGGGAAAACGATGTGACAGACGTCGGTCTTGGGTTAATCAGTGTGCACAAAATTGAAAATCACGTGGCAGAACTTGGCTATTGGATTGCGCCATGGGCCCGTGGCCTGGGTGTATGTACGCGGGCGGTGGACGAAGTTGTTGCCTGGCTCACAGATTTAAATGATGTTGTAGCCGCAACGGCACGGATTGCTGAGACAAACTCGGTATCACAGAGGGTCGTAACCAAAGCGGGCTTCTCGGTGGCTGGTCCAACCGTTGATCTTCTTCCTGACGGGGATTTAAAGGTTCCGGGACTCATCTTTCGCCGCGAGTTGTAATCCAATCGCATGCTTCGTAATTGCCACTGACATAGGGTGGTGACTCGTGGATTGGAAAGATGCCTTTGGATGGTGGTGCACATTCTCCAGCATTTTCTTCATCTGGCCACAGGTGTATCGGTCGTTTCGGCATGACACCACCCAAGGAATTGCGCCACTTGGAAATGCATACGCAATTCTTGGCAGCAACCTCTGGTTTTTTTATTCCTTCTGGCAGAACATTCCCGCTGGTTATTGGGCGAACGTCGCGTTCACTTCCGCACAGACTTTGATATCAGTCGTATTGATTCGCCATAAGAAGATGACTTGGCGATTCTTCGGCATGTTTTTCGGTGGCTCGATCTTGATTTCGGTTGCTTCATACTCGGTTTCGATCGAGCTTCTTGGATTGGCAGCTACTTTGCTGAGCGTCGGCGGCATGTTCCCACAATTAGTTCATGTCATGAGAACGCATGATCTTCACGGATTATCGGTCCCGAGTCTGCGG